>NZ_QLYT01000031.1:0-34140 GCF_003269305.1 Paenibacillus sp. MDMC362
CTCTGCCATGAACGATTCGTGAGCAGACTTCCAACCGAGACACTTTCGGGGCCGGATCTCATGTCCTCATACCTCCATTAAAGGGCAGAAAACAAAGGAATACCGGAACCACAGTCCTCGAATATCATCAAATACCGCTAATCCAGGAGAATCGAGCTGTTTGGGAGTACCATGCCCTGTTGCCGTCATTCGCCTGAGTCCCCGTCGATTCCAGGGCCCAGTCACAAGGGCTTTTAGCGCGTTCACGGCATTGCCCCAAGAAGGTTCCACTGCCTCAAGGGTGGCGAATACGACATTGCCGGAAGAACCGGAGAAGACTCGCACGTCCGCACCATTTTATTGTCTGACCGGATGTTCTATCATCCCTTCCGGTTGTAAAATATCAAATCCTAGTCTTTTTTTGAAACACCCTCCATATAATCTATCAGAAAGCCGAACTCATAGAAACGATGGAGGTAGAGTTGATAATGAAAAATATGGTGCGGGTAACATCAATTGCGGTATTTTTCGGCGTGTTGGCATTGCTGATCATGATCGGTATGGGGCTTGAGGTCCAGCGGCCGATAGACATATATGTGGAACAGGCTCCTCTGGCATCGGCGCCAATGACAGTAACTCGGCAGGATGTACAGGTGAAGCCGGAAGAGGCCAGCAAGCCAATCGTCACAACTGCATTCAAGAATACATCGGTCGTGAACGCCGCACCTGTTCAATATAAGAAACAAAATGACAAAACGGTATACCTGACATTTGACGACGGGCCATCGGATCTGACGCTGGATGTTCTGGATATTTTGAAGCGCGAAGGAATTAAAGGCACATTTTTTGTACTGGGCAAGGAGGCGGAGACCCGTCCCGAAATTATCAACCGGATCTATGAGGAAGGCCATGTGATTGGGAATCATACATATGATCATCGTTATGACGAGCTCTACGGGCATTTTCAGGATTTCTGGGGGCAGATTAAGAAAACGGAGGAAATCATTCGTTTAATTACGGGTGAACGGCCGCAGCTGGTCAGAGCTCCCGGGGGGACGGCCGGACATTTTGATGAAGCCTATTTTCAATACATGAAGCAGGGGGGATATCATGTATTCGATTGGAACGTCGACAGCGGCGATTCCAAGTATCGAGGCGTTCCGGTTAAAGACATCGTCAAAGGGGCAACCACGAAAGTGAATGGCAATGAGGCGATCGTGCTTCTTCATGACGGTAAAGGGCATGCTGAGAGCGTCAAGGCCCTGCCGGAGATTATTTCCTATTATAAAAAGCAAGGTTATGCCTTTGACGTATTGTCTACTGAAGTCCAGCCTGTTCAATTTCGTGCACAGCAGAGTGCACGTAAGGCTTCGCAGCCTTCAAAGCAGTGGATTCGCGAACATGTCACAGCCAATGCCGCGCTATTTGAGACCGGGAGAACGCTGGCTGTGGAATTTGGAGGAATGGAGACTGCATTCGCGGCAGGTGAATACAAAATGGTGGACGGCCGGTTGATGGTACCGCTGCGTTCCCTGGTGGAGCGGCTCGGCGGAAGCGTGACCTGGAAGTCTCACAACAAGACGGTGCAGGTGACACTTGCAGGGAATCGCTGGGAAGCGGATCCGGTGGGTGGATTGCTATTCCCCATGCAAACAGGGGGCAAACCGGTGTCTTCGGATATTCATTTGATCGGCGGTACGGCTTGGATCCCGCTTCGGGAAGCACTTGACTTTTCCGGCCGCCCTGTTACAAGAGTTACATATGAAGAAAGCGAGTATCGCGTTCTAACTTTGTAGTCGAAAATTGCATTTTATGTTTGTAATTATGCTTCACAAGTTATAGACTAGTACTTAGAGATATTTATCACAATCCCTAAGATTGTTTCCGAATAAAGGAGGGGGAAGTTTCCCCCTGCTTTATTTTTGGCGATAGTGAGTCACCCATAAGTTCGCACTTTTGTAAGTGATGCATAATAGATACCGGTTATCCCAAAATTAAAGCTAGCCGGTTCGATCGTCGCCAAGTTCATCTTGGGAATTCACTTAAAGAAAAGGAGGCAATTCTTTATGACAGAAACATCTTCTCCACAGCCGTCCGAAACTCCGGAAAATGTTGTAGGAAACCAAGAAGCTGCGGCGTCCAGCCGTCCTGATGTGCTGCTCGAACAACTGCTCAAGCCCGAGGTTCAGGAATCCCTCACAACTCTCGTGGACAATCTTCCAAAACTTACGGAAATGCTGACCGTCATGACTAAAGCTTATGACTTCGGTAAATCCGTAGCTACGGATCCCGTGCTTGCGGAAGACACCATGGCTTCCCTTAGCGGATTCGCGAAGCCAATCACGACAGCAGCAAAAAGCGTTGCATCTGCAGCTATCGAAGCCGGAGACCGTGTACACGCTCAAGGCGACCAAGCTCAGATCGGCGTATTTGGTCTGATGAAAATGCTGAAAGATCCTCAGGTTCAAAAGGGTCTTCGCTATGCTCAGGCTTTTTTGGACGTTCTTAACGATCGCGACCAACAAAACAAGCGTTAATCCATAATCATACGAAGAACGGAGGATGGTCATGTCTAAACATATTTTAATTTTGGGCGGAGGCTATGGCGGCTTGCTTAGTGCGCTTTCTGCACGCGAGCATTTTGGTGCTGCTGCAAAAATCACGCTGATCAACCGTTTCCCAACCCATCAGATCATTACGGAATTGCACCGTCTGGCAGCAGGCAACATCGCAGAGAAAGCAGTAGCTTTGCCGCTCGACAAGCTTCTGCGCGGCGCGAACGTTGACCTGCGCATCGGCAACGTTAAGGAAATCAAGCCGGATGAGCGTTCGGTTTCCCTCGATGACGGCGGAAACTTCACCTATGATGCCCTGGTTATCGCACTGGGCAGCGAAACGGCATTCTTCGGCATTCCGGGACTGCAAGAGAACAGCTTCATTCTGAAGTCCGTAAACGATGCTAATCGTCTGCGTGCTCATGTGGAGTCCCGTATTGCGGAATACAGCAAAACGAAAAACAAAGCGGACGCTACCATCGTGGTTGGCGGCGGCGGCTTGACTGGCGTTGAGCTTGTTGGTGAATATGCCGATATGAGAAGCGAGTTGGCTCGCAAATACGGTATCGACCCACAAGAAATCACGCTTTATTGTGTTGAAGCAGCTCCTTCGATTCTGCCGGGCTTCCCTGCTGAATTGGTTGACCGCGCGACAACAAGCCTGCAGAAACGCGGCGTGAACTTCCTGACCGGATTGCCGATTACCAAAATGGACGGTACAACCGTTGAACTGAAAGACGGCAGCACGATCGAAACCAGCACATTGGTATGGACTGGCGGCGTACAGGGCAACTCCGTTGTGGCTAACTGCGGCATCGAAGTCAATCGCGGACGTGCGGTTGTTAACGAATTCCTGCAATCCGCATCTCATCCTGATGTATACGTTGCAGGCGACAGCGCGGTGGTTATGGGACCTGAAGGTCGTCCATACCCGCCAACGGCACAGCTTGCATGGCAAATGGGCGAGCTGATCGGCTACAACATCTTCGCTCAATTGAACGGCGGCGCACCAGCTTCGTTCACACCGGTATTCTCCGGTACGCTCGGCAGCTTGGGACGTAAAGATGCCATCGGTACCATTGGCGCTAACAAGACCCAATTGAAAGGTCTGCCTGCAACCTTGATGAAAGAAGCAAGTAACATGCGTTACCTGTCTCACATCAACGGTTTGTTTACACTGGCTTACTAAGCCTAGAAGGCGGCATTATATCCACATATAAAGAGATGGACCCGAGATTTTCGGGTCCATCTCTTTTTTTATTTGCGCAGCCCAAACATAAGCAGATGGACTTAGGGACATCGACATGAAAACATAATACGATGATTACACCCGGGAGCGAGGGATACAGCAGGACCTTCATGGTGCTCCGGAGCGGGATGTTAGAGAAGGAGGTAAGGGAAAGGCAGAAGGTGAAAAGGAAGAAGAAAGAAGGTCAAACAGTTATGTAAGCGCTATCGTAAAAGGTTCGCAGTTTTCATTTTATGAAACGGAGGGAGCTTGTATGCGGGGATATCATCGTCTTCATTCCATTGTCACTCAACTGTTTTTGTTTTTTTTCATCGGCACAACACTCCCGGTTCTTATTATGGGGTTCCTGTCGTATAACAAATCGGCCTCGATCGTGGAGGAACAGGTCAGTAAAGTGGCTTCCCTCACCATCACCCAAGTCAGTGACAAGCTGAACATGTTCTTTAAGAAGCTGGACGACTCCTCCATGATGGTGCTGAACAGCAAGGTGGTTCACGGCATACTAGAGGATCAGAATATCAGTAAGTATGACCTGACCTTGAAGGTGAAGGAGGGGAAGGACCTGCTGACCTCCATCATGATTAACTCGCCGGAGATATTGGACGTGTACGTGTTTGACGTGCAGCGGAACAATTCGGTTCTCAGTGCCGATTCCTTGATGTCCATCCCGGACCAGTGGGATTCTCCATGGTATCGATCGATTCTGGAGGCGAACGGACAGGCGGTATGGTTCGGCTTGTCGGATACCTCCTACCTGAAGCAAACGGGAATGGGATTTCCGGTCTTCGGACTAGGTCGGGCGATTCGGAGCTGGGATACAGGGGAGATTGTCGGAGTCATGTTTATCGAGATTATGGGGGATGTCCTGATCGATGAATTAAACCACGTCCAGTTCGGGGACACGGGGTATATGTACGTGGCCAATGACGAGAATCGTTACTTCTATCATCCGGATCCTTCGATGTACGGGAGGCAGTCCCGGATCAAGCTGCCCTCGGATTTGACGGAATATAACTTAAACAACAACAAAACGCTGATGATCCCCTCGCGCCTGAACAACGGCTGGCATGTGGTAGGCATGGTGCCGCTGAAGGAACTAACGGCCGATTCCGCCAGCATCCGGAGCTTCACGGTCTGGATTGTATTCGGATCGATTCTGGCAGCGATCGGCATGGGTTATTTCATGACGCGGAGAATCGGCAATCCGCTCGTTCACCTGAGCCGCTTGATGCGCAGAAGCGAGGCAGGCGATTTATCGGTCCGCAGCAAGAATGTAGGACCCAGCGAGATCGGTCAGCTGGGCAGAAGCTTCAACAAAATGATAGAGCAGATCGACCTCCTGATCCGGCGCATCGCCGCGGAGGAGTCCGAGAAGAAAAAAGCCGAAATCCGCGCGCTGCGGTATCAGATCAATCCCCATTTTCTCTACAATACGCTGAACTCGATCCGCTGGATGGCCAAGCTGAACCGGACGAATGACGTGGATCAATCGGTTACGGCCCTTGTTCATCTGCTGGAGGGGAGCCTGGAGCGCAATGGGGTGTTCATACGCCTTGGCGATGAACTGGAGCTGCTTCGCAAATATATGATCATTCAGAATTACCGCTATGACCACCAAATCGAGTTAAGGATCGATTGCCCTGAGGAGATGGAGGGCCTTTATGTTCCCCGGATGCTGCTGCAGCCGATCGTGGAGAATGCGATCTTTCACGGAATTGCCCCGCTTGATGAAAGGGGCGTCATTCAGATCCGGATAACATCGCAGCAGCAGGATGTCATGGTGCGGATCGAGGACAATGGAATCGGCATTAAGCCTGAACGAATAAAAGGACTGCTGTCCTATGAGCAGGATCACTCCAAGCATGGCATGACCCATATCGGCCTGCGTCATGTTCACCAGACAGTTCAGCTGTATTACGGCAGCAGATATGGGGTATGGGTGGAAAGCCCGGAAGACGGAGGAACGCGGGTCACAATCACGTTTGCGAGACAAAGGGGGGACGATTATGTACAGAGTGCTGCTCGTGGATGACGAAGCGATCGCGCGTACGGGACTGCGCTCGACCTTCGACTGGGAGAAATACGGTTACCGGCTTGTGGGCGAGGCCTCGAATGGACAGCGGGCCATGAAGTGGATCGTAAACGGGGATTTGGACATTCTGATCACGGATATCGCGATGCCGGTCATGGACGGGTTGGAACTGACCCGTCGGACAAGGGAGCTTTGTCCTTGGGTAAAGGTACTGCTGCTCAGCTGTCATAGCGATTTCGAATACGTGCGCGAAGGCATCAGGCTTGGCGCTTCCGATTACATTCTCAAGCCGACGCTCGATGCGGACTCTCTGGTTGCCGTGCTTGATCACATGCGTCTGAAGCTGGAAGAGGAGAAGCAGATGCAGCGGATTCTGACCGAGCATGAGCAGCAGCAGCGGCTGAATATGAAGAAGGCCGCCGAGAAAATGCTCTTTCAGGCCCTTTCCGGAGAGCCGGGCGCAATCGCCAGCCTGGAAGCACGAAATGTTAACGGCGCTTATATGCTGGCCGTGCTCCAGCTTGAGTCTGATCCAGGGGCTGGCACGACCGGGGTGCAGCACAAGGATTGGCATGACGAGATCGAGCGATTAATGGAACAGCTGTATGACCAGGTGCCGGAGGCGCTGGCAGTTCGGCTGGAGACGGACCGGATCGCTGTATGCTTGCCGTTAGGGGACGAAGCAAATCGGCAGGTTTTAGAGCACGAAGCGGCTATCCATCTGCCGATCCGATGCACCATGGGGCTCAGCAGGAGATATAACGGCATGGATAAGCTGCAGGAAGCGTTTCGAGAAGCTAGCGAGAGCCTGGAGGGCCTCTTCTTCCATCGAGATCAACAGATTCTTCGGGCAGAGGAGCTCCCTCTTACCGATGCCGATTTGGCCCAGAAGACGTCTGCTTCCGAGATGCATGCCCTTAGAGCCGCCCTGTCGGTCGGAAACATGGTCAAAACCGAAGAGCGGCTGCAGTCGGTCATGCAGCGCTGGCAGCCCGGACGGATGAAGAAGCAGGAGGTCCTCCGGGAAGCAGAGGAACTTCTGAGCTTGCTCGCTATGTTTCATCTTCCCGGCGGCCCGCCGCTTCCGCAGATCGGGGAAGTGGGCAAGCTTCGTTCGGTGGAGGAAGTGAAAGAGCTGGTGCTCCAAGGCTTCCATGCCTTGCGTGAGGAGGCTATGCGGCACCCCTTACCGGAATCCACGCTGCATGAGCGGATCGTGCTGCAGGCCGTTCAATATATTAAGGCCCACTTTGCCGAGCCGATCTCCTTGCAGGAGGTGGCGGACGAAGTGGCCGTAAGCCGCAACTATTTTAGCGAAATGTTTAAGCGCGTCACCGGACATAACTTCATTGACTATGTGATTGATCTGCGGCTGAAACGGGCCAAGGAGCTGCTCTCCACAACATCGCTGCGCGTGTATGAGGTGGCGGATCGCTCGGGATTCAATGACGTGAAATACTTCAGCAAACTGTTCAAGAAGATGGTAGGCATGACGCCCGCGGAATACCAGGGACAGCATCGAAAATAATGGGAATTTCATAGGATCGGAAAAGAATCCACTTTTTCGGAACAAAATCCGTTCAAAAGCTTTTTGTCAAAATTTTATAATTAAAGCGTTTACAAGAGCTTACCAGCGAGTCCAAATCTGGTTTGAATGGAGGAAATGAAATGACAAGGAAACAGGTGAGAGGGTCATTGCTTGCAATCATTCTTCTACTATCATCCATACTCCAAGCGTGTGGAGGCGGTGGAACATCAGAAGGTGGGGAGTCCGGAAGCGGTGAGAAGGTCAAGATCAAATGGGCGACCTGGGGAAATCCCGGCGAGCTTACCCGCTTTCAGGAGCTCACGAAGGACTTTAATAAGAAGCACTCGGACATTGAGGTCGAATTTATTCCGATTCCGGGCGAATATGATCAGAAAATATTAACCCAATTAACAGGAGGGACCGCCCCGGATATCTTCTATGCAGGGGACGCCCTGGTCGTGAAACTGATCGAGAATCAGAGCATTGAGAATTTAACGCCGTATATGGACGCACCGGAAAGCGTGATCAAGAAGGAGGATTATTTTGAAGGCTTGTGGGGCGCAGCCGTTCGGGACGGTCAGACCTTCGGGGTGCCGGTGGACTGTAATCCGATGGTGCTGTGGTACAACAAGAAGGTGCTGAAGGAAGCAGGGATCACCGAGATGCCGGCCGACCTTCAGGCGAACGGACAGTGGACCTGGGACAAATTCAAGGAAATGTCGGACAAGATCCGGGACAGCAAAAAGTACGGCTACGTGCTGGATAACTCCTGGAACAGCTATCACAGCTGGGTTACTTCCAACGGCGGCCGAGTATACGACGAAGAAGGGAACTTCGTAGCGGCTTCGGATCCGAAGGCGATGGAGGCGTTCCGCTTCCTGTACGACAACGTGAAATCCAAAAACATTACCTTCTCCGGCACGCTTCCCAAAGGGCAGGGCGGGGATGCCATGTTTATGTCCAACCAGGTCGGATTTGTAGCTGCAGGCCGCTGGTACCTGCCGCTGTTCAAGAAGAATCAAGGACTTGAATATGACGTGGTCACATGGCCAACCAATACCGGCAATAAAATCGAGCCGGCCGGTATCCCGACCGCATACATGGTGATGAACAAGGCATCGAAGAATAAGGAAGCGGCATACACCTTCTTCTCCGAGTACGTAAGCAAAGAGGGTCAACGTTTCCGCCTGCAGGGCGGCGGCAATGCGGTCCCGTCGGTACAGGGAACGGATGAAGTGGTGCTGGAAGGCAATCTGCCGGAGCATGCCCAGTTATTCCTGGACGCGCGTGAGATCGGGTATTCCCTGACTCCGTTCGAGGCCGGTATTCCCGGACTTAGCCAGGATATTACGTCCAAGTTCGAGGCGTTGTGGCTGAAAGATCAGGATTTGGAAAGCTCCTTGAAGGATATTCAGGATATGGCCAACAAGAAAATTCAGGATTACAAGAGCGGCAAGAATTGATCCAGCTCTGGGGAGGAACGGTGAGATGAAATGAACACGCAGCCTGCAGGAAGCTCCGGAGCCGCTCCTTCTCCGGAGCGGATTCCGGAGAGGAGAACGACCTTAAAGAGCAAGACGTCCGACGGTTTATGGGGCTACTTTTTTATCTTTCCCCAGATGATCGGCTTGATCGCTTTTTCATTGGTCCCTCTCATCTCGGCTTTTGTCATCAGCATGATGAACTGGGACGGCATGGGAGCCAAGAAGTTTATCGGTCTCCAAAATTTCGTGTCCCAGCTTCAGGATGAGGAGTTCCACATCGCACTGGTGAACACGGTGTATTACACGATTTTGTCGGTACCGACAGGCATCGTTCTCGCCATGCTGGTAGCGGTAGGCTTGAACCGGGTTCGAGGGAAGATTCTGTACCGGCTGATCTACTTCATGCCGAACATTACGATGTCCGTTGCCGTCGCCGTTGTGTTTATGTGGCTGTTCAACGCCGACTTCGGCCTTATTAACATGTACCTGCAGCAGTGGTTCGGGATAACGGGCCCCTCCTGGCTGACGGATTCCAGGTACGTGATGCCTTCGATTGCTCTGCTGAGCGTCTGGATGGGGCTGGGAGGCAACATGGTGCTGTTCCTTGCCGGGCTTCAGGGCATATCGAGAAGTTATTACGAGGCAGCCGAAATTGACGGCGCCGGCAAATGGCAGCAGCTGATCCATATTACGATACCGCTGCTGTCCCCGACGACCTTTTTCGTAACGATCATGTCCATTATCGGTTCCTTTCAGGTGTTCGACCAGTCGTTTGTCATGACCTCCGGCGGGCCGGCGAAGGCAAGTTATACGCTTGTCTATCACATCTACGAGACCGCCTTTGCGGACTTTACCTTTGGCAAGAGCACGGCATCGGCGGTCATCCTGTTCGTGATGATTCTGTCGCTTACCTTGTTCCAGATGAAAATGTCCAAGCGGTGGGTGCATTACGAAGACTGATGGTCGAACCTTTAGGAAGGAGGGAAAATGAATGATACATCGGGGATTGAGGATGTCCACCGTGGTGCTGCATATCGTGCTGGTCCTGGGCGCCTGCATGATGGCCCTGCCGTTTGTGTGGATGGTGCTGAGCTCGCTCAAGGATTTGTCGCAAGTATTCGTCGTTCCGCCCAAGTGGATTCCGGACCCGTTCATCTGGTCCAACTATAAGGATTCACTGACGGCGCTGCCGTTCGGTCGTGCGTATTTCAACAGCTTCTACATCAATATAATCGTCGTGGTTTCACAGCTGGTTACCTGCTCCATGGCGGCTTATGCTTTTGCCAAAATCACGTTCCCGTTCCGGGAGCCGCTGTTCATTCTGTTTCTGGCAACCATGATGGTGCCGGGACAAGTGACCATTATTCCGCTTTATCTGATCATGAAAAATATCGGATGGCTGGATACGCATCTGGCGATTATCGTCCCTTCTGCGCTGCTGAACGCCTTCGGGGTGTTTCTGCTCCGGCAATTCTTCAGGGGCATTCCGAAGGAAATGGAAGAGGCTGCCATCGTGGACGGTGCGAATCGCTGGACGATCTACGCCCGGATCATGCTTCCTCTAATCAAACCGGCTTTATCGGCACTCGGGATTTTTACCTTTCTCGGGATGTGGAACAACTTCTTTAACCCGCTGATATTTCTCAGCAGCACGGATAAGTTTACCGTGCCGATGATGCTGAATTTGTACCGGGGCATGTATTCAACGGATTGGACACTGATGATGGCGGGGGCCTCCATTGCGCTCGTCCCGGTTCTCATCGTGTATATCATCGGGCAGAAATATATTATTGAAGGCGTTACTTTATCCGGAATTAAGGGGTAGGCGAGCTTAAGCAGCCCGTAAGCGGAGTTCTTGTATAGGAACCCCGCTTACGGGCTATTTGTGTTCTGACCAGGATACCAATATAAAGCAGAGGAGCTGCAGTATATTCTCACAGATATACTAGTATGGTAGTATAAGGTAAAATGAGTGCGCTTACATCTAACATATCATGAAGGGGGACGAGGGTATTGTTCAATGTACTTCTGGTGGACGATGAACCGTGGGTTCTGGAAGGACTTCGAACCATGATCGATTGGAACCGGTTTGGATTTCAAATATGCGGAGAAGCCCTGAGCGCTCCGGAAGCGCTAAAGTTAATGGAACAGTTGAAGCCCGAGCTGGTGATGACGGATATCCACATGCCAGTCCTGAACGGCCTGGAATTGATTGAGCACAGCAAACGGATACTGCCCCTTCCTCCGAAATTCGTTATTTTGAGCGGATATGATGATTTTGGATACGCGCATCAAGCCATGCGCCAACGGGTCGCCGAGTATTTGCTGAAACCGATTGATGACGAGGAGATCGAGGCAGTGCTTGCCAAGCTCAGCCATGAGATCCAGGACGAACGAGACGCTGAACGCAGCTACCGGAAGAAAGCGGGCCTTGCCGTCCATTATTTGTTGAACCGGCTCATTCGGGAAGAGTTGAGCCCTGATTTGGCCGAGCAAGCCAGCAATGCGATGCAAATCCAGGGCGAGCCGCTGCTGCAGTGCCTATTGATTGAAACAGGGATTACTGAAACGGGAGTGGATTGGATCGAATGGATGACCGATTACGGGCCCCCGAGCTTACTAGGATGCTTCCAGGACAATAGCGGGAGCATCGGAGTGGTGCTGCATGTCGAGCATTCGACTCCGGATGAGGTCATGGAGATTGCGCTGCAGTTGCAGTCTGCTCTGGCCCGGGAGCTTGAAGGGCCGGTTATCGTGGCGTTAAGCGGCACAGGGGAGGGAATCCAGGCGATCGGAAAGCTTTACAGGCAAAGCGCGGAGGTGCGCGACGATAAGCGAAGCCAAGGCCGAAGCGGCGTGTTTTGTTGCCAAGAACCGAGAGGAGACGAGCGGCTCCGGGGACTTCCCTGCGGATGGATGGACGAATTGCTTTCCATGATTATGGCGGGGGAGCATGCGTCCATCGAGTCATGCTTGGCGCGGATTTTTGCGGCCATGCCCGATCATCTCCTCCACCTGAGGGCTTTTCAAGCCGATGTGGCCGATCTGGAATTGAAGCTGTGTCGAAGAATCGCGGAAATGAATGGAGATCCGGATCTATTCATGAACCGGCTGCAAAGGAAGCTTGGTCATCTGAGTGATGCTTGCCATAAAGTGCCGTTGAAGAATTATATGCGGTTGCTCGCGTTTGAGGCCGCTTCGCAGCTGGAAGAGTTAAGCAAGCTTAACGAGCACAACACCATTTTTCAAGTGATTCAGTATGTCGACCGGGAGTACCGGAGCAGGCTTCAGCTTCAGGATTTGGCACGACATTTCCATATGAATGCCACCTATTTGGGGCAGCTGTTCAAGAAGCATGCTGGCAAGCCGTTCAAGGAATACCTGAATGACAAGCGGATCGAGGAGGCCAAGCTGCTGCTGAAACGGAGCGGAATGAAGGTTTCCGAGATTGCGCTCCATGTCGGGTTCCCGAACGCGGACTATTTTATCCATAAGTTTAAGTTGACAACCGGGATTCTGCCCTCGAATTACAAGAATCATGTTGAAAGCAAGCAGCGCTAAACCGGGAGGGTGCCTTCATGAAGAGAATGTTCAGGCTGGGGAATTTCGTGAACGATATTCCGTTGAAAACTAAATTTTTTCTTATTTTTGTCATTGGTGTACTGCTGCCTATTCTGGTGGTCAACCTCATCTTTATGGATCGGATGTCGGAGCTGATCCGGGAGAGAGAGGAGCAGAACCTCGATATCTCGATGGAGCGGGCTAGGAAGGATATTCATAATTTCATCGACGGCGGGGTGGCTGTAAGTCATGCGCTGAGTACGGATAAGACCCTTTACGAAATGCTCGATCGCGAGTATGAGTCCCAGCTGGACTTCTACGAAACCTTTGATGAGCAGCTCCGGAATCGGGTAACGAGCTACATACCGGTTAACAACCAGATTCAGCGGATTAGCATCTTCACCGAAAATTCCACCATTGTGTCCGGCGGCAATTATCATGTGATCAACGATAATGTGCTCGAGAGCGACTGGTATGCGTTGTGGAAGAGCTCGGCCCATCCGGTGCTGGTGGCGGCATACAGGGCTACGGAGGCAAGCAATTCGGCTTCGACGGTTCCGTATTTAAGCGTCATTGAGAAGATGGATTATTTTGATAGCTATTCCACTTATGAGAAGCTGCTTCGCATCGACATCGACCTGAGCAAGATCTATGACGTCATTGTACGGGAACGCGATTACCTGGATATGTATTTGGTGAACGAGAACAATGAGATTATTATGTCGGCCAGCAGCGGTTATGAAAGAGGGAAGTACAGCGCATATTCGAAGCTTGACCTGGAGCAATACGACGAAGAGGATCAACATGTGTTCTCGATCGGAACGGCCAGGTACGTGAAGGGCTGGAAGCTGGTCGGCATCAACCGGGGGAGCCGGATTACGAGCGCCATGCTGGATATGCAGCTGTTTACCGTCGTATTGGCAGCGGTGGTTACGCTGATTGCGGCGGTCTTTATTACCGTTATGCTCCGGTCCTACAATTACCGGGTCAAGCGTTTATCACGTCATATGCAGAAGGTGAGCAACGAGAAGTTCGACTTGATTGAACTGGATGAAGGCCGGGACGAAATCGGCGGACTCATCCGGAATTTCAATCAGATGACAGCGAAGATGAACTCCCTGATCAACAATGTGTACAAGCTGGAGATTCAGAAGAAAAGCCTGGAGATGGAGCGGGTTCGGGCTGAATTGAACTTTTTGCAGAGCCAGATGAATCCCCATTTCCTGTTCAATACCCTGAATGCGATATTGGTCGTCTGCACGAAGAACCGATACACGGACGTGACGGATATTATCAAAAGCTTGTCCAAGCTGCTTCGCAGACTGCTGAGCTGGAGAGAGGATTTGGTCTCCGTGGAGGAGGAAATCAGATTTATCGAAATGTATCTCAAAATCGAAAAATTCCGCTTTCGGGATAAATTCGAATATCAATTCAACATCGATATGGAAGCGCTTCATTATAAAATTCCGAAAATGAGCATTCAACCGCTCGTTGAGAATGCATGCAAATATGGCCTGCAGGCGATGGATGGAGCGGGTCTGGTGACCATAAACGCTTCGGTTGCCCGTGATTATCTTCGCATCGTCATTACGGATAGCGGTAAGGGCATTGAGCAAAGCAAGCTACGGGACATTATTCTCTCGGTTCGCAACGAGCAGTTCTCGGGCAACAGCTTCGGCATTCGAAACGTATATCGGCGGCTGGAGCTGTACTACGACGATCATGTCATTTTCAACATTGCCAGCACCCCGAATCAAGGGACAACCGTTTCATTCGAGATTCCGATCCGGCTGTTGGAGTCTCGGGAGCATGAAGGCGGAGAGGGGGAGAACCATGCCATTCAAAGTGCTGTTGATCGATGACGAACCGGGTGCGCTGGAAGGGCTGGCCCTGTGGATCGATTGGGAACGACTGGGGTTTAGCGTCTGCGGAACCGCGGGCAACGGAGTGGAAGGCTTGAAGATGATTCATGGGCTTGCGCCGGATTTGGTCATTACCGATGTGAACATGCCGCTAATGGGCGGGCTTCATATGATTGAAACCTGGCAGCAGCATCACCGGGATAGCGGTGTGAAATTTGCCATCATGAGCGGCTACAGTGAATTTGAATATGCAAGGAAGGCATTGCGGCACGGCATCCATCACTACATGCTGAAGCCTATTATTGCAGAGGAAGCCGAGGAGGAGCTCGGCAAGATTCATGCTGAGCTGATGCAGGAGCATCGCAGATTAAGCCTGAGCGCGATTGCTAAGAGGGAAGAGGATGTTTCGCTGATCATGCAAATGCTCTTGGAGATGCCGCTTAGGGCTAGCGGCCTGTCGAGGCTTCAGGTTTTATCCTCCGCCCATCAAGAGTGGAACGTATGTCTGATCCAAGCAGAGTCTGCCTTGTTTCCTGACGTCAAGGAAACCGTCGCCCGCTTGTCAGCCCACGCGAATTCGGAGTATGTCATCGATCTGGAATCGAACCGGCTTGGTTTGGTGAACGGTTATTCCCCTGACAACGGGAGCGTACCCTCAGGCACGATCCGCGAGCTGGTCCGCCATTATGCAGGACAGCGGCTGTTTATGGCTGTAGGAGAAGGCCAGCAGTCTCTGGTGCATATCCGTCGCTGCTACGAAACCGCCAAGGAAGCCATCGAGCATCAATTTTACGTTCCGGCGTACGGCGGGATGATTTCATATGAAGAGGTACGGGATCGGCCGTTTCATTATCGTTACCCCACGAACCTGATGGATGATGTCATCAGGTCCGTGGAACTCCTAGACAAGAAGGGATACCGCGAGGCTGCCGGATTGGCTGCGTCCAGGTTTGCGGAGCAGCGAATCGCGCCGGGGATCGTGAAGAAAATGGTGATCCATGTTTTGTATAAAATCATGGATTTGGTGAGGGAGGCGGAAGGTGCGGAAGCTCGAATCCTGGCAGCCAAATCCAATGCAGCTGGATTAACGGACGGAACCTTCCATTTGAACGACTTGATGGGAGAGCTGCTGCGCTTCGGGGAAGAGTGCATCGAGCTTCTTCTCAAGGAGCAGGCCCGGCATTCGCAAGGCATCATCCAGGAGATTAACGATTATATTCGGCAGCACTACCGGGAGAATCTGACCATTAAGCGATTGGCGGAGCTTTTTTATCTGCATCCCGTCTATCTCGGCCAGCTGCTGATGCGTAAGAATGGGATTGGCTTCAACGAACTCATACATAATTTGCGGATTGAGGAAGCGGCCGCGCTGTTGAAGCAGAACAAGCTGAAGAACAGCGAAATCGCCGAAAGGGTCGGCTACACCCACTACAACCAATTCCTTAAGCATTTCGAAAAAAGATGGGGCATGGCACCGAATGAGTTCAAGAAGAGGATGTTCTAAAGTTTTTAAGGTTAATGCTTTAATTATAGTATAGTTCGCCTTTGAAAGCGCTTTTAAAATAAAGGAAGGTTACATGAAGAGGCGTATCGACCAACGATGTAACCACATTATGACGGAGGTGCTTTTATGGGGGGTAAGACAAAATCATGGCTTCGGCTCAGCACGGTGTTGCTGTTGTCGCTTTGCATCGTGCTTACGGGCTGCGGGGGCGGAAACGGGAATAGCGGGGCCCAGCCGGAAGCAAAGGACTCCGCAGAACAAACAACACCCGGGACGGACGGGGATAAGATCGAACCATTTGAGGTGAGTGTTTTCATCGGTCAGCCTGACCAGCAACCAACGCCTGACAACAAGATTTATAAATTAATCAGGGAAAAGACAGGAGCATCCTTCAAATTCGAGTTCCTGGCAGGCGATATTGACCAGAAGCTCGGCGTTATGATTGCAGGCGGCGATTATCCGGACATGATGACAGCGAATCAAAAGCTGACAGCTGCCGGTGCCTTTATCCCGCTCGAGGATTTGATTGAAGAACATGCGCCAAACTTGAAGAAGCATTATGAGAAGTACTGGAACATGATGAAAGACCCGAATGACGGTCATATTTACAATCTTCCAAATTACGGTGTAACGAATGCTGATGTTACCTCGTCTTATTATTCGGGCCCAGCCTTCTGGATTCAGAAGGACGTATTGGCAGAGGCAGGATATCCAGAGGTTAAAACCTTGGATCAATATTTTGACATCATTAAACAATACAAGGAAAAGCATCCGACCATTGACGGTACCCCGACGATCGGCTTTGAAATTCTGAACTATGACTGGAAAAACTGGGGCCTGTTCAATGCTCCTCAGCATTTGATCGGTCATCCGAATGACGGCGGTGTAGTTGTTAAAGACGGCAAGGCGGAAATTTTTGCCGATAAGGACTATGCCAAACGTTATTATAAAAAACTGAACGAAATGAATGCCCTGGGTATCATCGATAAGGAAACGTTCACCCAGAACTTTGACCAGTATATGGCGAAAATCTCCAGCGGTGCAGTTCTTGGCATGTTTGACCAGCACTGGAACTTCCAAAGCGCAGAGGACGCGCTGATTACCCAGAAGAAAGATGAAAGAACATATGTCGGTCTTCCGCTTGTATTTGATGAAGGCATCCGGGATCATTACAAAGATCGTCCGGCTCTGAACCTCAATAACGGTTTCGGGATCACGGTCAACGCATCCGAAGAGCAGGCGATCAGAATTATCAAATTGTTGGATACGCTGATTCAAGAAGATTGGCAAAAAATCTTGTCCTGGGGGATCGAGGGGGAAGATTACATTGTCAAGGACGGCCGCTTCATGAAAACGCAAGAGCAGCGCGATCTGTTTACCGATGCAACCTGGAAGCTCGCGAATAAAGCCGATTCTTTCCACGGTCAAGCACCAAAAATGGAAGGTTTATTCTCGGACGGCAACGCTACAGACGGCGCTGCACAGCCTGAAGAAATGGTAGCCGCTTTGAGAGAGTATGACAAGAACTTCCTTGCCCAATACGGTTTCAACAGCTATGTTGACTTCTTCAGTCCAGCTCCTGAGAACGAGATTGCTTACCCGGCATGGTCTGTCGACCTGGTAGACGGATCTGAAGCGAAAATCGTAAATACGAAGCAAAATGAGTTGTCCACGAAGTACTTACCAAAAGCCATTCTTGCTAAACCGGAAGAATTCGACAGCGTCTGGGATGAGTACGTCACTGATATCCGCAAGCTCAACATCAAGGCTTACGAGGATCGGATTAATGAAGTGCTGCAATGGAGAAGAGACACTTGGTCTGTTAAGTAAAGCAGCGGAAGGTACATGAATCGGAATGGGGAAGGCTCCTTGCCTTCCTTTTTACGAAATATAGGGTTTTGGGGAGAACAAACTTATGGAAGAGACCGTAGTCAAAGACTCTGCCGTCCGCAAGCCTAAGACAAACAAGAAAATCACCTGGGCCGTCCTCAAAGAACAGAGACAGTTGATCTATATGTCGGTGCCTCTGATGGCTTACATCATCTTGTTTGCCTACGTTCCTATTTGGGGATGGACCATGGCTTTCCAGAACTACAAGCCGGCTAGAGACTTTAGTGAACAGACGTGGGTAGGATTTAAACATTTTGTATTTCTTTTTAAGGATGAAAGTTTCCTGCAAGTGCTTCGCAATACGCTCGCAATGAGTGTTATCAATATGATTCTCGGCTTTACGACTGCAATTATCCTTGCATTGTTACTGAATGAAATCAAGAAAGTGGTTTGGAAAAGAACCGTACAGACGATCTCCTATCTTCCGCACTTTCTATCCTGGATCATCGTAACCGGGATTGTGGCGACGAGCTTGGCTTCGAACGGAATCATCAATGATATCCTTATGAAGCTGCATCTCATCAAGGAGCCGATCCAATGGCTCAGTGAAGGCAAATACTTCTGGGGAATCGTCGGGGCGTCGCATGTTTGGAAAGAAGTCGGCTGGAATACGATTATATATTTGGCTGCGATGGCATCCATCGACCCGGCGCTTTATGAGGCTGCCGATATGGACGGGGCAAGCCGCTATCGGAAAATGTTCCATGTCACTTTGCCGGGCATTAAGCCAACGATCATCATTCTGTTGATCATGCAGGTCGGTCACATTCTGGAAGCAGGCTTCGAGGTTCAATACTTGCTGGGCAACGGTCTTGTTGTCGACTGGTCGCAAACGATTGACATTTTCGTGCTGAAGTACGGGCTTGCCCAAGGCAATTACTCATTAGCAACGGCTGCCGGTATATTTAAAACGGTCGTTAGTGTGACGCTGTTATTGATTGCAAACGGAGTCGCGAAACGGCTAGGGGAAGAGAGGCTGCTATAATGGCAAATCAAACAATCAGCCCTGGGCCAGCAACTGCTGCCGCAGCGCCTAAATCCGTCAGAAAAAAAAGAGTAGAGCCGATCCTTTTTAATACATTCAATACCTTGTTTATGATTGGTCTTGTCGTTGTCACATTATATCCGTTCCTGAACACGATCGTCGTTTCCCTGAATGCGGGGAATGATACGATCCGGGGCGGAATCTATCTCTGGCCGAGGGAATTTACCTGGCAGAACTACAAGGCGGTATTCGCTTCGGGAACGATATATGACGCGTTCTGGATTTCCGTGGCAAGAACAGTGCTTTCAACGCTGCTGAATCTGGTCTTGACCACGATGCTGGCGTATACGCTGAGCCGTCGGGAATATGTATTCCGCAAGCCGATTACATTGATCTTTATTCTGACGATGTACTTTAACGCCGGCTTGATTCCTGGATATTTTCTGATGAAGGACTTGCACCTGCTGAATTCGTTCTGGGTATATGTGATCCCGTCGATGATCAGCGCATTTAATATGATCGTTATCCGGACGTATATCGGAACGATTCCGGAAAGCTTGGTCGAATCGGCAAGAATTGACGGAGCCGGAGATTTTAAAATCTTCATCCGGATCATCTTCCCGCTGTGTAAGCCGGTGTTGGCAACCATTGCGCTGTTCGTGGCCGTGGGGGCTTGGAACTCCTGGTTCGATGCATTCATCTATACCTCCTCCCGCCAAGAGCTGAGCACTTTGCAGTATGAGCTGATGAAGCTGCTGTCATCCAGTATGAACGCGAACAGCAACCCGGCAGTGGCTGCAGGAGCCGGGATGACGCAGGACGCTGCGGTGAACATGGTAACGCCGATTTCGATTCGCGCTGCCGTAACGGTCGTGGCATCGGTTCCGATTCTGCTGGTTTATCCGTTCATGCAGAAATATTTCGTAGTCGGATTGAACGTGGGCAGCGTCAAGGAATAATCCAGGTTTCGCTATATGACAGACCATAAATGCAACCAATGAGGAGGCAAGCATTTCGTGTCTAAGAGAACAATCATTAGGAGGATCAGCCTGATGCTGATCGCGTCCCTGCTGCTCATTCCGCCCAGCCGGAGTGCGGCGGCAGTTGAACCGGTCCAAACGTCTGCTGATCAGAATCTTGTGATTCATCATCATTTTGATGGAGGGACGGAAGGGTGGTTTAAGCGGGGGACGGAGACGGTGACCTCCGCTACCTATGCTTATGAAGGGACAGGGAGCTTGTTGACGGAGGGAAGGACGGCGAACTGGAACGGACCGGGATTTGATCTATCCGCCACGAACCGGCTGGACAAAGGAGCTACCTATGAAATTTCCGCATATGTCCATTTGAAGGAGGACACCCAAGGGACTCAGCAGCTTCAGCTTGCCATGCAGCAAACCGGAGCCGAGCCGGAATATGTGAACTTCAGCAGTCCGGTCGATGTCACTGCCGACGAATGGGTAGAGGTGAAAGGCCATTATAAATACGATGCTAGCGCTTCAGCCTTGCAGGTATATCTGCAGAGTCCAAGCAGTGCGGACGCCGCTTATTATATGGACGAATTCAAGGTCCGGTTGATTGAGCCGGCACCGAACCCGGGGAATGAGATACCGGGGGGAAAGAATACGGTCGTATGGGATTTTGAAGACGGAACGACGATGGATTGGGGACCACGCGATTCGGAGACCGTAGAAGCTGTCCCAGAAGCAGCCCATAGCGGCGGCTACGGCTTAAGGGTCCATGAGCGGACGAACAGCTGGAACGGGCCCAGCCAAGACGTTAAAGACATCATGGTGAGCCAAAAAACGTATACGGTCTCAGCGTATGCGAGGCTTGAGCAGGCGCCTGCCGCTCCGGTCAAAATATCCCTTTCGATGGAGAACCAAGCAGCGGGCGCAGCAGAAACGTCCTATACGACCGTTGCCTCAGCTTCTGCGAGCGGCACGGAGTGGGTGGAATTGAAGGGAACCTTCGGCTTCAGTTCGGATATGGAAACATTGAAGCTGTACATGGAAACGTCGGATCTTTCCAATTTCTATGTCGATGACATTCAGCTCGCGCTGCCGGGCTCGATTCAGACGGATATTCCGGCGCTGAAGGATGTGTATGCGGATTATTTCGAGATCGGGGCAGCCGTGGAGCCCAAGCATCTGTCCGGCGTGCACAAGGAGCTTCTGGATTACCATTACAACTCGCTTGTTGCCGAGAACGTGATGAAGCCGGAATCTCTCAGTCCGAGAGAGGGAGCCTATAACTTTACCAACGCGGATCTCATCAGGGATTATGCCAGGGATCAGGGCATGAACCTCCGGTTCCATACGCTGCTGTGGCATCAGCAAGGCGCCGAATGGATGCTGAAGGATGATCAGGGCCATTATCTCGAAGCCACGCCGGAGAATAAAGCGCTCGTCCTTCAGAGGCTGGAAGCCTATATTCACGAAGTGGTCGGCCGCTACAAGGGAGATGCCCGCGATTGGGACGTCGTGAACGAGGTCATTGACGAAGGGCGTCCGGATGGCATGCGGGACAGCCAGTGGTACCGGATAACGGGACTCGACTATATCCGGACCGCCTTTCATGCGGCGCGAGATGCAGCCGGACCCAAGGCCAAGCTGTACATCAACGATTACAGCACGCACAATCCGAAGAAACGCGATTATCTGCTGAACCTCGTGAAACAGCTGAAGGCGGAAGGCGTTCCGATCGATGGCGTGGGCCATCAAACGCACATCAATATCAGCGGGCCGTCCATCCAGCAAATCTCGGATTCCATCCGGATGTTCGGCGAGGCCGGCTTTGATAATCAGCTCACCGAGCTGGACGTTTCGGTGTACACGAACAATACCGACGCCTACCAGACCGTTCCTCAGGAACTGCTTGACAAGCAAGGCTACCGGTACAAAGAGCTGTTTGAAGAATTGAAGCGGCTGGATCAAATGGGCACCGATGCAGGCGTGGAAGGGGGCTGGATCAGCAATGTCACCCTTTGGGGGATCGCTGACGACCATACCTGGCTGCATGACCGTCCCGCGGGCACGGGACGGCAGGATGCCCCGTTTCCTTTTGACAAGCAGTATCAGGCCAAACCGGCCTATTGGGGGATGGTCGATCCTTCCAGGCTAACGGTTGTTAGAAAGACCGGAACGGCCGTGGAGGGAAAGGCGGTTATTGACGGACAACCGGATTTCGCCTGGAATCTGGTTCCGGCATTTAAGACGGAGCAGCTTGGCTCGCTATCTGCCGAATTTAAGACGCTATGGGACAGGGACCATGTCTACGTCAAGGTTGACGTGTCGGACGGCTCGATATCTCCGGGAGATCAGGCCGAAATATTCGCTGTAGTGAACGGTGCTGTGCTAAAAGCCGAGATTCAGCGTGGAGCCGCCAATACGGTCGAGACCGCTGCAGGTTACGCAGGGGA
Source organism: Paenibacillus sp. MDMC362 (assembly GCF_003269305.1). Lineage (NCBI taxonomy): Bacteria > Bacillati > Bacillota > Bacilli > Caryophanales > Paenibacillaceae > Paenibacillus > Paenibacillus sp. MDMC362. The sequence continues at coordinate 22,051 of NZ_QLYT01000031.1, forward strand.
AGCTCTCCTCCAGTTAAACGGAGCAGGAGCGCTTGGCGGCGAGATTTATTTCGATGTCCGAGTAACGGATTCCGGTTCGGATGACGGCTCCGAGCATGGCAAGAACGGAGCGGTGGTGTCCTGGAGCGATCCAAGGCATGCCCAGGACAGCGATCAGGAGGGACTCGGCATTCTAACGTTCTCTGCTGCGCCGAAATCGGCCCAGGCCGGCTATGGCACCCCAACAGTAGACGGCGAATTCGACGGTATCTGGAAGGATGCCGGGGAACTGGCAACCGACGTGTGGGTCGAGGGGAACAGCGGCGCGGCCGCCACATTCCGGACGCTGTGGGATGAGAATCACTTGTATGTTTATGCCATCATTAACGACAGCTTGTTATCGGATGCGAGTCCCAACGTATGGGAGCAGGATTCGGTAGAGATTTTTGTGGATCAGAATAATGGAAAGACGGATGTTTACCAAGAAGATGATGGACAGTACCGGATGAACTTCAACAATGTACGTTCCTTCGGCGGTCATGCGGATGAGGATAATTTCAAATCCGCTGCGAAGGTTATCGAGGGCGGATATGTCGTTGAAGCAGAGGTCCGCCTGGATAAGATCAAGCCTGAGAAAGGGACGGTGATCGGGTTCGATTTTCAGGTGAACAACGATGAAGACGGCCAAGGTACCAGAGACAGCGTGGCCATATGGTCGGATCCGACAGGCCAATCCTATCAGAACACGACCCGATTCGGCGTGCTGGAATTTAAGAAGAGCTCCGCTCCCGGCGGAGGAAGTGGAAACGGGGGAGAACCTAGTGGGGGCGGCAACGGAGGAAGCGGCGGAACTGCGGGCGGGGGCGGAAGCAGTCCGAGTCCAGCTCCAAGCACGTCTTCACTCGAAATCCGGAACCATGAAGGGCGGATTATAGTTGAAGTCTCGGGCCGAGTGCTTCAGCAGGCATTGGAAAAGGCAGTGGCAGGAACGAGCGGAACGAAGCGGGCGCTTGTTAACGTTCCGGCGCAGAAAGGAGCCCAGTCCTATGACATTCTGCTGCCGGGTAAGTGGCTGCTGGAGAATCCGCAGGCCGTTCTCCTAATCCAAACGGAGTTCGGAACGCTGGAAATGCCAAGCTTGTTGATTCAGGGGGCTGGTGTTACGGATACGGAAACCGTAACGCTGCGTCTGGAGAAATCACCGGGCGGCAATTTGGATGCGGCCCTTCGCGAGAAGATCGGCGATCGTCCGCTGTTCCGGGCAGAGATTCTTGCTGGCGAGCGGGCTTTGTCCTGGAAACAGGGCAAGCATCGTCTCATCTGGTCGATGCCTTATTCCCCCACCGAGGAAGAGCTTGCACGACCGAATCATATCATGGTTTGGCATATCGACTCTAACGGACGCGGGGTTCCGCTTTCCAGCAGCCGGTATATTTCCGCAGATGGGATCGTTCGTGCTGCGCTGCAACATGGCGGCACGCTTGCAGTCGCTTCCGCATTCAAGACGTTTCATGACCTGAAGCATGTGCCATGGGCGATCGGTGCAATCGAAACGATGGCATCTCGCGGGATCATTCAAGGTGAGACCGAAACAAGATTCAATCCGTTGAACCCGATTACTCGAGCCGAATTCCTCGTTATGCTCGTACGCGCGTTGGAGCTGGAGGGCTCCGGCGAAGGCCGGGCAGCGTTCGGAGATGTTTTGCCTTCGGCATATTATTACGAAGACGTGCAAATCGCCGCAGAGCTTGGGCTCGTTCAAGGTGTCGGAGGAAACCGTTTCTTGCCGGACACGCCAATGAAACGCCAGGACATGATGGTAACGACGCAGCGTGCTCTGGAGGCAGCCGGCAAGAAGCTGGAAGGACTGGGGTCACTGGATTCTTTTGCTGATGGGGATCAGATCGCCGAGTATGCCAAATCGAGTGCAGCAGCGCTTGCAGGTTCGGGCATCGTGAACGGAATGAATGGCAAGATCGAGCCGAAGGCATACTTCACGCGTGCTCAGGCCGCTGTGATCCTTGACCGGATCTGGAATTGGAATGATTAAGGCTGTGAAACGTTAATACGATGAGAATCGGACTTGAACGATGAAAGCCAGAAGAAAATTATAAAATGAGTCGGGCCAGCCGTGAGTAAAACGGGCTGGCCTTTTCGTGTAGATGCCGATTAGGCCAGGCGGACCGTACGCTATAAATCATGCAGGACAGACCAATGCTTTTCTAGCAAATGACGTCTATCTTCTTGCTTTCTTGGAAAACCTGTTCATAGATTCAAGATTCCAAGTTACCGCTATCTAATAATCTATGAATATAGGTTGGGGGTTGATGTTCTTGTTTAGTTCATCCGTTCATGCTGAAGAAGCGAACCACCCGGAGTGGGCACCCGAGCTTCTGGGGAGGGTTACCAAACGGATCGGGAGTGTCATTGTCGGACATGAGGAGCAAATCTCGTTAACGATGATGGCCTTGCTGGCCGGAGGACATGTGCTGCTGGAGGATGTGCCGGGAGTCGGGAAGACCATGCTGGTGAAGTCGGTGGCCTCGTTAATTGGCTGCGATTTCAGCCGCATTCAGTTTACGTATGATTTGATGCCGGGGGATATTACAGGGGCGTCGGTCTATTATCCGCATACGGGAGAATTCGTATTCAGGCCAGGACCCGTGATGTCCAATATTGTGTTGGCCGATGAGATCAACCGGGCATCGCCGCGGGCGCAATCCGCGCTGCTGGAGGCGATGGAAGAGGGGCGCGTCACCGTGGACGGCCATACGTATCCGCTGCCTGCCCCGTTCTTCCTGCTGGCAACGCAAAATCCGTACGAATATGAAGGCACAAGCCGCCTGCCGGAGGCGCAGCTGGACCGCTTTTTGATGAGATTATCGCTGGGATATCCCAATATGGAAGGTGAATTGGAGCTGCTGGAGCGGGGGATGGGCAGTTCCAGACTGGACGATCTGAAGCCCCTCATGATGGGATCCGAACTCATACGAATGCAGCAGATGGTTTCCCGTGTATTTGTGGATGACACCATCAAACGTTACATGGTCAGTGTGGCCGATGCATCTCGAAAACAGCAGGGTGTGTCCTTAGGGATTAGTCCGAGAGGGACATTGGCGTGGCTCCGCGCTTCACAGGCGGCCGCCTTTTTGACGGGGCGAATGTATGTCATCCCTGATGACTGCCTGCGCGTTGCCGTTCCTGTGCTCACCCACCGGATTCATCTGTCTCATGAGGCACGCGCTGCCGGCATAACGCCTTATGAAATGGTGGAGTCCATCATTACGAGGTTTGATCTGCCGCGCCAGCGAAGCCGGAAGGGGAATCCGTCATGAAACGCCGACTGCTGGAATGGTCAAGAGGAGTGGCCATCTGGTCCGTTTCTTTGGGACTTTATGTTTGGTTAGGCGGGGAATCGCTGCGGCTTGTATGGTGGGTAAGCACGATTCTATTGCTTGGCGGAGCTTTGACTAGTTTGCTGGGCCCAACACGAATCACCATTTCGCATACAAGCTCCCCTTCATGCATACAGGCGGGAGATTCTGCTCAGATGACGGTTCAAGTAACCTATCGTTCTCTTCTGCCCGTGCCATGGCTTATCATAACCGACCGGATTGGCATCAGGGAATACCGTAAGCTGCTGTTCCCCGGCATGAAGCGAAGGCTCGAGTATACCTACAGACTGAACCAGGTTCCCCGCGGAGTCTGGTCTTCGATCTATAGCGAGGTGGAATGGGGCGATATGTTCGGCTGGTTCAGAACAAGCCGGAACATGCCAAGCGATACCGGCGGCATAATTGTGCTGCCAAGACCCGCCGAGTGGCCGGAGGCCCAAGTGCCCATGCATGGAAGCGATATGGACTTCGAAGATGAACGGGTACGCTTCCATGTTTGGAATGAAATGAGAGGATCGGGCGTGCGCGACTATGTTCCCGGTGATCCCATGAACCGGATTCATTGGAAGAATTCCGCGAAGCTCGGCCGCCTGCAATCCTTCATGCCGCATGAGGGGTATGGATCAAGGCAGGGGGTTGTGCTGGATACATCGCTCCAAGGGTATGCAGGTCTTGACGCCTTGAAACCGGAGGATGCATTTGAAGACGCGGTATCTGCGGCGGCAGGATTTGTATCCCGGCTCATCCGCTGCAAAGTTCCCTATCAACTATATATCGATGGGGCTGGGATAGAGGATCGGCGAAACGAACACAAGGACGTGTTCAAGGGGCATCAGGACACGTTAGTACCGTTTGCCTCCGTTCAGCTAACCGGGAACGGTCCTGTACGGGACCGAAGCTTCGAGAAGTTCCTTTCTCCATCGCAAAAGAATAAGGATTGGGCGATTATTACGGGCGTTTTTCATGAGGGAGCGGCTGTCGCGGCAATCCACCTGCTGAATGAGGGCAGCAGAAAGGTTACCATCTTCTGTACGCAAAGTGTAAAGCGTTTGAAATCGGCTGGCAACTCAGGCTTAGAGGTGAGTCCATTAGAGAATCAGGCGTTGCCGGAGTGGGCACGGGAGTTTTTCAGCAAAGGCGGAAGGCTGGTTTACTTGCATGAAAAGCGGACAGATAGGAAGCCGACGAAGATAGGAGGTGCCGACCATGAGCGGACCGGGAAGCTCGCCCGTTAGGGATGCAGGCCATCGGAAGGCCGGAATATCCGGAGCCTGGGGTGTACCCCCTATTTTCGTCTCCCGATTGACCCACGGAACGCTTCTTCATCGTATATTGATTACGCTGCCGGTTGTGGGACTGCTGTCAGAGTGGCTATTGCCGCTTCGGGATGCAGGTGACATGGGCAGCCATCTTATGCTGCAAACCTTATTTCTCTGGGCTTTATTCTTGCTGCTCCAAGGACTGTTTACGCTGCGGGGCTGGGTATGGCTGCCGCTGAACGCCGTTCTGGTGGTCTGGCTGTGTGCCCGGTTGTTTGAATATAGCCATCCGCTGGCATGGCTGTCCGATTATATTTCGGAGACACTTCCGGGTGACGTTTCGGCATTCGGAAATGCGTGGGAGTTTACTGCCTTAAGCCAGGAGACGAGAACGATCATTCTGCTTGTCGGCTGGGCTATCATGGTATCCGCGGTCCATATGCTGGCTTTGTATCGCCGAACCGTGTGGTTGTTTGGCGGCTCGACGCTGGTTTATTTGGCGGTGCTGGAATCGGCCATGGAAGAAAGCATCTATGGCGATATGCTGCGTGCGGTGCTGTACATTTTGCTGGCGCAAGGTATGATGCTGATCCTTAAGCTGAAGCAGGAAACCGTGGAGGGAACCTCTTTTGAATTGGACATCCCTGAGCCTGTTCGATCCGGCCGCTTGTCCGGGCTGCCTGTGCTTCGCTGGAGTCTGGTGGTGCTGCTTGCTTCCGGTCTGATGGCCGGTATTACCCGAGTGGGAGGAGCTATTAGCGAGCCGTCGGCAGGTGTGGGATTAACGGTGTCCGAAATGGCGGCACGTCTGACGGGATGGGGAGGCCTTGTCTGGGGAAACAGGGAACCGTCGATTCCTGCCTCCCAGGTTGCCGGATATGCTTCCCAAGGAAAAGATTTGGGAGGTCCGTTAACGCTGAGTGATGCGTTATATTTTACCGCACAGTCGCCTGAACCGACTTACTGGCGAGGAGACACGTATAACCGGTATGATGGACGGAAGTGGGAGGCGGATCCTTCTATCCGCAAACCCGTCAAGCTGTCGGAGGACCTGAGCGGCATCCTGCCCTATTGGGAGCGTCCTTCCGGAGACAAGCTTGTCCAGACACTGACTTTTGAACAAGATACTCCGATCCAGTCCGTGCTGTCAGGAGGCATTATTACCAGCGTAAAGGAGATCCATTTCTCCAAAGAGAGAGGTACACCGAGGCTCGCCGTTGACAGGCTGTCCGAGACGGTATCCTTGCAGGGCGAAAGGGCGGTATCCGGTTATACCATAGAAACTTTATATAGTCAGCCTGAGGAGCAATCGCTCCGGAGTGGGACCAACAACGATCCTGAATATATGAAGGAAATGTACCTCCAGCTTCCCGAGCAGCTGCCCCTCAGAGTGAGGGATTTAGCAAGGGAGATCACATGGGACGCTGTGAACAGGTATGAAAAGGCGAAAGCTATCGAATCCTATTTGGAGCAGAACTATACCTATTCCCTGCAAACGTCGGTGCCTCCGGAAGGCAGGGATTTTACCGATTATTTTTTGTTTGATACGAAGGAAGGATACTGCGTTCATTTTGCTACGACGATGACCGTGCTGCTCCGATCCGAAGGTATCCCGGCACGCTACGTGACCGGATTTGCACCGGGTGAGCCGGTGGCAGGTACGGTAGACCGTTATGAGGTAGCCCAAAAGAATGCGCATGCATGGGTTGAGGTTTTTTTCCCGGGACAAGGCTGGGTGCTGTTCGATCCGACCCCGGGCTTTAGCATCGAGCAGGTGTCCACGCCTCCACTGGTTGGCGATTCCGGTTCTGCCGGGCTTAAGTACTGGAACAGCCTGTGGGACTCCATGATTTACGGAGCCGCTAAAGTACTCTTTCTGATAACCGCCATCGGTCCTGTTATGTTTGGGGCTGCGCTACTATTGGTTCTTCCCATCCTTGTGGCGGTTGTTTATCAAATTCCGACCGTGCGCCAAAGTTTGGCCTTTCTGAGGATGGCCAGAACGATAGCGGTAAGCGGGCGGGAGGGACTCGTATCGATCTCGGTATGGGTTTGGGACAAGCTCCAGCGAAGGTTTGGAGATTTGGAAAAAGGGCAGACCATGCGTCAATACGTCAATGCCTTGTCGATTGCCGATGCCGAATTCAGGGCGGAGCTGGGGCAGTTTGCGCAGCGCTGGGAGCGGGCGGCATACGATGACGAACCGTGGTCCCGTACCGAAAAAGTACTCTTTTTACGCCAATGTATTCGAATTGTCAAAAAACTGGCATGAAAACAAAAGCCTCTCTTTCTTGACGGTATGAATTAGGGTTGCGTATAATTAATTTCATTAATCAAGGGAGGCCCGGTAATGAATAAGCCTAATGAAATCATCGTCGTTTTAGACTTCGGTGGACAGTACAACCAACTTATAGCACGACGCATTCGCGATCTCGGCGTTTATAGTGAGCTTCTGCCATACAACACGTCCGCTCAGAAAATTAAAGAACTTTCCCCGCGCGGCATTGTTTTCTCAGGAGGTCCTTCCAGCGTGTATTCTGAGAATGCACCGCATGTGGACCCCGCCATTTATGACCTGGGACTGCCGATCTTCGGCATTTGCTACGGCATGCAGCTGATGGCTCAACAGCTGGACGGAAAAGTAGAACGTGCTTCGAAACGTGAATACGGCAAAGCCGAATTGGAGTTTGCTCCGAACTCAACGCTTGTCAAGGGGATTGAGCAAAAACAAACGGTATGGATGAGTCATGGTGATCACGTGGTGTCGCTGCCTTCCGGCTTTAAGCTGGATGCAGGAACGGAATCCGCACCGATCGCCGCGATGAGTAACGAGGATAAGAAGCTGTACGCCGTGCAGTTCCATCCGGAAGTTCGTCACTCCGTCCATGGTAATGAAATGATCAAGAATTTCTTGTACGAAGTGTGCGGATGCGAAGGCAACTGGAGCATGGAGACTTTTATTGAGGACCAGGTTCGTGAAATCCGTGAAGTCGTTGGCGAGCAAAAAGTGCTGTGCGCACTGAGCGGCGGCGTGGATTCCTCCGTTGTGGCCATGCTGATTCACAAGGCAATCGGCGATCAGCTGACATGCATGTTCATCGATCATGGACTGCTGCGCAAGGGCGAAGCTGAGAGCGTTATGGAAACCTTCGTCGGCAAGTTTGATATGAAGGTCGTTAAGATTGACGCTCAGGAACGCTTCATGTCCAAGCTGAAAGGCGTAGACGATCCGGAGAAAAAACGGAAAATCATCGGCAACGAGTTCATCTACGTATTCGACGAGGAGTCCAGCAAGTTTGATGATTTTGCATTCTTGGCTCAAGGCACGCTGTATACCGATATCGTGGAGAGCGGTACGGACACGGCGCATACGATCAAATCCCACCACAATGTCGGCGGGCTGCCAGAAGACATGAAATTCACGCTGATCGAGCCGTTGAAAGCTCTCTTTAAGGATGAGGTTCGTAAAGTCGGCGAGGAGCTGGGCTTACCGGATGAGATCGTTCACCGTCAGCCTTTCCCTGGCCCAGGTCTTGCGATCCGCGTACTGGGTGAAGTAACGGAGGACAAGCTGCAAATCGTTCGTGATTCCGACTACATCCTGCGTGAAGAGATCGCGAAAGCGGGATTGGATCGCGAGATCTGGCAGTATTTCACGGCCCTTCCGAACATGAAGAGTGTCGGCGTCATGGGTGATGCACGTACGTATTCCTACACCGTAGGTATCCGTGCCGTAACCTCCATCGACGGCATGACAGCGGACTGGGCGCGTATCCCATGGGATGTGCTGGAGAAAATCTCCGTCCGTATCGTGAACGAAGTCGAGAACGTTAACCGTATCGTGTATGACGTGACTTCCAAACCACCAGCAACGATCGAGTGGGAATAGTTTTTATACAGCTGTACTAAACCCTAAAACCTTCAATCCACACCTGTGGAATTGAAGGTTTTTTTATGTGTACTTGTACCACCCGAACCGTTCTCCTCTGGACGGGTAAATGCCATTGGTTTTATTGCATGCATCTTTTGTGAATTAAGATAAATAATACGTTAGGGTGCAAAAGTCAGGTGCGAGCGTTAAGGGAGGTTGAACCAAGACCTAAACCCGTGAGGAGGAAAAAGAATGAAAGCTATCGTCATTGATCGTTATGGGGGCAAGGAAGAACTACAGGAAAGAGAAGTGCCTACCCCTACACCGCAAGCGCATCAGGTCTTAGTTAAGGTGGCCGCCACCTCGATAAATCCAATAGACTGGAAGCTCCGTGAGGGCTACTTAAAACAAATGATGGATTGGGAGTTTCCGATTATTTTGGGTTGGGATGTTGCCGGAACGATTGCGGAAATGGGGGACGGGGTAACGGATTGGAAGGTGGGAGACGAAGTGTTTGCCCGCCCGGAAACGACCCGTTTTGGCACATATGCCGAATATACTTTGGTGGATGATCATTTGCTGGCGCGTAAGCCTGCTGCTATCTCATGGGAGGAAGCCGCATCCGTTCCGCTCGCAGGACTGACCGCTTGGCAGGCGCTGTTTACACATGGCGAACTGACCCATGGAGAGAAGGTCTTAATTCACGCAGGCGCAGGCGGCGTTGGCATGTTCGCTATCCAGTTTGCCAAACAAGCGGGCGCCTATGTGATTACGACAGCCAGTGAGCGTAATCATGAGCTGCTGGCTTCACTCGGAGCTGAGCAGATTATTGACTATCGGACGACCCCTTTTGAAGATGTTTTGTCGGATGTGGATGTTGTGTTCGATACGATGGGCGGTGACGTCCAGAAGAACAGCTTTAAAGTGCTGAAGAAACATACCGGGCGAATCATATCCATTGTCAGCGATTTTGATGAAGAGCTGGTAAGACAATACGACGTAACCGCCAAAAATATATGGCTGGATCCCAATGGTCAGCAGCTTCAGGAAATAGCCGCCCTGTTGGAGCAAAAAAAGGTAAGATCCGTAGTCGGAGCTACGTTTCCTTTTTCGCAAAAAGGGCTCTACGATGCCCACGCATTAAGTGAGACCCACCATGCTGTTGGTAAAATAGCCATAAGTTTCTCCTAAGGAGCACAGTGATCCCTGTTTCACCCTGCGTCCTCGCGAGCGGATTTGAGTGGTCATGTGCGCATTGTCCCTGTTATTGGGCTGTATTTTGTCGTATGTAGTTCGGTTGTCCTAGAATGAATAGGTTATGGAATATCAAATTCCGAACGTTTCTTTAAATTGACAAGCGCAATATTCGTTTTTGTTATTGACAAGGTTGGGCTTCTCGTCCTAGAATATGTGTAGAAACTGACATGACAACTACAAATAACGAGCTTTTTCGTATAATCCCGGGAATGGGCCCGGGAGTCTCTACAGGTCACCGTAATGATCTCGCTACGAAAAGAAGAGCGGCAATATAATGATGCGGACTCGTCCAGCATTCGAGATATCGGCCTGCAAGATGGAGCAGCGTTCCATTAAGCAGCCGGTTATTCGATAAGGATGCTGCCCTGCAGCATGCGAATGATTGTTTTGCGGCTCTTTTTTCAAGCGACGGCCCTGGGGATTTATCCTTAGGGTCTTTTTTGTATGTTGCCGGTCATTAATTTTAAGGGGGATATCTCTACAATGGAGCGTTTCTTTAAACTAAAGGAACACGGAACAAATGTAAGAACCGAGATTATCGCAGGCTTGACGACCTTTATGACCATGGCTTACATCCTGCTGGTCAACAATCTGTTCCTGGGTCCTGATGGCGCAGGTATTCCGCAGGAAGGCGTATTTTTCGCTACTGCAGTAGGTGCCGGTCTCGTGACGATGGCCATGGGCTTCTTCGTTAACATTCCGGTTGCGTTGGCACCAGGTATGGGCTTGAACGCGTATTTCATGACGGTTGTATTAAGCTCGAACGGTGCGATTACTTGGCAGGCCGCACTCGGTGCAGTATTCATCTCCGGTATCGTCTTCATCATTCTCACGGTAACCAAAGTCCGCCAAATGCTGCTGACTGCAGTTCCGAACAACTTAAAGATTGCCATTACGGTCGGTATCGGCTTGTTCATTACCATCGTAGGTCTTAAGCTGGGCAACATTGTGACGGCTTCCATTAACCCGGGAACGGATATTACTCATCCGGTACCAGGCGGTGCCTTCAATCTTGGTCTTGGGAATTTCGTTGAGAACAAGGATACGCTGCTTGCGATCATCGGGCTGTTCCTGATCGCAATCCTGATGGTCCTGAAACTGAAAGGCGCTCTGCTTATTGGCATCGTGCTCACGACGCTGATTGGCATTCCGATGGGAGTAACCGATCTGTCAGGTCTGAGCACCGCAAGCTGGATTCCTTCGTTTGATAATCTGGCTGTCGGACAGATGGACTTGAAGGGCGCGCTTGGCATTGGTCTTATCGAAGTTATTTTCATCTTTACATTCGTTGAACTGTTCGATACGTTCGGTACACTGGTTGGTACTGCAGGCCGTGCGGGACTCCTCAAGAACAAAGAGGAAGGCGAGAAGAAGCTTGGTAAAGCGATGCTCGTGGATGCCGGCGGCGTAAGCGCAGGAGCATTCCTTGGAACAAGTACTATCACAGCTTTCGTGGAAAGTACTTCGGGTGTCGCCGAGGGTGGACGTACAGGCTTGACCGCTGTTACTACGGGCGTACTCTTTATACTGGCATTGTTCTTGGCTCCGATTGCTCTGGTTGTTCCTTCGGCTGCTACCGCGCCGGCACTCGTAATTGTCGGTGTGCTGATGATGAGTCAGGTTCGGGATATCGAGTGGGATGATTTCATGCAGGCATTCCCGGCATTCTTGACCATCATCCTGATGCCTTTCACTGGCGGCATCGCTAACGGAATCTCTGCTGGCATCATTGCTTATGTCATCCTTGCGGTATTCGGCAAGTTGATCGGACGCACAGATACTAAGGTGCATTGGCTGATGTGGATCTTGTTTGTGATCATCCTTGTCCGATACGCTTTCCTCGGTGCCGAGTAATTTCGGAATACTACTATATAATGAATAAATAGAGCGAAGGCTTCTGATATTTATCCGGAGCTTTCGCTTTTTTATGACTGCCAATGCAGGTAGGGGTAATTGCTAAGATAAAAGGACGGTGGGGAAACTAGGGTTAAGTTAGTCATATTATTATAGAAAGGTTTTGTCACCGAGTAGACGTGTCATCAAGAGCATTATATTAGATAGAAAGTATTCTTTGAAAAAACTTTTTGAAAAAGACTTGCATTCTTGATCTGCACATGGTATATTATATTTCCGGCCAAGAAATACGGTCGAAACAAACGCTTGGGACAACAAGCCAAAATGAATTCGAAAAATTAAATTCAAAAAAAGCTTGCAATGATCGAGTGGATGTGATAAGATATAAGAGTTGCTAACGAGATAAAGCGTTGGCGACAAACGAAGAAGTTGATCTTTGAAAACTGAACAACGAGTGAGTAAAACGAACCACTTT
>NZ_QLYT01000032.1:0-46061 GCF_003269305.1 Paenibacillus sp. MDMC362
GTTCATAGTTATCCATCAACCATAGGATCAGATCCAGGGAGTGGGTTCCAATATCGATCATCGGACCGCCCCCCTGTTTCTCTTTATCGAGAAACACGCCCCATGTCGGCACGCCTCGTCTTCGGGTAGCGACCGCTTTAGCAAAATAGATATCACCGAGTTCCCCATCGGCGATCATCTTCTTTAACAGCTGGCTCTTGGCGTTGGAACGATTCTGGTACCCGACGGTGAGCTTCTTGCCTGTTCGCAAGTGGGCTTTGTACATCGCTTTGGCCTCCGCACCTGTGACGGCCATCGGTTTTTCGCACATAACATGTTTGCCGCTTTCAAGCGCATCAATCGAAATCGCAGCATGCGAGCTGTTCGGTGTTAACACATGGACGACCTCAATCTCTTCCATGGCAAGCAAATCTTTATAATTTGTAAATACCTTTGCGTCTGGCGTGCCGTACTTTTGGGCGGCTTCCTCGGCTCGTTCCGGCTTCAAGTCGCAGAAGGCCACCATCTGTACGTTATCTAACTTGGACAAACACGGCATATGCTTCCCGCCCGCAATCATTCCGCAGCCGATAATCCCGACTTTTACGGTTCTCATGGAATCCCCTCCCCCGCGTTATTTGAACTCTACCGTTCGGTTTTCCTTATGTGCGATGTAGGCCGCTTCCAGCAGCTCCGTCAATTTCGTCCCGTCCTCCAGTCCAAAAGGCATCGGCTTGTCATCAAGCAATGCATCTGCCCATTGCATGATCGGAAGCGGCTGTTCTTTCGGAAGTTGAGCAGGTGAGATCCATCCGGAAAAAGGTAACCCGAGCTTCTTCGAGATGACTCGAACGGAATCATCCGAGATCATCAAAGTGCCCTCCGTACCGTAAATCTCAAGGGCAGAAGGGGTTCTGTACGTCACAAGGCTCGTTTCGACCAATGCGACCGCATTGTTGACGAACTCAATGGAGCACTGCGCGTTATCCTCTACTGCCCGATGGGTGAAGTAATGGAACATGGATGTGATTTTTTTGGGTTTACCGAGCAGCCAACTGGCGATATACATCGGATGACAGCCCAAATCCATCATGGCCCCACCCCCGGTTTGCTTCTCATCATACCAGTAATCGGGGAGCCAATTATTCAGAGCACCGTCGTGGCCGTTACGAATGCGCAGCAGCGTAATGTCCCCTAATATATGGTCATCGACCAGCTGCTTCGCAAACAATTGGTGCGATCTTGTAAGGGCGGGAAAAGAAATGCAGAACTTGACACCTGCTTTACGTACCGCCGCAGAGATCCGATCGCATTCCTCTACGGTCAGAGCCATCGCTTTCTCGGTAAAAATATGTTTGCCTGCCTCCGCGGCAGCGACCATAACGTCGGCATGCATGCTTGTAGGGGCATCCACCACAACGCCATCGATGTCTTCCCTATGAAGCAGCGTATCCAAATCCGCTTCAAAATCCGCTCCCAAGCGGGCAGCCCATTCCCTTCCGCGTTCTGGCTGTTCGTCCCATACGGCCGTGAGCTTCACGTTACCGTGAGATTGCAGCTTTCTTGCGTAATCCTCTGCATGCACATGCCACTTACTTAGCATCGCAACGTTCAACATGCGTTTTCCCTCCAACGTTGATATTTTTACCAAATTTTATTTATCTTCAAAGGGAGGAGGCGTTATAAACAAGGTTAAGAAAGTGATTGGAGATGGAGCGGCACCATCCACACCATCCCTCAATCTTCCTCCATTAGAACCCTACATCATCCCGTTCTGCAGCTTTTTGAGCCACGAACTCCGCCATTTCCTCCACGCCGGCTGCTCTGAATTTTTCCTGAACACTATGAAGCATATTTAGAGCCTCTTCATCGGACGCCGCGAAAAATGCTTTCTTAAATTCCTCATCGAAATTCAAACTGCTGGTTTTATCGATATATTCCTGATATTCAGGCCACTCTCTGGCAAGGTAGCTGGCACTTACTTTGTCTATGATTTTGATCGGCATTCTTGCCGAGAAACTCTCCTCCAGCTTTTGCCACTCCGTTTTTTGATCTTCAGGCGTAGGCCAAGTGACTTCAGAGGAGAAGGCGCCGATGAACCTTCCCGGAAGATAATTGAGTCCTGCGTCTCTTTTCAGATCCGGGTTGTCATCAAATTGTTTTTTCACATCAGAAATCCATTGGGGGATCCCGTTTTCCATGTTGTAGTGCGTACCTTCAATCCCGAAATAAGCCAGCAATCGGCCTTCTTCGCTGTTGACATAATCAATGTACCGCAAAGCCGCATCGGGATCTTTGATGTCCGCGCTTAAGAAAAGGACAGGGAAACCGGAACGGCCCGGCTTTTCCACTTGCGTTCGAATGTTTCCGCTCTTATTCTTCATCGGCCCGAGCAGTTCATATTGCATTTCCGGATTCGTCTTATACAGCGTTTTTTGTAAATCAACTAACATCGGCTGGGCTCCGAATACGGCAAGCTTGCCCGTCGTCAGCTTTTCATTCGCTGTTGTACTTGTATTGTTAAAGGCTTCAAGATCAAACAAACCTTCCGTTAATAACTTCCTCATGTATAACAACCTGGCTTCATGATCCTTCGATTGCGTCCAGTGGATCAGTTTTCCATCCACTTCACGGAAGTCCGAAATCGTGTAATCCGTCCACCCGGCAAGGAATTGGCCGTAATCCCATCCATTCCACATGGTACCGGCCGGGATGACCGGCTTCCCGCCAATATCCTTGAAACCGCCGTCTCTTATCTTGACCAATAGATCATATAGTTCTTCTTGCGTATCAATATCCTCCGCTTTTACATTTAAAGCTTTCAGGATATCTCCCCTGGCAAACAGGCCGTAGTTCCAATTATGAATGCTCTCAGGGGTTCCGTCCGGGGTCTCCGTAGGAATGAGATAAGTCTTGCCCTCAAATTCGGGACTATTGAGATCGAACTCGGCAAAATCCTTCGCAATCCCGGTCGTCACAAGTCTTTTAATATTCGGGTATTTATCGAGATAAGGGGTTAAATCCAGAAGTTGTCCTTCCGTGGCCGCCTTCTTGATGACTTGTCCTTCTCCTCCTGTCGTAGACCAGAAAGGTGCATTAACGATATCCGGAACCGTACCGGAAGCAAAGATGGTGTTTAGTTTTTCTACTTCGCTCGTTGTAATGGATTCCAATTTTAACGTGACCCCGGTTTTCTCCCTGATCTGCCCGGCTACGGGATTATTCTCCTGGTCCTGCGGGAAACCGGCTCCGCCACCGTTCCAAGCACTGAGGAAAGTCAAGGTGACCGGCTTTATTTCTTCAGTCCCTGACTCTGTCGGACCCGGTTCATTTGTCCCCGCTTCCTCTTTTCCGCCCGTTCCCGTGCATGCCGTCATGGTTACGAAAAGCAGCAAAGCGATTAATATCATGCCAAGAACACTCCTGCGCTTGTTCTTCCTCATCCTACAATCCCCTTCCATTGGAAGTTTTATATAAGAGGCTTAGCCTTTTATACCAACTACTCCTTAAGAGAACCTACCAATACGCCTTTTACAAAATACTTCTGAAGAAATGGATACACACAGATGATCGGGGTCGTAATAATGATGACGAACGTCATCCTCAAGGCTTCCGGCGTTACGCCTCGCAGCTCCATCTGCGTTTCGGTCATATTCTGAATCGCGGATCCGCTGTTACCCGACGATGACGTCATCGACTGGAAAGACGCTTCGCTGATCATCTTGTTCAGGAACGTGGCTGCAGGCTGCAGGTTCTCATTCTGTATGAAAAACTGACCGGTAAACCAGTCATTCCAGACGCCCACCCCGACAAACAAGGCAATGGTAGCAAGCACCGGCATCGATAGAGGCAGGATGATTCTTGCAAATACGGACAACTCGCTGGCTCCGTCGATTCGGGCCGATTCCGAGAGACCTTCCGGAATCCCGTCGAAGAAGGTTTTCATAATAATCGCATTGAAGAAATTGTATAGGGACGGCAGCACCAGCACCCAAAACGTATCCAGGATGTGGATTTGCCGGAACAGGATAAACGTCGGGATAAGTCCTCCGCTGAACAAGGTGGTGAAGAAAAAGAAGAATACGATATATTTTCTTCCGGGCAGCCCTTTTCGTGAAAGCGCGTAGGCTAATAAGGCCGTCAAAAATACGGAGGCAACCGTTACGACAAGGGTTCGGGTAATGGAAATATAAAACGAATTTAAGATCAATGTGTTGCTAAAAGCTTTTGCATAGTTTTCTAGTGTAAACACTCTAGGAAAAAAATAGATTCCGCCCTTCATCGCATCGTAGCCGTCATTGAAAGAAAGGGCTAGAAAATAAATAAATGGATAAAGTGCCGTAGCGCAGAATAAAAGCAACACCGAATAGTTAAGCGTCATATATATTTTATCTGCTGGCGTCAGCCTTCTCGCATCCATACACACACCTCCTTATCTTGAGTGCCAGCTGATTACCATAACGATACATTACTCACACGCCTGGATATATTATTGACAGCAACAATGAGCAGCAGCGAAATCGCAGACTTGAATAATCCAATGGCCGTGGAATAAGCTAATTGCCCCTGCTGGAGGCCTGTTTTTAAGACATAGGTGTCCAAGATCTCCGAGACGCTTAATGTTGCTGGGGACTGCATCAGCCAAATTTGGTCAAAGCCCGCGTTCAGTATTCCGCTGAGGGAGAAGATAAGCAAGATGCCGATCGTTGGAGTAAGGCATGGAAGCGTGATCTTAAACAGTTTGCTCCACCTTCCAGCCCCGTCAATTTCGGCTGCTTCATACAAGTGCGGATCGATATTCGTTAACGCGGCTAAATAAATGATCGAACCCCAGCCTACACCTTTCCAGATGTCGGAAATGATGACCAATGGATAGAATAATTCCGGCTTTCCCATAAAAAAGATTGGATCCAAACCCATTTGGTACCGAATGTCATTGATAAGCCCCACGTTCGGTGACAGGATTTTTTGAAGCAAAGTCACGACAACGACCCACGACACGAAGTGCGGCAGATAAGAAATCGTCTGAAATACTCTTTTGATTCTCTTGTGCATGACGGCATTGAGCATTAGAGCCAGGATCAATGGCGCCGGAAATCCAAAAATAAGCTTAAGAGCGCTGATGGATAACGTGTTTCGCAGCACATCGTAAAAGCTGGAATCGTTTAAAAACTGTTCAAAATATTTAAAACCTGCCCACGGACTCCCCAAGATCCCCAGATTGAACTTGAAATCTTTGAATGCGATTAATATGCCGTACATCGGATAGTAAGCAAACACCAGAAACCAGATGATCGCAGGAAGCAAAAATAAATATATATGCCTAAATTGCCATATCTTCGTTAATTTCTTATTCTTTTTCAACTGCTCAAATCCAGGAATAACAACACCTTTTGGTACCATTCTCCGAACACCTCCTCCATCTTCGTCGGATCGGATTTTTACGAATCCATGACCGATAGCCTAAGTACAGAGCCAATGCCCATGGTTTTCGATTTTCGACGATATTTTATCGACTGCCTCCCCCTCCTTGCTGCAAGCGGTTTCATTACGATAGTTTAAATATATTCAATATACTGTAGGAATCATTCCATAATTTCTTCATTTGGATAAAAGTAATCTTCAGATCAATAAAAGTACTGATGGTTTCTTTAAAATAATGAAGCGGGGGTTACATGATATAGGAAGCTGCTGTTGGCCAAGAGGAGACTCCTGTTCTTAGGTTATACATAAACGGGGTAAGACCCACCCTTCTCACGCTCTTCTTTTAGGGCGTTTGCATTCCTTGGTAAGACATATATTATATTCAATATATGTTTAAACAATGGTTTGAAGGGCGTATGCTGATTTCTTAAGTGACTGGATTGGGGGACTTATCGTGGGAGGATTTTATGAGAGAAAGTTGTGGTTGACCTAGCAGAAGAGTCCGGGCAGGCTAGCACTTCCATTGTCAGGGTTCGAATGGAAAGCGTATCGGACTCGTAGATAGGTTACATATATAGGATAAGCGGGTGTGGATATCATGAAGTGAAGAGAACGTGTTTTCCCGTCGTTTCGCCAATCACCAATTCCGGCTCAACGAGGGTTTTAAAGTATTTTCCGTCGTGCCCGTCATCACTGTTAATGACTTCAAGCAGCGTGTAAGCCGCGCGGTAGCCCATGTCTCGTTCAAATTGTTTAACATGAGTGAACGTGCTGTATCCTTCGATGATTGAAGTCGGGTCGTCAAAACTGATGATGGATATGTCCTCAGGCACTTTCAATCCAACTTGGCGCGCAATTTGATAGATTTTCACCCCAAGACTTCCGTTTAGCGTAATATAGGCGGTTGCCATTCGATTTTTGATATAGCGGTACAATGGATGGGTTTCTGCTTGCTCCAGATTTCCGAGTTCAAAACCGGTTACGATGTGGGCGGGGTTAATGAGTGCTCCCTTTTCCTTGAAGGCATTCATATATCCATCGATCCGCTCTTGGACGGTAACGGTTTGTATGGGCGAATCGGAGCATATGGCGATTTCACGATGCCCCAGCTCCCACAGGTAATTGACCGCCATGTTAACGCCAAGCCTGCCGTCTGAAGCTATATAATGCGTTTCCACCCCGGGAAGGTAACGGTCGATGAGAACGAACGGAAACCCCGCAAATTTCATGCTTAAAATTTCCTCGTTGAATAATTCCTCATCAACCGGGAAAATCAGTAACCCTTCGACTCCGATTTTACAACATGTCTTGATCGCCTCTTTTTCCTTATCAATATCGCCCTCTGATAAATAGATAACGCAGCGGTAGTCGCTCTCATTCAGCGCTTGCTGAATGCCTTGTATAAGTCTAATGGTAAAATAGTCATAAATGCTGGGCATAATGAGGCCAATCAACCGCGTCCCCCTTTCTCCGCTAGTTTTAGGAATAGGCTTTACGGCACTTTTTGGAGATGTTGTCGGAATTTCAGATTCAGTTTCACTTACAAAGGTTCCCTTTCCGGGCACCCTGGTTATGATTCTTTCGTTAACCAAGCCGGACAGGGCATTAACGACGGTTATTTTGCTTACTCCGAAACGCTCCATGAGTTCCTTTTCGGTCGGTATACGGTCTCCAGCCTTCAATACTTGCGACGATATCATTTCGCGTATATACTCTTGAACCCTCTGATACAACGGTATTCTTTCCATTGAGCTCATCCAAATCACCACATTTCAATCAATATATTCAATATATACATTACGAAAGAAGCACTCGTTTTATTCCATATCCTTTCATTGTTTGTGAAGAGCCTGGAGAACGCGTCGGATGCGTTCTCCAGGCTCTTCCATTATACTAGAACAAAAAAGCTGCATGCTATACTGCTGTCAAGGTCTATATGTTCTTGTCATCCTGAGCTTGGAGATGATCGCCTATGCCCTGGACGCACAAAATAAACGGACAGTCGAAATCTGATCAACTGTCCGTCCATTAAATCAAGCGCTTCATGAGAATGACTTACACCATACAAACATTTTCCCTAGTTCTTGGAAGCCGACTCTCTTGTAGACGCGCATTGCGTCATCCGGTTCAGGATCCAGGGTCCACATTCCTCCATGATTAATGTAGAGCATGCTGACGCCGATTTCTTTCAAGCGGCGCATACACTCGAATAAGAGGTTTGTCGCCAATCCCCTTCTTCGATGGGTAGAAGCTGTTCCAAACGGCTCTATAATCGCGATGTTGTTTTCGTTGTCGTGCCAGATATTTGCAAAGCCGACAACTGTATTCGCTTCGTCAATTATAACCAAGTCCAAATCCTGATTGTACGTTGGACAGGACATCAAACGGCGGTATATATCCATATCCGGCGCAGTCAACCCAGCTGAACCGTTCATGATCATAACCTTTTGCTCCATAGTATCCGTCTCAATTGGACGAACCTTGAACCCCTCGGGAAAATGAGGCTCCTGATTCGCAGTTTCCAAATCCATGACCCCGGAATACATGTACCATGTATGCTGCTCATATCCCCTTGCCTTTAGCGTCTCGACTCGGGGATGATCTTCGATATAACTCCAAATATAAACTTCCAGTCCACTCCGATCTTCAAGCGAACGACCACAGTAGTGTCTTTCCACCCAGGCGATTATTTCATCTTCCAGGTAAAAGTATTCGGGCCCGGTAAAGATATAAATAATTCGATAATGTCCCGGCCAGATCGCGCCGATGATCATTCCGTCTTCAATTTCGCAGATTGTCAGGCTTTGAAGGAACTTATCACCACCAAAGGCGCGGTTGTAGTCAAAATCTCCAAGACTCGGGTAAAACCGGCGGTTCGGGTCGGCAAACTTTTGGGTGATCAACTTACGAAGCGTCATGTAATCGCTCTCATCCCTATATCGCCGAAATTGTACTGTCACGTCTTCTCACTCTCCGTTTTCTCAACTCAAAACACCCATAACCTTGCCCTTATTATCTACAAATAATCAAAGTCTGCTTACATAAAATGTTTCGAAATCCTCAACAGAGTCGAACTGGTTCATAGATACACCTTCTGATCTAAGGTGATTCTCTAATTGTTCGATCAGCTGCAGGACAGCTATTCGCAATGGTTCGAAATCCTCGGGATCCAGAAGCGCAGTGAGATCCGGATAGCTGAAGCGATGATAATATTCCCGATACTCCCCCAAATCGAAAATGCCAGGCCAGCGGCCTTTTTCGGCTGCATACAAAATACGCGCCAAACCATCTTGTACGCCTGTAGCAACAAAAAAAGCAGTTTCATAGTGGCCTTTTTCACAAGCGGTTAGGAGCTTGTTAAGCATTCCTTTTTCTTCTTCATAGTACCCCTTCATCCAATTTGGGTATGAACGTAAGCCTTTGAGCCTGTTTCTACGTTCTGAAATTAGATGAAGCGTGTCTAAAGCCAGTTTCTCACAAGCAGACTTGATTTCATCTTGTGAATGGCTAAACATCATTGTATCAAGGTAGAAATCCAGTTGGTCCGGCTTAATCGGGAGATTTCTGACTTGCTCGCGGTAATGTCCATACATGCGTGTATAGTACGTTTGGTTTAACAACGCAAGAGATCTAAAAATATTAGCGGCCATTTCTTGCGCCAGTATCCGACAAAAGGGTAAATCCATGGACTCTCCGGCAAGACGGAACTTCATCAAGCCAGTAAAACAATCCCTCATGACAACCTCGGCTCTATTGATCAAAGTTAACGTGTTGGACGGCGCCCCCATGGAAGAGATGGTCTCTCGGAGTTTCATGAATTTTGCCAGGTCTTCTTCGGACCGCACATACATTAGTTCACAATCCGCAATAATGGTCGTACTCCAATCTTCGGATGTTGACATTCTTTCAGCACGATCCCATCCGATAGGCCAAAAATCAAAACTAATACCGTCGATTATAAACTGTAATTCCACTTGTTTCCCTCTAGGTGTGGCCGGAATGAAGAAAAAGTCTAAGTCCGATCGCTCCGTCGCCCTCCCCTGCAAATAGGACCCGTAATATCCGACAATCGCAACATCCTGCGGGTAATGGGTCTTAATATGTTTGACAATGATATCGGCTACAGCAAAAACATCAACCATCAAATCACCTCCTTGTACATACTTCTCTTGATCACGATAGGAATTTCTAATCATGGCATATGCTGATCGTATCGCTCATTATAGTGGCTGTACTTCAAGTTTAGGTTGTTATCCAGTAAGTGTAAAAGGAAACGATAATTATAAACAAACATTCTAGCATCCTGATACGGACAGCTAAATGCTATAATTTTGAACTTCTAATTCTAGCTAATTATGGTTTCTTCATCCCAAAATTCTTTTACTTCGTCTAGGATTTGAGCAGCAGGCGTTATGGTGGCCTCGAAAATCGTTTTTCCGGTTTTTCGTAAATAATATTGGATTAAATGGTATCCGCAAGCGTATCCGGCACTATAAGGCATGTTGACCGGTGTAAAGTTTTGAAGTTTTGCGATCTCGTCACCGTAAAGATAAGGAGCAAATTGGTCAAACCCCGTTATTTGCAATTTCTCTCTAAGCACAGGCTTTATGCGCGTGTTAAGCGTTTCTGCGTTAGTTTTCGTTACCCAAGGACCGAGCAATTCTTCTCCAAACATGAACGTCGCATAGTTTTCAGCTAATCCTTCACTTACAATGAGCTCGCCCAAATTAACGGTGTGATCCCACTGAATAAATTGATAACGCACATTATGGTTGCATTCGTGCGCCAGCGAAGCCTTCATTCGAGGAATCGTGTACTCATTTGGCAAGAGTGTACCCCAGATAAACCCGGGAATGCCTCCAAAGCCGCTATATCCTTCGTTTATTACTAAAGCGCGGCTTTCCGGATTCCCTAGTTGGATCGTAAACAAATAATCGGTTACAGGGAGGTTTATTTCATGCTCTGCGAATAGATGCAGGCTTTTCTTCACAGCATGCTCACACTCTGACCAAAATGATTCGGACGAAATCAGCTCGATCTCTGCCGAAATCTGAGGTGTAATCTGTTCTGGGGATCGATGCATCATGCTATTAAACGTAATAACGTCAAAACCATTCGCCTCTTCAGCTTTAAAAGGGATCTGTTGAATTTCCCATTGTTTCATAAAGGGAGCCATCAATTCGTTTCTGAATAATTCAAGCTTTTCCTCGGGCGAAGCTAGAGCAACTTTTTGATAAATATGATCTGATCGCAGTGATTTAATATTCATTTCTCACACTCCTAGTCATGTATTCATAGAGATAATACACAAACATCATATTTGAAAAGAAGACATCGATGATAGACCAACTATAGATATATTCATTTATTACCCTCTTAGCTCAAATGGAAAAGGGAGCAGCTGCCGCGGCATCATCTGCTCCCAAGTCATTCAACTCGATCCTTGTTTATTTGTGGTAATGCAAGCCGGGCAAGTCCCTATGTGGCACGTTAACCCGGCAACTCAAGATCTGCTGTTTCTTCCATATACGAAATATAAAGTAACGGATGACATGATCATCAATATCACCGAATAAACCAAGGTCAACGCTTTGGTATCCGCTAGCGCCTGAGCATCCGTGCTGTTCTTGATGACGATTCCTAACGGCTGATACAAAGGATGATAGAGGAACACGGTTACGTCATAATCGGCCAAAATTCCGTTGAAATTCAAGGCAAGAACAGCTAGCGTCGATGGCAGAATGATCGGCAGCAATACTTTTCTGAACGTATAAAACGGTTTGGCACCCAAATTCCTTGCAGCGTCTTCCAAATTGCTGTCCAAGCTGAAGAAGGAGGCCTTGACCATTCGCAGGGTAAAAGGAATATGGATGATGACATACGCAATCAGAAGCATCCAGACCGTGCCAACCAGCACCGTATTCCCGATCATCAGCTTCGGCGTGTTAAAGGTTACGATCAGTCCGATCGCAATCAGCGTTGACGGCAGAATCCACGGAATCAGCAATGCGTATTCCAGGGCAAGCGCCCACTTGTTCTTGTATTTATGCAATATCCTTGACGCAACCAGCGCCAATGCGACCACAATGACCGAGGCAGCTGCGGCATATAGAATACTTACTAGGTAAGGCTTGAATGCCGACATGGATGAAAACACTTGAATGTAATTATCCAACGTGAAGCTGTTCAAACTTAACGTGGCGGTAGAGATACTGGCCGCATCGGTGAACGAAAAGATGATGATCAGCAAAACCGGAACGATGTAGAGAACAAACAGGCCGTAAGCCAGAATATGAGCGGCTAAGTTCCCGGATTTGCTGCGGATTTTTTGCTTGACCAGCTCCGATTTGACTTTGGAGACCGACATGAAGTTGCCTTTACGTTCGAATCGGATCATTACGGTCAACAACACCAGCGTGGCCACTCCGAGAATTAGGGCCAGCAGCGCAGCCAAATCTCTTGACGTCATGCTTCTCGAGAACGTCAGAATCATCGGCGTAATCGTCTGGAATTCCTTGCCCCCGAGGATAAGCGGAGCGGACGTGGCAGCCAGGCCGGTGAGAAAAGTCAGAATCGTCAGCGCATAGATCGTGGGCTTCAGGACCGGGAGCACGACCCGCCATAGGATATACCCAGTAGACGCCCCCATATTTCTCGCTGCTTCCACCGTTTGAAAGTCGATTTTGCGAATCGCATTGCTCAGAAACAGGAAGTGGTTGGACGTGCAGGCGAACGTCATGACGAATAGAACCGCCCAGTAGCCGTGAAACCATGTCGTATTAAACGAAGGGAACAATTGCACCAGGAGCTTGGTCATAAACCCCGCTTCGCCATAAACGAATTTATAGCCGGACACCAGCACGACGCCGCTGTAAATCAGGGTCGTAAAATAACCCAATCGCAGAATCTTCGCGCCTTTGATATCGAAGTATTCCGAAATCAACACCAGCGTAATCCCCACCACATTTACCGTAATAACAAGGGAAAAAGCGAGAATAAAGCTGTTATATAAACTTCGCATCGCGCGTTCGGACGACAGCAGCTTCTCTGCCGCTTCCAGCGTAAATTTGCTGTCCTTCATGAAAATTTCGCCGTAAATATTCAAGTTCGGATAAATCAGAAAGGCAATGACAAACCAGACAATCAACCCGTATAAGAGGATCGATACAGGGTTTATGGAAGCCAGCCGGGTGCTCAGGTTCCGGGCATTCATGCTTCCCCCTCCCTCATCGGATATTGCAAAATATCGCGGATCGGGAGGTAGATGTCTACATCGTCGCCGACCTCATGATGGACGAGCCGGCTTTCTATTTCGATGGTCTTTAACCGTCCGCCGCCGGCAATCTCCAATACGTACTTGCTGTATAAACCGTAAAATTCCCGGTCCGCGATCCTGCCTTTCAATTGGACCGTATCGATACCCTGCAGGGGCTGCAGACTTACCTTCTCATTGCGGATATAGGCGATATTCCCTGGCCGGACAACATCATTCAACCGGCTGTTCTCTACCATCCGCGGATCGATCCGATTAATATCCCCGATGAAATTGCACACAAACTCCGTTTGGGATTGATTGTAAACTTCCATGGGCGTGCCCACTTGCTCCAGGACCCCATGATTGAATACTCCGATCCGGTCGGACAGCGTTAACGCTTCTTCCTGGTCGTGCGTGACATATATCGTTGTGATCCCGAATTTCTTCTGCAATTGTTTCAGCTCATTGCGCAGCTGCACCCGCAGCTTGGCGTCCAAGTTGGATAAAGGTTCGTCCAGCACCAAGATGCTCGGCTGCAAAACCAGCGCCCTGGCTATCGCAACACGCTGCTGCTGACCGCCGGATAGTTCCGATACCTTCTTGAACAGCTGATCATCTTTCAAATCAACCTTCCGGGCAATGTCCCGCACCTTCTGATCCAAATCCGCCTTGGGTAACTTCTTGACTCGCAAGCCGAAAGCGATATTCTCGTACACATTCATCGTTGGAAACAGCGCATAGCTTTGAAATACCATCCCGATCTCTCTTTTTTCGATCGGTAACCGGGTAATGTCGACGTCTTTCAGCAGGATCTGTCCGCTTGTAGGCATAATAAACCCGACCAGACTGCGAAGGGTCGTCGTCTTCCCGCAGCCTGAGGGACCGAGGAACGTGAAGAATTCCCCCTCCTGAATATGCAAATTAAGGTTTTTGACCGCATGAAATTCTCCGAATTTAATGTCAACGTTCTGGAATGTAATCATATTATTCTCTTCCTTTTTGTTGTACTTGAATGAACGGCTGCATATTGGCATCCCCAACATGCAGCCGGCTTGACTCCATTCCGTTACTTAATGCATAATCTCCAACTCGATTTTCTCCGCCCACAGATCCATGTTTTCGGCAATAAAAGCCCAATCGAAATCTTGTGGTTTTAACGAAGTAAACAGCTCCTTGACGGACTCATTGGCTTGCTCGACCGCTTTCGTATTTGCCGGCATGGCATTGAACTCAGCCGCAAATTCCCCTTGAACTTCGCTGGATCCGAGCCATTCCACGAACCGCTCCGCCGTTGCCTGCTTCTTCGTTCCGTTCACGATTGCCGCATGTTCCACGACCATAGGCACGCCGATTTCCGGACTGACAATGCCTGCTTTCACGTTATATTGCTCTTCCTTCTGCTGCAGGGTTCCGGAGACGAGCGCTCCTAGCGGCGTTTTACCGCTGGCCAAATTGGCATAAAAGTCTTCGCCCTCGACTGCGCCGACGCCGTTGTCATACAATTGCTGAATTTCGTTCCAGCCTTCCTCGGATACGCCGAGATCACCATTCGGATCTTGGAAACGGGTCAGAATCCCCGCTACAATAAGGCGAGGCGTATTTTGTCCAAGCAGCGTAGGAGCTTCGTACTTCCCTTTGTACGCATCGTTCTTATAAAGATCCGTCCAGTCCTTTGGCGCGGTTTCGGCCGTGAATTCGTTCGGGTTATAACCAAGCAGAATCGCTTGCTTCACAAGACCATGATAATAGCCTTCCGGATCGTTTAAGCCCTGCTCAACATCGCTGGCCCAGCTTGGAACAAACTTAGCCAGAGCGTCTTCCTTTTTCAAATTCTCATAAAGCATATTATTCAATCCGTATACAACGTCCGCGATCGGGTTGTTCTTCTCGGCAATCAAGCGGTTCGTCAAGTCGGCGCCGCCCGCTCCGACAATTTCGATGTCAAAGCCCGCACCTTTCGCTTTCTCGATCAGCCATTCGCCGCGGCCGTCAGAGTTCGCATTCGTGTACACGATCAGCTTCTCATTCTGATCTGGTTCCGTAGACGAAGATTCCGATGAAGCCGGTGTTCCGGCCGACGCTCCGGACTCCGAATTGCCGCCGTTTGCATTGCCGGCATTGCTGCCGCCTCCGCAAGCCGATACAATCACACACATAATGAGAAGTAACGCCATTGAAAGTTTTCTCATGATTCTCTTAACACTCCTTTGATCGTTTCATTTTGTTTGGTTTAAATGTTGATGATCAACCCGTCATATGCCGGCAAAATTCCGACGGGACTGAAGATGCGGACAAAATCCTCATGAAGCAGCTTCGAATTATGGCTAAAATGTGTAACAACGATTTGGCCTTCAGGCTTCAATATGTTTTCTTTACGGAACTCGCGCTGGGCTTCCAGCACCGTTTCCACGCACATATGATTGCGGTCGCGGGCGTTCCCCGTATATCCATGCGTGCAGTCGAGGATGGCACAATCCAGATTTTTGTCCTTTAACCATGCCCATGTCGCATCCGGAAACCAGCCCGAATCATGCCCGTACAGCAGTCTTTTTCCATCCTTTTCAATCACGTATAACAGACAGGTTTCCATGGGGTCATGATCCGCCAGCAATGGCGTTACCGTTACATCCCCCATAGCGAAGGTCTCGTACGGGCGCAACAGATGAAATTGATATCTTTGTCCTTCAAAGCGGCCGATGGCGGCCCGCGTGTGGTGCATCACGGTACCATTCCCATAAATGTGCATCGGATGCTGGAGGCCATGCGCAATCCCTTCCCTGCGGCATTCCAGATCTGCCGCATTGAAATGGTCCGAATGCGAATGCGTGACGAGCAGGTGCTCGATTGCCCCCAGATCAATATGGTCCCGCAATGCCTGCATATAGGAATCCGGAGAATAGTCAAACTTGATGACATCGTCCATGATGGCGGAAGTTCGTGTGCGGATATTTTTCCCTCCAAGCTCCCGCGCCTTGTTGCAATGCTCGCAGCGGCAAAATGCATTGGGGAATCCCTCTGCGGCTGCGGTTCCTAGAAAGTGAATTTTCAAAGTCATTTCTCCTTGCCATGCAAACTGTAGTGATCCATTCTAGGTCCTGGACAGAACGGATTGTCGTTCTACAATCGATGTTTGAATTTTAATGGTAATTGGATTCTCGTTGGAGTTGCCCACGCGTTTCATCAGCAAATCAACGGCCGATCGAGCTAGCTTCTCGGTATCTTGTCGAACCGTCGTAAGCGGGGTTGGAATATATGCCGCTAACAGGATATCGGAGAACCCGACGATGGACAGCTTATCAGGAACCGGAATACCCATTTGCAATGCGGTATGAATGGTCGAGATGGCGACATGGTCATCCCCGCACATGATGGCCGTCATCCGGGGGTTGTCCTGAATAAACCGCTCCTGCTCCGGATCGAGCTCATTAATGCGGCTGGTATCACAAGCAACGCTTCGAAAATGAATGTTCTGATACTTGACCGGAATTTTATGGTCGAGCAGCGCTTGGATATAGCCTTGGTACCGCTCCTTCCTGCTTGTGATATGATCAATCGCGTTCGAAGTGTATCCGACTTCCCGGTGCCCCTTCTCGATCAAATACTTGGTCATTTGATAAGAGCCCATATAGTGATCGTGATACACGCAATCGATCTCCACTTCATGAAAAATACGATCGATGATCACCAGCGGCAGTTTGCGAAGCTTTAATCGCAATACCTGATCGCTGCAGGTCTTCCGCCCTTGGGGAAACAGAATGATACCGGTAATTCCTCCTTCGGCCAACCTCTCCAGACAAAGATCCTCATCGTCGCAGTCCTTCGTCATTTTTAGGATGAGGTCGCACCCGTGCTTTCGGACTTCAGCCTCGGCGGCGGCAATAATTCTGGAAGTGTAATCGGACAGATGGGGCAAGATGAGCGCGATCTGTCCGAACGGCCTCTCCACGTCCGGCGCCGCCTCGGTGCCCTGGGTAGAAATCCCTGCATCGGCCATCAATCCGTCTTGTGGCTGGGCAAGGAATGTCCCTCTCCGGGGCAGGCGATACACCAAACCCTGCTCGGCCAGCTTTTGAAGCGCCAGCTTGCTTGTCATTCGGCTCACGCCGAACAGCTTGGCAAGCTCTCCTTCGGATGGAACCGGATCATGAGGCCGCAGCCTGCGGCTCTTAATGATCTCGATTACCTGATCAGCCACCCGGTGATATAATTGATTCTGTTTAATCAAACGTACATCTTTCATCAAATTATCCCTCAAATCATTGAGTCGACTCGTATCCGCAAGGGATCTAATTTGACGTTAAGTTATGTCACTGACATATTCAATGATATATATGTAAAATTCTCGTAAATTCTATGTTAAATCGCAATTCTGCGTTCCAGAATCAAGTAATACATATCAGTGATATATTAATCGCTTCACATGTTTGCTTACAAGGTGCACTACAACATGCAAACTTATTGCGGCTTTTACGAATAACGAAAGAAAAACCAGCCGGTTAGGCAGGTTTTTTAGAGTTTGATCCTAAATGGATAGATTGTTTTTTACATATCTGAGCGAGAAACCATTCGAGATTCCAGTCTCGAAACATTAGCTTTCATCTTAAAACAGAAGTGATATCTAACTATACGCCCTCCTGTTTTTCTTCCGAATTAGCATGGTCAGGAAAAGAAGGCCAGGAAGAGCAATCTGGAAGATGGGCCAGACATATACCAAGGCTACATTTAGACCGAACCATAAAAATTCGGTTAACCTTGGAGTGAGAAACGTAAGAGCATATATAATGATGCTCAGTAACAGCAACGCAGCTTTATATTTAAAGGAGAAAATTGTCTGCAACCCGATGACCGCACCAAACATAAAACCCGCCGTTTTGATTCCGATTCCAATAAATATAACCAACGTAAACAGAACATCAGCCCTCTCAACTATATTCGCGAGCTCAATTAGTTGAGTAACCTCAAATAAAGGATAGGTGCTTGATGCGGCCAATTCTGGGCCTAGAACTAGAATTGTTACTTCATTTATCACAACAAGGAACAGCGCAGTGACCCAATAAACAATGATGATCGACCGTTTTAATTTACGTTTATCCGTGACAATCTTAAACAACACAAGAAAGAGAACCGTCTGGCCGAAAGGAAAGGACATAATCTCGGGAATAGCAGCTTTTATTATGGGAGTTATGCCATTCTCTAATACAGGAAATAAAAATTCAAAGTGAATGAGTCCCGTAAAAGGAGTAAGCACAAGTATTGATCCATAGCCAAACACCATCAAAATCAGAAATAGATGACATAGAAGGAACCAAACTCTTGGTCCAAATCGTACCACATCGGCACAGACAACTAGTGCAATCAACGTAATAACTGCAGTAGGTGTCCTGTTCAGCAGTGTTAATGTTCCGAGCTCACCAATGTCCCTGACAGTCCTGGAAGCTTCGTAAGTAAAGTAACCGACGAACAGAAGTCCGCCAAGACTGCCAATCCATTTTCCCCAATAATGGCATAGGAGCTCGTACAAATTTCGCTCCGGATCAAGTTTGTGTATGGATAGGTACATTATAAGGAGTACGAAGCCCGCTAGAGCACCTATCGACATGGCCAGCCAAGCATCCTGTTTGGCTGAAGCTCCCAATAGGAATAACGTTGTACTGCCAACTTGAAACAGGGAGAAGGCGATCGCTAACCCCGATACCCGGGTAACGGTTATCCTCATACTTATTAGTTCCCTTCATTACAAATGAGTTAGGTTTCACTTCCGATATGTTTTTGCAAGAGTCCCGGCCGCAAAATTTTTGCCTTCACTCGAATATCCAGTTCCATCTTCTTGAATTCCTGATTCCAATTTCTTTTCACAGTCTTCCATTGCCTCGGGAACTTTCGGTGAATCCGGTCAGCAAATCCAGTTGCATCCACACCAAGTTCCTGAAGTTTAGCCCAACCGTCATCAATTGTTTTGGTGACTTCTTTTGCTATCTCTTCTTCCATTTCATGTATGGTCTTCGTTTTGGAAACGTCCTTAGTACAGGTGGTATCAATTAATCCTCCCTTAATGTTAACCCTTACCTGCATGGTGTAATGAGAACTCGTTTTTCTAGGAGTAAGCTTCACATCCGCGGAGTCTATCCTTAAGGAAGTATACTCTTTCTTGCCGGGTTGCTGTCTGCATGGGAATGAAATCTCGGCACGCTTAACCTTTTGAGACAAATAAGATACACCAAGACTTTCTTCCTTGTTTAGAAACCCTTTAAGTTTTCCGTTTTGGAACACCCCCAATTTAGTTAATGCAAGCTTCATCGGGGGCGATGTCTTTTTGAAAACGTCCAGACTTTCTGCCTCCTTCTCATTCTTATGACTTCTCTCTCCGATCAGTTCAGCAACCGGTACCCCGATGGATTTGGAGTCCGAGTTCATGCTCAATGCGAAATCATAAACTCTAACTTTAGGAAACAACGATAAATAGTCGCTTTCGTTGTCGATCAAATCGGACATAGCGGCACCTTGAATTTTTTCAGGGACCGATAATTTCTTTATTAGACTGGATGCTAGTCCATCCGTGAGGACCATAGACACCATTTCTCTGGATTCCGTATTGCGCAAATAAAAATCGATTACACGGTCCATTCCAAACTCAGCCGCTTTTTTTCCAATATAAATAACACGGTTATGTGCTACGTAAATTCGTCTGGATGTTTCCAAATTACTATATGATAACGCCTCATTATAGGTTTTGGCTTTTACAGAGTATACATGGAACGCCGGTTGTGAAGCCCCTCCCGATCCTCCTGTTCCGCTTGTAATGGCGGAGGGAAGAATAACCTGATAGGAAACCAACCACTGACCGTCGTCCATCATATCTACACCTGTAGCAGCAGTTACCCACAGCTCATTCAGTTCGACTCGGTTCCAACACCCCGTCATACTAAATAATAAGGCCATGATCATCATGTATCTACCTAATCGAGCCACATTTTGCCTCCTTATGCCATTGGATCTTTCTCGTGCTCCCCTGCTTGTTCTGCAAACGACTCCTGTTCCGAACTCTGCCTCTTTAGATTTGAATCTCCTAACATCACGGGTCGGTTCTTCATTTTCCACCAAGGTACACGTACAAACAGATCTTTCAGGTTGCTTTTATTGAAAGGTGCGATCGGCAGCATATAAGGAACACCAAACGAATTCAAAGATACTAATCGAACAAGGATGGGAACCAAGCCTGCCAATACACCATATAAACCGAACGAACCTGCCAGCAGCATAAGTACAAACCGGAGTAACCGAACCGAACCCGACATATTGATAGCTGGGAGCACAAAGTTGCTGATGGCCGTAAAGGAGACAACAATGACCATAGCTGCAGAAACCAATCCAGCCTGAACTGCAGCTTGTCCAAGAACCAACGCACCAACGATAGAGATGGCCGGCCCAATGGCCCTTGGCATCCGAGTTCCCGCTTCACGTATTACTTCGAATGTCAATTCCATAACCATCGCTTCAAGCAGTGCAGGCAGTGGAGTGTTCTCTCTCTGTGCCGCCAGAGTAATTAGCATAGTTGTAGGCAACATTTCCTGGTGAAACGTAGTTGTCGCAATATAGAACGAGGGCAATAGCAATGCCAGACAAAAGGATGCCATCCGAATGATCCGAAGGAAAGATGCCAGATCATAACGCTGGTAGTAATCCTCACTGGATGCCATAAACCGAAAAAAAGTTACGGGAGCAGTCAGCACAAATGGGGTACCGTCAACTAATATCGCCACCAGCCCTTCAAGTAAGCTGCCTGCAACAGCATCCGGACGCTCGGTGTTGTACATGGTTGGAAATGGCGTCCATACACCGTCTTGAATAAACTCCTCAATATATCCACTTTCGAGAATACTATCGGTATCGATGGAGTCTAATCGTCTCGATATTTCCATGACCACCTCCGGGTCTGCAATACCCCGTATATACGCCACCGCTACCTTCGTCTGAGTGTATGTACCTATATTTCGAGAATCAATATGGAGTTCAGTTGATTTAATCTTTCTCCGGAGGAGTGCGATGTTAGTGGATATATCCTCAGTAAACCCCTCTTTAGGGCCCCGAATCACCGTCTGTGATGACGGCTCTTCGACTGCTCTTTTAGGTCCACCGCTGATTGAAGCAGCAAAGGCCTTTGAGCTCCCTTCGACAAGAAGAGCAACTTGTCCATTTAGAACAGAGTGGATAAGGTCTTTCTCGTTTTCGATACAGGTTAAACTTCCGATTGGGATATGATCCATCAACCAAGTTTCGACATTTTGTTCAGATACAGATCCATTTCGGATTCCTGCAGTGAGATCCTCCAGCAGTGCTGTTAGAATTTGCTGATCGACCAGGCCTTCAATGAAACTTACTGCCAGTACTGGATTGCCCTCTTCATTTCCCCAACAACGAAGTGCGAAATCTGTGCTATGATCCATTGACTGCTTTAGCATGGTAACATTGTTCTTAAGTGTACAACTCAGTGCCTTAGGTAACATGGTTGACTTCTTTTCATTGACTTGCTCGTGGTTCCCTCCATTTTTAGATTGTGGCGGGTAATTAAACAGCCAATTTTTAAACTTCTGAATCACATTACTTTCCCCTTTTAGATAGCGGTCAATTTATAATATGCTACTATTTGACATAATATATTCTCGGATCTTGTCATGGCCTTTAAAGGTCATACAAAAATGCACCCCTTAGAATTTCAATAGTTAAACCGAAGGTTTATCCCAATGTATTCTATGGGGGCACTTCAATTCGAACAGGGTCTCATACCCTTGGTCTATGCCGGTTCTTTCTTGAACTGCATCATCCGGTGGATTACCGCGGGGCCGTTGCACGTGCGATTACTTTCGCAATCGATCAATCGGCCGATGTGGATATCAACGAGATATCCTACGGTACAGGTCTAAAAAATGAGTGCATTCGCATCATCTCCTAGACAAGAAAAGGCAGCCAGCTTAATCAGCCGGTTGCCTTTTATTTGGATTAAGTCTTTTCGTCAACAATTCACGAAACCCATTCTTTCTTGTTAGGTAATAACCTGCAAATTAGAACAGGGAACCTCCCCGCCCGGATACAATGTCGAGTTGGACAAGCGTTTCGGCTGCGACAGCGGAATACCCGAAGGGATCTTGCTCAGATCCGCAGGCATGCTCGAATATATGGACGCGGTTTCGCTGCTGTATATAATGACTTGCTCCGTATGGCTGCCCCATAGGTCAGCATGGACGGCATAGCCCTCGGAAGGAAACTCCACGACCGCGTTCATATGACCGTCATACAAAGTTGGAAAGACGCCCCCACCGCGACGGTATGCCAATATATAGTCTGGGGCGCCTTCAGCCCACCCGCTCAAAGGCTCGATAATCGTGAGCCAGCCGGGTGTCTTCCGTTTTTCTTTCCATACCTCTTGTCCGCTGCTGTCAAGCAGGAACAAGGCGTCCTTCCCAATTAAGCCCTTACCGTCGTTCTCTCTCACGAGTCGATCCAGCCCGGCAATTTGCATTCCCGGCAAGTCGCTTCGGAAGCGCCCGAGCGCTATATGCTGTGACTCGATTGAACCTTCGTAGCGCCATAATTCCTTGCCGTAACGGTCATACATGACCGTTACGCTCCCTCCGATCACAAGCTCAGGCTCTCCGTCGCCGTTCACATCACCGATCCAAATGCAATCGGCGTGATCATCCAATTCACGGCAGCTCCATAACGGCGTGCCGTCATGGTCCAGCAGCGTATAGCCCGCCATTACTTCGTCGTAGCCATCACCATCCAAATCATATGCCCAAGGGAAGTGGCCAGGGTTGCCCTCGTGCGTCCAGAGCAAATTGAAGTTCCGGTCCATAGCCCACATGCGATGATAACGATCCTTAAGAATGAAATCTCGCCCACTCGGGTTACCCGTCAAATTCGCAATGATAATGCAGTCATGCGCCTCAGGGTCCGGAAGCTCATGGGACGACCTAACGCTTCCGTCTTGCCCGTTGATGACGATGAGCCGTCCATCCATAACGCACAGCACCTCCAACCGGCCGTCTCCGTCGATATCGACAATTTGTGCCGGATAGTCCGATCCTTGGCTGCCTGCTCCCGGATCCGGCTTCCCCGTTTGCCAGAGCAGATTCCCTTCTAGATCGAACGCAGTGAGGCACTGTACCTGATGGGGAATATAACGCACGTCTTGGCGGTTGTCGGGCTGCACGAGCAGCATCTCCATCCGGCCGTCTCCGTTTAAGTCGCCGAGCAGCATTTTACAGCGGGGACCTGCCGCCCGTATATCCAGCTTGCCGATGAGTATAGGTTCTTTGGTCATCCCTTGGTTCATCCAACTTCCCTCCATTCCTCTCTTCTTATTAAAACTTGATTAACTCGCCGCCTTTCACTTCGACAATCTCTCCGTCCACGTTCAACCAGACGTTTAACGCTGAAGGGTTGTAAACAAAATCCAAGTCAGCTGCAAACTTCAGCCTTTCGAATGCCTTGGCGTAATCGACAAGCTCAATGTTCGTACAATACCAAATGTCCGGATGGCCCCCAATATAGGCACAGAACTTTTCCATAAGATCCCAATTGTTATCATTATCGAACTCGTAGCTGTGGCCCCATACGTGCATCAAATACAGATATTGCTTTTTGTGCAAGCTGACGAAAGTTTCCGCATGCTTCATCAGGTCACGATTATGGTGGCATGTCGGCTTCCATTCCAGAAAGTCGTCCGGCATTCCGAAATGTCCAGTGCTGTCGACGACTCTGGCATACTCCATGCCGAGACCTGGCAGCATCTCTTTGATTCTGCGGTTGTAAGAGCCGTTCGGATACGACATCCCACGCACCGTATAACCCACGATACGTTCTAGATTTCGCCGATCTTCCATGATTTCGTGCACGATTTGCTCGTTCGGGCAGCGAGCGATCGTAGGATGAGTCAGCGTATGTGCCGACACCTCGTGATTTTTATAGAGCGTTTTGACCTCATCTGCACCCACCTTGTCATGCGTTCCGAGGAGTCCGGAATTGATATGAAACGTTCCTTTAAGGCCATATCGGTTAAACGTATCTACCAGCCGCCGATCGGCGAATCGGCCGTCGTCGTAACTCATCGTTAACGCTTTGTGCCGCCCTTCCGGAAAGCACATCAAAATTTTCGCCATCCTGTTTCCTCCTTAGCGTATATACTCCACAGCAGGCATACTGCAAATTCCCTTCGGCAATGAGCGAGCGCAACTGACGGATAACCTGGTTTCACTTAGAAGCGGCCTGTACTAAACAGATCATTTGCCCCAACAAACAAGTCAACAAACATGGGGCCACCCGCGGGAACATCAGTTGCGATCACGTATACAAACACGGGGTAAATATAGATTTGGGGTAGGGACCTTCGCCCAATCGATATCGGAAGCAATATAAAAGCTTGTGTAGCAGGGCTGGTTATAGACCACATTCTGCCATGCGACACCGGTTCTGTACTGGGCATCATGCATTAACGTATACAATTTTCGGTCGGTTACCTCGGTGCTCAGGTAAATCCGAATCGCCGAGCTATCCTTTGTTCGTACTAGCAGCTCTTCTCTCCAATCTCCGAAAACGTCAGCGACAAGGCAAGGATTTCCCTTCGTTCCGTTATTGGTAACTGCACCTTCTGCTGTAAGCAGCCTGCCTTGTTTCCAATCGTCGATTGTAACAGGCTCGTCGAAACTTCCGTTGATCACCTGTGTTGTCATGTTGGCCGACCACTTGATGCTCATGTTCGTGCCCGGAATCTGTTTTTCCATTCGGTCTCCTCTACATGTCATCAAGCCGAATGCTTCATCGCTTTCATAACCCTCGCTGCACCATATTTGCAGCCCCTTTTGGCTCGGATCCACCTGTCCGATCATCCCGCGCCCCACGTCATTGACGGCGAAGCCGCCGTGCAATACCTCGCCAGTAGCCGCATCGCGCAGAGTGAATCCGTAAGGTCCCGAGTCACCGCTTTCATGCACCATGAAAATCTCCAATCCCTGCCGGTCTGGATCAATGTTCGCTACATGAAGGGCATCGCCGTGACCCAGCTTGGCAATTTTTCCAGGTGCCTTGCTTTCCGGTGGCATTACACCCCGGGAGCTGTATAAAATGGATCCGTCATGGTCGATGGTCGCCGCCCCGTAAATAATTTCATGGCAGCCGTCTCCGTCCACATCTGCAATGCTTAAGGAATGCGCCCCTTGTTTAGCGAGGCTGCCAAAGTTCTCGTTCCGGCCGTCCTCCAGACGGAGCGTATCATGAAAAGGATTATTCATCGAAACCCAGCCGCTGTCGACGAACCAGTGCTCCTTAAGGCGCGTTCCGTCCCAGGAATAAGCTGCGACGGCAGCCCGGGTATAATAACCGCGAGCAAAAACCGCAAACGGTTTTTTCCCGTCCAGATAGGCAACTCCTGCTAGGAATCGATCCACGCGGTTTCCAGGCTCGATGCGATTCCAAGCATAATCCCCCCACATCAGACCGTCATCATGCCGCCCCGGCTTATAGGGGATCGTCTCCAATTCTTCGCCTGTTTGTCCATGGAACACGGTTAAATATTCCGGCCCTTCAAGAATGAAGCCCTCGAATGACCGCAAGTTGTTGCGCCCGCTCCGGCCGGGAGCATAGACGTCAAGAAAATAATCGGCCAGCCGCTCCGCATCCTCCTTTAGCAAAGGATAATTGTAGCGACGATCGATTCCGAAGCATTCTTCCAGTGTAGAGGGCCAACGGCCGGTCACTACCTCTTCATGCAAGTGCCAGCTCATAAACATACGGACAATATGCATATAGTAGTCCGCGCTGGACATTCGATAGTCGTCCTGATGACTATACCCTGCAGCCACATCCTCCGGAGGCATGGTTATATAGGTTTCGGAGGAGATGAGCCCTTCCTGATCGTACCGTATGATCTTTGTACCGGGTGCTGTCTTGAACATCAGCTCGGCTTTCCCGTCTCCGTCAAAATCATAGACCAGAAATTGTGTATAATGAGCACCCGCCCGAATGTTCACTCCAAGCTCAATCCGGTAGAGGAGAGTTCCGTCCAGCTTATAGCAGTCGATATATACCGGACCGGTGTAGCCGGAATGCGATACATCCTTTGCATTGGACGGATCCCATTTTACAAAATACTCATACTCTCCGTCGCCATCTACATCACCGACGCTCATGTCATTTGCCGCGTATGTATAGATTTGACCAGTCGGCGTGACACCGTCTGCCGGTTTTCGCAAAGGTAATTCATAGTATGGACCCGTCCAGGGAGTGACGTCGGCACAACGGTCGACTTCCTGTCCGTTCACAACGGCACAAACGTAATAAACCGATGTCAGCGTTCCGCTGGGGTCCAAATAGTTGGTGCTGTCGTGGACAGCCGCTATAAAGTCGCCACTACGATACAGGTTGAAATTGGCGCCGATCATTCCGTTACCGCTATGACCGGTCACTTCATTCCCGAGCAATCTCCAGCTGAGGAAGATTCCTTCTGTTGTCGCTGCTGCAACCAACCCCCGGTCCAGATATTCCATCTGTACCCCGGATGTCTTCTGTGCATCATACTTGTGCTGCTCATGGACGGTTTTCATAAATCGACACCCCTCCTTAATACGAACATCTATCCGTTATCCTGTTCACCCGTGTTGTTCATTTCGACAACTGCGGAAAGTAAGGCAAGCGCAAGTCCCTGCCCCCAGCCCTGGGCCCATTTTCTATCCACTTCGAGATAACCTCTAATATCGTTCATGACGGCGGTTCCACCGGATACGTTGAGCACCCGTCCGCGATCGGAAATATTAGCCAGCACGCCCTTTAACGCCTGCTCTACATGTTTGGCATGAAGCGGATTATTCTGCATCACCATTGCCGCGGCAATACCAGCCGTGGCTGACACCTCGCCATATGCTTCCGGGTAGTCGAGCACGGTGCCCCAGAGACCGTCATCCTTCTGCAGTTTTTTGATGGCGGCAAGCTGGTCTCGCAGCGAGCTTATAATATGCATAAATGGAGGGTGCAGGTAAGCTTGCGGCAGCACATGTCCCACGCGGGACATCGTATAGGCCGCCCAAGCGTTGGCACGCGCCCAATACATTCCTGACATATGATCCTTATTCAGGTGGTTATATCCGTGATACCACAGGCTGGTATTCTCGTCCTGCAAATAATGGATATGCCAATAAAACTGATGAAGTGCATCGTCAATAAGCTGCTTCTCCCCAAGCACTACGCCTGCGCGTAATAGAAAATATCCTGCCATAAACAAGGTGTCCGCCCAGCATTGCTCCGGAAAATCGTTTTTAGCCGACACCGTGTGCTGGAGCACACCGTCACCGAAACGCAGGGCATTGTTCTCCAGATAGTCCACCTTGCTCATGATGATATCGAGGTATTTCTGATCCTTCGTCTGTTCGTAAAGGGTGAGCAGCATATGTCCCATCGAGCATGTGTTGACCGTCCATCCCGGAAGTCCTGCATCGATATATTCATCGCACCACTGTATCATCCGTTCCAAATAAGCCTGCTTGCCAATCACT
The DNA here is from genome assembly GCF_003269305.1 of Paenibacillus sp. MDMC362. NCBI lineage: Bacteria > Bacillati > Bacillota > Bacilli > Caryophanales > Paenibacillaceae > Paenibacillus > Paenibacillus sp. MDMC362. The sequence goes on from NZ_QLYT01000032.1 coordinate 27,202, forward strand.
TCAAAGGCACGGCTGATCCCGTAATAGGCGACGCCGCAAGGCCAGTCCCAAGTCAGATCCATGCCGAAGGTGTAGTCTGCAACGCACTCGACAACCTCCTTTAGATCGGCATTAGCAATAGTTAACTTCAATTTGCAAAGCCTCCTTGTCCAAAGCCCCTGCTGAGATGGAAGAGGCTTTGACAGTAATTATGGAATTAACGGTGTAAACTACGATTTACTTTCAGCATATACGGTTAAATTCGCGTATTCTCCAATCATAGGCGCCATCTGGCGGAAACCGAGCTTTCCGCCGGCGACCGGAAGCCCGTGCGTCTCGCCGTCGTCTTCCCACGAGAAAAGCGGAAGATTGTTAACGGCAAACGTAATGCGATGTCTGCTCTTGACGATCAGCATCCGGTATGGTCCGACCGCGTCCATGACACCGGGAATCGGGTCGGCACCTTGCGCGACCAGGTGGAAACCGTAGCTTTTACGCAAATTGCATGAATGAAACTTCCGCTCCTCCGCCCACTTCCTCCGGAAGTAAGAAACGTGGAAGGCGTTCATTTCGCCGTGATGATACTGGTCGTATTCACCAGTCCGTGGCTTGATGGAAGAATCGAACAAATCCCGGCCTTTCGTGCCGGTTGCGCAAAAAAACATAATCGCCAGGCCCGGCTCGCGGACCGGCCAAAAATCCCATGAGACGGCGGCGTCCGCCGGAAAGTCCTTCGGGCACCACAATACGAAATTGGCTCGCTGCCCCTCCGCCTCGTCGCGAATGCTTTCGAGCCGCATACGTCCCAAAGGAAACGTGATGGCTCCTTCTCCCTCCATTCGATAATCCGCGACATGCTCGGGCTTGGCGAGTGGGTTTGCATAAATCGCACGCCAACTTTCGGGAATCAGCGGGCTTTTAGCAGTATGCACGACCCCTGTTTCGGTTGGTTGATCTGTTGTCATCGTATTCACGCTCCTTTCTTCCCAGCGTGTCTTAGTCTGCATGGTCAGGCAATGAATCTGGGATCAGTTCCAGGCTGATAATGGTGTTCAAAGACCATTGCGACGCTTCATTCGTATTCATCCACTCAATCTCCTTCAGCTTGTCGATGTACGTAACGTCAACGGCGTCTTTTTCCAGGTCTGTAGTTGCAAAAGGGTGTCCCAACAGCGTCGACCAGGCGACATCGGCTGTACGCCTGTCCTTACGATACCAAGCGCCGTATGCGACGAGGGCCAGCGTCAGGACTGGATGCTCAAACCGCTTTGTGCTGATGGCGCCGCCCGTAATTTGATCCTTTTCTTCCTGCGAAAGATTATAGAAAACACCGAAATCGGCCATCATGTCGTCCCACTGCTTATCCTTCAACATGCCGGACAGCTCGAACCACACCTGCGGCGCGCCCATGCATAACGCCAGATGGCGCCCCCAGTTGTCGTCACCCATCGACGTCAGCAAGCCGGTATTCGGATCATAACCGTAAGTCGGACCGGAGATCAGGCCGAAATTCGCCTGTTTAATGCATTGTATGCCGGTCATCAGTTTGTCACGGTATAATGGATCCTCTTTACGCTCCCACTGGGTCATCCAGTTGGAGCTGAATGCCGCCCAATCCGGGCCGACCCGGATATGCGTCTTATGCTCGTCCTTCGGAAAATAGGCGCGCATCGGATCGATATGAACGGTTGTAAAATCGGCGTCCTTCGCCTCGTCCATCATGTCCCCGATCCGCTCGTCCCCCGTCAAATAATAATAGTAGCGATGGAGTCCGGCCATGCCGATCCGGGCTTCCTTGCAGCCGCAGCCCCAATGGACGACGTTATGCCGGGAGCCGAGCCCGGCGTATTCCCCGAAATGATAGACGTCGACCTCGCTCGTATGGCGCGTCATCGCCTCCGCCATCCGGAAAATGTCTTCGCGTCCCGAGCGCAAAAACATCAGCCACAGCCACATGTTCGGGACCAGCTCCGTATTTTGCCAAGCACAGCCGCCGAGGTCATAATTCCAGACATGGCGCGCAGGGTCGTAGCTGTGCATGAAATCGCCGTAATCCCAGAAGCCGTACCAGCGCCTCTGCTCCACCTCCCTTTGGTAAAAAGCGATGATCCCGTCCAGCTTCTCTTCGAGGCGGGATTTGGCGGGCGTTCCCCTGTCCGGCAAGCTCCAAATGCCAAAAGCGCCTTGGCTCCGCAAATAAGCCGGCTCGCATACAAGCTGCGGAGGCGAGTCGTTATAGCTCGCGTAAGCCTCCAGCTCAACTGGCGACGGCGTAAACGCCCGGCACCAAATCGTCAGCTCGCTCGTATTGCCGACGCCGTACGGAGTTGCCCGCAGCTCTTCCGCGCCTTCGTAGGAAGATTCAACATGCGTTAACGTATCGTAATGGCGCATGTCCATGGCCGGCGCTTCCTGGGACCAGAACCAGGCGATCAGCTGCGCCTGGTCCTCTGTGAGGCCGTGCGCCTCCATGCCCGAAGGATGCTTTTGCCAGAAATTGCGCATCGCAAGAGCCAGTCCGCCGCCGGGCCCACCGACATATGCAACACCACGCGCTCTCCGGCCTTCGCCGGATTTGATCCAGCTGCAGCCTGCCCTGGTCCGCTTGGCCATCAGATAATGGTCGGCTGAGAACTGCGTCACCTTAAAGCCGTCCCAGCTTGCGGAGTCGTGCAGCAGATTCATAAAGTACTCGTCGTCCATTTCTTCGTCGGTCAGTGTTTCCCCATTGAGCTGACGCTTGAACAGCTCCAAATATCTGCCTTTTGTGCGCCGCGAATGAAGCGTTTTGGGCGATTCGCTTAAATAACCGGTATCACCGGCAAACCGGACGTGGCGGTTGTACAGCGGCCCACGGATCGGCAGGATGAAACGGATGCCGAGTCCCTTCACGAAATCCTGGTTCGGATTGCCGTCATAAAAAAACGTATGCACCATCCGGATCGACTCCAGACCCGCGTAAGCGTACAGGCGAAGCGAAAAAGGAAGCCATTCACCAGTTCCGTTCACGGCACGGTGGCGGCCCGTCAGCTTGACGACCGCTCGTACCGGACCTGCTTGCTCCACCTTCGCTTCGTAGATTTGGGATTGATAACGTTCCTCCCGGATCGTTCGGCTCCCGGTCAGCTCGCTTACGCTTTCCTTGATAGCGATCAACTCGCCATAAGAGCTTATACTGACACCGTTTCGTTGAACATCGGCGATCATTCGGCTGCCTGTTTTCGGTACCCGAAAGGAAATGACGCCCGTGTCGATGGTAAAGCCATCCTCTGCCTCACGTACGGACAATGAAGCAGCTATTGGTGAATGTTCGGAATCTCCCTTCACGATGGTATACCCATGAGGGGCACCAGTCGGAAAAACGGCGGCATGAGCCGTCCATTTGACGCTGCCGTCCGGCCAATGTGCAGTCGGCCAGCTTTGCAGTTCGGGGGGAGTCCCGCCTTCCACGTGCAGCGACAGCCGTTCGTCCCGTGAAAGCTCTCCCTCCTTCCACGGCATCCCCCAAGTCACCCCGGCCGGAATATCTGCAGCTGCCTTTAACCAACGCAGCGATGCTCGCGTGTCATTCATGGAATCATCTCCTACACGTTTTGTTGGCTTCCGTTGCTTCATCGCCCTCATTGTAGACAGCTGCGGCTTTCCCGGCAATGGCACTTTCTTGGTGACATCCGCCTAGGCTATATTGTACGATTTCGCGAGTATTGCACTTTATTGCACGGTAAGGTTCTTCTGGTGCTTCGCAGCCCCACGCTTCACAATAAAGCCGGCAGCGGTCACATCATGAACCTCTGCCGGCTGCCTCTCCGATTTCTTTATCGCATCTTACTTCCTCCTAATCTGTCCGGCTAAGCTCCCGATAACGGGTGGGAGTCATGCCCTCGAGCTTTTTAAAGATCCGGTTAAAATAACTGTGCCGATATCCAACTTGTTCAGCGACCGTGTTAATTTTCATCTCCGATTCCCGAAGAAGCTCCTTCGCTTTTTCCATACGCAGTTCGGTCAAATAATCGATAAAGTTTTTGCCGGTGACCTGTTTGAATGATTTGCTCAGAAAAAACGGGTTCGTGCCGATGCGGTCGGCGCAATTGTCGAGCGAAATGTCGTGCATATAGTTTTGCTGCATATAGATCATGGCTTGCTCGATCAGCCGTTTGACCTGGCCATCCGTTCGGCTCGTCAGCTCCTTCATGAAAGGGACGATCACCTTTACCTGGAACCATTCCCTGGCTCCAGCAGGTTCTTTGATCTGGGAAAGCTGCTCATACAGGTTGGCACCCTTGAACAAACGATTCGGCTGAATACCGGATACGAGAATCGCATGCTGGACGGAACCCAATAAATGAAGCATCCCCTGCTGGACATCTATCGCTTTTGCTTCCTGCACGGACAGCGCATTCTGGAAATCGACGAGCAAGGCGTTGGCGTCCGCTTCCTGTCCGGTTCGAAGCGCCTGAAGAAATTCTCTTTCCAGCGTAAACGGATACTGCGGTTCGGACGAATCCTCGAAATTCAGCTGCTCCATTTCGATAATCTGGTTATCGTTATCGAATGTGCGGAAGCTGGCTGCGTGTTTCACGCCTTCAAATGCAAGCGGAATGTCGCTTACAAGGGTGGTTGACCGGCTGATCGCCACCGTCAGCACCATGTTCAGCAGCCGATTAACCGTCTGCGCAAGCTCTTCGCAAAACGATTTGATCGTTTCCGTACATGGCTCTCCTTCCGGCAAGATGAGCAGCACCCCTGATCCAAGATCATGGAAGTTGATCGTGCTGCTTTGCTCGAAATACGAATCCGCCAGCTCTTCGATCATGTTGACGGACGCAAAGGTAACCAGTCCCTCGTCGCCAAACTTGAACTTTCCTTCCATGCTGGCGATCCCGGTAAGCTGTACGTACAGCACGACAAACTGCTTGCCGCACACCTGCCATTTATACCGCTCCATCCGTGAACGCAGGTCCTCCTCCGTATAGGCGTACAAATAGCCTTGAAGGAGCTGATGGAGAAAGCTTTCCTTCACATGCGGCAGCTGCTCGAGCCACTTGGCGTTCAGCTCCCGACTCTCCCTGCTTAAATGCTGCCATTGCCGCTCGATTAGCGTAAACTCGTCCTCCCGGCCTCCGCCCGACAAGGAGGCGCTTGGCAGCAAGTCCTTCATTAGCCTTTTTACAGGTAAATACATACGGATCGATGCAAGCCAAGCAAGACCTATTGCCAGCAAGAGAGCGCTCAAGCTGACCGTCAAAATGACTTTGGATATAAAAACGACCGGTGCCGTTATATTGGTGATCGGCGAAGCCGACACGTACAGCCAGTTATCCATGATTCGTGCGAAATAACCGTACGTGACCGCATAGGTCTTGTCGTTCCATTCATAAAGAAATGAGCCTTCCTCGTTCACGTTTGACTCGACCTCGCTCCTGACTGCCTTTACGAAGGTCGAATCTATTGAGCTCCCGTTGGCGGATACGTATAGATGACTGCTCGGCTCCGTTAGAAAATTCTCGCCATCAGCATAAGGGGTAATCGTCTGCAGCGCTTCCGCGACTTGATCGCTGTCCAAGCGGACGATCAAGGCTCCAATCGGTTTTTGGCTGCCGCCGGGAACGAGATGCACAAACGTCAATTCCCGTTTTCCCGGCTGATCGGGATCCAGCGTTAGCTGTGTCCAGTATGTCGTTTTTCCTGCGTCAAGCAGTTGGTCGTATAGCTTGATGACACCTGCATCATGTAAAGCGGAATATTCCGGATAAAACAATACCGGCTGGCTTCCTTGCAAATAGAGGCTGACGTTACGAATCATCGTATTGGAGCCCTGCATGACGAGCAGCGTATTCGTAATATCGCGGGTCTTCTCGAAATCGCGCACGAAGTCGCGTTCGCCGAGCGAATAATCAAAGCTCGTATCGAACGCCCAATGCGCCAGCATCATTTCGAGATTGGACAGCTGTTTATTCAGGTTCTGCGACCGCTGCTCAATCTGGTTGTTATGGAGCTTCAGCAACTCCTCTTCCAGCTTACCACCGGCCATCGAATATACGAGAACCCCGGTAATAATGCCGGGAATTCCGGCAACAAACAGGAACATGATTAAGCTTTTCCTATAGAAGCTGCCAGATCTGCCGGAAAAGCGGGCCAATAACATTTTCCATCCATTCATCATCAGCTCACCAACCATATCTAAAATTAGTTTTGCCTTCCCTTGTTAGGCGGTCCTTTGCCTTTCAGATATGTAAGCGTATTCAAATTTAACAACCGCGAAATACAACCGACTTTCTTAATTAGCATAACGCGGTTCTACCAATAAAACCTGCATGTTTTCAGAGTGAATTGTTTAAAAAACAGAGGAATTCCAAATAACCCGGGCATCGTGGAGTCTTGGCTACAAAGCTGCTCCTGTCATTGGGGACTCTCGGCAGAAAAATTCGGAAGAGAAAAAAGAGGCCGCTGGCCTCTTTTTCTCGCTGAACGTCACTGCTCAATTTCTTTGCCTAAGATTTGGACGCTGCGTACAGCTTGTTGATTTCCTTCACGTAATCGCTGCCGCCGGATTTTTTCCATAATTCGATTGCATCGCGCCAGCCTTGCTCGTCGATTTGGCCGACGATGAATTTAATGCGGGCATCGTTAATAATATTGCCAAGCTGTTGTCCTTTTTGCGAATACACCTCAGAAATAAACGGCTCCGCCGGATTGGCGACGATGGTTTCCCGGTTTTTCATTTGAACCTCTGTTTGTTTTAAGCGAAGCGGTGTCTGGGCCACCTGCAGCCCTTTTCCTTCAGGAATGTAAGGTACCATTTGGTTAAGACCTTCGACTTCGGACTCGAGCAGCACGGAGTCCGTACTTCTTTCCAATGTTGTATCGTCGATCTTGGTATAATGGACGCCTTCAAGGCCGAAGCTGGTCAGCGTTTGCAGGTCAGGCTCGTTCAGCTGGTCTAGAAATTTCAGAATTCGGTCGACCTCCTCCTCAGTCTTCACACTCGACTTCGGAATGGCCAGTAGGCCGGCAAAACCGGAAGTAGGCAGCGTACGAATTTGACCATCCGCACCGGTTACTGCACCGAACACATCCATGTAATGCTCCCTTGAGTCATTGCCCGCCGCCGCGTTCGCCGCTTTGATTTTGTCGTCGGCTCGAGCCGCTCCGTCGACGACGTCGATAATCACGCCGGCTTGCCCGTTAACTAGCGGATCAGTCCACTTCGCCGAATCCATGACGGCAAAATCTTGGTTGACGAGTTTTTCGTCATAGAGCTTTTTCATGAACTTGAGCGCTTCGAGATATTCATCGTATTCGAATTCCGGTACGAGCTGGCCGTCCCTTTCACCCCAAACGTTAGGTGCACCGAACCACAGTTTGATCTGGTCGAAGCCCGCTCCCCAGCCGGCCGTCCATTTGACCATAACCAGTCCGTACGTGTCGTCCTTACCGTTGCCGTCCGGATCCTTCTCTTTGAACGCTTTCAGCATGATGTAAAAATCGTCGATCGTTTTCGGCTGCTCAAGTCCGACGTTCTCCAACCAATCCTTGCGGTAATATACGCCGTTGCGGCCAAGCTCGCGCCCGCGATATACGCCGTACGTTCTGCCGTTAATCGAGGAGTTGTTCAGAATGATTTCGCTGGCCTGGCTGAGGTTCGGATAATTTTTGAGTTTGTCGGTCAAATCCCAGAACGCCCCCGATTTTACCGCGCTAACGAAACTCGGGCTCTTCGAGTCCGGCACGTAAATGATTTTCGGCAAATTGCCCGAGGCAAGCGTAATGTTGAATTTATCCGCATAGGAAGCGTTAGGCACCCATTCGAAATGAATGTCCGTGCTTGTCAGCTTCTCGAGCTCAGCCGCTACGGGACTGTCGTCCTTCGGATAGTTCGTTTTAAAAATCGGGAGCATGATGTTCAGCTTAAACGCTTCTTGCGTATCGGCGGAAGCGCTTGCAGGGGGAGCCGCCGTCGAATTGTTGGAAGAGTCTGTGCCACCGTTGTTTTTACCGGACGAGCAGCTTGCCATCAGTACGATACAAGCCGTGCCTAGAATTAGAAATGTGGAAGCACGTTTCGCCTTCATTGTCTTTTTCTTCATTAAATAGCCTCCCTTTATCATTAAGATCATATTGCAAACCGCATGAGCTCCAAGCAAATCAATCAGCGTGTCTTGGGTATTAACAACAGAGCCAAAGCGGAATCACACATTTGGAATAACAAACTTTAGCCTTTTACCGAGCCAAGCAGGACGCCTTTGGCAAAATGCTTTTGCAGGAACGGATACACACACAAGATCGGAACCGTGCCGACAACGATCACGGCCATTTTGATCGATTGATCCGGCGGCTGCACGAAATTAGGGTCCATCGAGTTCAAATCGCCTGCAGCCGCTTGCGACAGCAGAACGATCTGGCGCAGCATGACCTGCAGCGGCCATTTTTCCGGATCGTTAATATACAGCAGTGCCGCAAAGAAATCGTTCCAATGCCCGACGGCGTAAAACAACGTAAACGTAGCGAGGACGGGCATTGAAAGCGGCAGCACGATCCGCCCTAAGAGGCCAAGCTCGGAGCAGCCGTCGATGCGGCCGGCCTCCTCGATCTCCTTCGGAATTTCCTGAAAAAAGTTTTTGACGATGATCAGATTAAACGCGCTGATCGCGCCAGGCAGCATGAGCGCCCAAAGCGAATCGAGCAGGTGCAGCTCCTTGACGACCAGATACGTCGGTATCATCCCTCCACCGAATAGCATGGAGAAGATGACGAGATTCAGCACCAGATTCCGGCCGTACAATCCTCTCTTGGCCAATGAATAGGCCATCGTTACCGTGAAAAAGAGGTTGACGAGCGTGCCGATGACAGTTATGTAGACGGAGACCCCGATGCTTTTCATGATCGTATCTGTCGAAAAAATAAACTCGTAAGCATTTAAAGTAAATGTTTTGGGTATGAAAAATACCGCTCTCGACGTCAGCTCTGCGTCCGATGCAAAGGAGCCCGCTATCACGTAGACGAAAGGGAGCACGGCAGCCAGCCCGAACAACGATAGCACGATGTAGTTGGCAGCGTCGAACGTGACACCGGCCGCGGTTCTGTATTGCTTGGCCATGGATAGAATCCCCTTTCCAACTCATTAGTAAAGCCCGGATTGGCCGAACTTTTTCGCCAGCCAGTTCGTGCCGAGCACCAGCGTTACGCCAACAACCGATTTAAACAGCCCGACGGCCGTACTATAGCTAAAAGCGCCTTGCGTAATGCCCATCGCGTATACGTATGTGTCGAACACTTCGCCCACCGAGCGATTAAGCGGATTCAACATCAGATAAATCTGTTCGAAGCCGTTGTCCAGCACGCTGCCCATCCGCAAAATCAATAGAATCACGATCGTGCTGCGGATCGCCGGCAGTGTTATATGCCAGATTTGCCTCCAACGGTTTGCCCCGTCGATTGTCGCCGCTTCGTACTGCTCCACGTCGACGGCCGCCAGCGCCGCCAGGAATATGATCGTTCCCCAGCCGCATTCCTTCCAGATCGTCTGCAGAATAATCACGGGGCGGAACCAAGACGGATCGGACAAAAATTGGATTTTGTTCCCAGTGTATTGGAATAGGAGTTCGTTTACGGCGCCGCCTTCCGTGGTTAGGAATACGTACGTCAGGCTTGCCACGATTACCATCGATATAAAATGCGGCACGTAAATCATCGTTTGAATCGTGCGCTTGAAGAACGAAAGCCTTACTTCGTTTAACAGGAGTGCCAGTATAATCGGAGCGGGAAAAAAGAAGATGAGATTATAGAACGATAACAACAGCGTATTCCGCAGCAGCATTAAAAACTCTGGATTGTTAAAAAACAGGCGAAAATGCTCGAAGCCTACCCATTCGCTTTTCAAAAAGCCGGTAAACGGCTGATAGTTTTGAAATGCCAGCATAACCCCCCACATCGGCACGTATTTAAAAACCAAAAAATAAAGCAAGCCTGGGAGCAGCAGCAGGTAGAGCCATTTGTCCCTGCGAAGCCTCGCGGCGAAGCTCGTGCGGTGCTCCGGCTGCTTGGACGTTTGCGGGAAATCCCTTTGAGCCGTAGCTTGCTTCATCATTTCTCCACCTCCATGTGTCGTTCATCACCTCGCGAGCGGTGTGGTCTTATTATGCGGCAGCACTTTCTTTTCCTGCAATGAGACATTTTTGAAGAGTGAAAAAGCCTCGGTTTTCGGCATTTTCAAAGAAAGTGCAAAGTCGGCAAACGAGTCGTAAGACGCTTCAGCACTTCTCATTGAAACAAAAAAAATAAAACTTCTAATTATCTAGAAGTTTTATGGAGTAGTATTGTATTATCCTAATTATTTCATCAAAATCATGTGACTAAAAAGCGAGTTAGGACGCTCCATCGGCTTCTTTAAAATGGCTTGACGACCATGAGCAGCGATAAAAGGATGGATACATTCAGCCATATTTGGGATAACCCCATCTTGGTTATGATCATAAGCCAAACCCCGGTTAAAATAAGTACGGCTCCGCCAATTTTAGGCATGATGGCAAGCTTGGTCGTTATACCAAAAGTAAAGTGCAGCTGGCCGACGGTTCTTGCCGATCTTCGAATGATGGGCATCACGAAAGCGGGGCCAATGATGGCGATCGAAGCCAATATATGCAAAACGAGCAGTAATCCGAACAAATCCATGCCCCCCCTTCTCCTCAGCGAACCGATATCTTGCTTTGATAGGCTAGACCGACCCTTTTCCCCTTAAACGCTCCTCCAAGCTCAAGACGGGCCAACATACACATTACGACATCGTCATAAGCAACATTCAGCTCTTGAAATCGGCTGAACAAGTGACCGGCTATTTCTGCCTCGGAATATGCCTTAATCGTCTCCGACATCGGAACGGGCAAGGTATCCGTGGTTACATGAAGATGAACCGGCTCTGGATGCTTGCTTGAATCCATCATGGTTCCTGGACACATCATGGACCAATCGAGCCCGGTCCGTTGCAGCCTTTCGAAATTCCGGTTGTGATTCTTATACTCAGGTGGGAACCCGGGTAAATTGTTGCCGATAAGATCGGTAGACAGGAAAATTCTAAAAAAGATTGGCGACAATTCTACTCTAATAGGAGTTTAGTTATCCATTCATATCCGGAGTGGGCACTGTAGGTAAACAAAAGCTGCCCGGAATCCCGTGGCGCTTTTGTTTTGAGTTGATTGAATTCGTGTACAAGTTCATTGAACCAGCTTTATGACGCAGGCTCTTCATAGTTCCGCTTATTATGATTTTCTCCCCAAGCACACATGATTTCTGCTACAGGAATCAATGTTCTGCCGTATTCACTAAGAGAATATTTCACTTTTGGAGGGATCACAGGGTGAACCGTTCTATCGATTATGCCTTCTCGTTCCAAATCTCGGAGATGTTGTGAAAGCATTTTTTGTGAAGCATCAGGTATAAGCTTTTCCAGATCGTTGAACCTCTTCTTGGATTCAATCAAATGCCATAAAATCATGGGTTTCCATTTACCGCCTAAAACATGAATGAGTGTCTCGATTGGACATTCCCGCTGATGAATCATTGTTAAAACATCCCCTTACTTTTAAGTAAGGGGATTAGTATGAATTGACTGTGTATAGCCTTAAAACTCTTCCATAACCTTGGATTTGTCGCCATAAACCTATCGACCAACAATCCCGTCCTTTTCCATGCCTCTTAGTTGAGTTACGATACTTTGGATTCCAATTCCAAGCCATTATGCGTATACTCTAAAACCTACTTCCTTCATCAGATTCGGATAAAACCAAAGACAGAAATTCGACTCGGCAACCTGCTCCCTTCGGTGATTGAGCTACCACACCCGCTGTAAACGGTGCGGAGGTATTCATTCCAAAGTATCGAATCAATTTCCAAACTTCACCATCTGATGAGTAGTAAAAAGAAATAAGTTGATCATTCTTCGTTATTTTTAAATAAGGATTGCTTACTAATACACGCTCAGAATTACAATCATCCGACAAACCGTTCTGCGTAACAACAGACACGATCGTAGCATACTCACCGTTGAACTCCAAACAAAGCTTAGCCCAATTGTTCTCGTCTGCCATCAACATCAGACACCCGGAATCGTACAATTCGTTCATGTCTACCTGAAGCTGCGTTATAAGCTGAAATGTTGAATTCACCTGGATGTGCAGATAGGGTGCAGAATGAGCAACATGTTTACCTCCAGGATCTTTGAAAAAGTCAGCTTTCGGTGGAGCATCAACGATAAGCCTGTCATCAGCTGTAAACTCCCAATGTTTAGGTTCATTTAACCACGTTAAATTCTTTCTTGTTACTGGCTGAAATAAATTCTTAGTCATAACTCATTCTCCTCTTTTGAATTAACTTTCATTTCTTAAGATGGGATGTTCAACATAAACCCATCTTTTCCCTTCTAGATATATCATTTATAATATCCCAAACTTAAGCGTCCGTTGTTCCCGTCTCTAAAAATAAGTTACAATGATACATGGTAGTAAATACCTGTACCTACTCTATATTCTTGGAGGATTTCATGAAACTCACTACCTTTTTCCCTTATCGAAACGATGCAAGAAAGATATTGATCCCTTATTTAAATCAATTGACTGAGGAACAGTGGCATGCAAGGCATCCGGATCATCCGAATTCGATCGCTTGGATCGTTGAGCACATCGCACGCAGCGAAGACGAATGGATTAACGTGATCGTACTTAAGGGAGAGCGACGACTTCAACGAGTCTTGGATCGTCCTCAGCAAATTTTGCAGGCATATATCGACATTCGAGAACATACAGACCATATACTCGACTTTATGGAATACGATGAACGCGAGCCAGTCGTAGAGCTCCCTCGTTTTTCAGACGGCTGGGAACCGCCTTCGCCGCCGACGCTACGATGGATAATCCATCATGTTTTCGATCATGAGTCTTACCATGTCGGTCAAATCGGCGTCATTGCACGTTTAAACGGATTCACCGGCCCCCTATTCTAAACGTAATGACTCGATATTCTAATCGGACCCATTCTTGACTATTACAGTAACCGGTACAAGAAATTTTACCCTTAAACAAAAAAGCCGCTAAAATAGCGACTTTCAATAAAGACCATGTAGTTGCACCTCGGCATCAGGACCAGCCGGATCGCTTTATAAGGTTAGTTACAAGTTCATCGTCGAAGACGATTCCGAAACCCGGCGTGGCCGGAATATGAATCTCTCCGTTTTCGATTCGATAGCCTGATACATCCATTCCTTCGATTGTAATGTCGTCATATTCCACAAATTCGAAGCTCCGCACCGCGGCTGACAAATGTCCAGACGCGTAAATACCATAGGCATTTCCGTAACAATGAGGCGCAGTCCGCAAACCATGGGTATCCAACTTCTCGCCTAGTTCCATCCAATGCGTGAAACCGGGCCTGATAATATCGTACTGCAGCACATCGACAAGGCCGCGCGTCGCCCACTCAATGAGATGTGGTGAGGCAAGCCCTTCCCCATCCGCGATAAGCACATTCTGCCCGCGTTGCCGGAGCCATTCCTTCAGGTCCTCGTACAAGGCATCATCCTCATGGAACGCTTCTTCCAGCCAATACAGATTTACATCCGCTAAAGCCGCCAGGACCTCTTTGGTTAAGTTCAAATTATATGCATTATTCGCATCGATCATGATCTTGCCTGTGGGACCTGCCACTTCGGAGATTCCGCGAACGATCGCGATATCTCGTTTCGTCCCTTCCCAGAGTGGCATATGGCGTCCGCCACGGCCAACCTTAATCTTAAAATGACGTTGACCCTTCGCATATCCTTGCATCGCTTCTTCTTGCATCAACGCGACTGCGGTCCTCTCATCGGACAAATGCAAATCGTCGAAGTACAGTGAGGTATCATAGCAGGGAACAACCAATGGAACTCCTCTCTCCATGTGGGCACCGGACACCAGTTCGTACACGGGTCTGCCTTGTCTCTGTCCTAACCAATCGAGCACTGGGTATTCCAATTGCAAACGATACGCTTCGAGCAGTCTGCCCCGATCATCGAATAAGTCAAGCAATCGGCGGCCTATTATGCCTTGGGCCCATTCCGGCGTCATATGAATCGAGCTACCGTAACCGGTTTGTCCATCGATCGTTATTCTGGCGATATCCACTGCGCAGCTTTTGCCATGAATGCCGATTCTGCCATTGGCCCCTGCGCTTCTGGCTCGTTCTCCCGTTAATTTGGCGAATTCGATTTTTTCCACTTTCCAATCAGATTGTATACCCGTAATATTCATAGAATCCTCCTTCACCGACTCGACGGTTTCATGTCCCGGTGTGATTCGTAAGTAGAACACCATATTATAGAATTATACTGTTAGAAGATAAGAACATTCTTCATCTATTGGAAATCTTTACTTTGTTTTATCCGTATCCTTCTTTATGGTCTTGTTCCCTTCATGGTCAACAGATTCTTGATAGACGTCAGCATAAGTTTTTGAATCTTTGATTAGATCGTCGCAGAAAGCCGCTACGTCACTGCCCGTCACTTCGAGCACGCCTTTCCTTAAGGCCGCACCCTCTTCAAAAAGATCAATTATCCCCGAAAGCAAACCCGTCCCGTCCGTTAGCTCAACAGGGCCGACCTTAAAGAGATATTTTTGAATCTCTTTATAAACAATCTGATAATCTTGCGGGAGCGCTTTGACACGTGCCACGTGCGCGCGCCACTCTTTTTTGCCTTCAATGATATCTTGGATCCTCATGTTCATCCTCCTATTTGCCTAATTTTTTCGCGACATTGTTGTTGAGTTGCTCGCGCCACTTGTCGCGGAAAGACTTTGCCTCATCGATGCCGGCCAGCGCTGAACAGAAACCTTTGATATCGTCACCGAAAACCTCTTCGACACTCTGTCCGTCTGCCGCCGTTTCTTCGAGCAGGCCAAGCACACCGTCAAGAATGGGCATGAGGTTGCGACCGGTGAAATCTGAGTGCGGCCAAAGATGTGCATTAATTTTTTCCCATGCCGCTTGATAATCAGGCGGTAACTTTTTGGCTCTCATTTCAAAAGCTTTCATTTCCTTAGTCATATCGCTGCCGGTGATTTTCTCCCAAAAATTCATTATATTTTCTCCTTTTACCTCATTAATTTTTGAAATCACGATTCAAGGACACAGCCCTCAAACACCCGATTGAGCATTTCCGTTAAGTTTTCCAGCACATCCCCGTTGCTAATCTGTATCACTGGTATAAAGTAATACATACTACAGCTATAAAGTAACACGCAGTAGGTGGATTGTCAATAGCGTTTGTTCTGATACCGATGGTACATTTTCAACTATCCTGCCGTTAGTCCTTGAGGACAAAAACTTGCGTCCTTAAAGGAAAAAAGCCGCTAAAATAGCGACTTTCCACGGAAGCATGGCACTAAGCGTCTGTAGCAGCGTGATTAGCCTCCCTAACGGTTTACATTGGATCTAGCAATATGGGCATTTGCCCAATCCGCATGGTCGTAGCCAGTGCCGTCTCCGCCATCGGTAACGACCAGTTTCAGAACGTTTGCGCCGGAGATATCCGCCTGAACTTTTTTGACGGAATCCGATCCGGTAACAAGCCCGCTGTCATATACTTTCTCAGTATCTGCCCAAATTTGAAAGACAACCGCCCCCCTATTTCCCACTTCATCATCGATCCCGATATCTGCGGTAAATGTAGAGAAGTTGCCGCCTGTATAATAAGTAATCTCAGCATTCGCATGCACACCTAAGCCTTTTGTATATTTTTCGCCGCCAATGGTTATGGTTTTTCCGTCGCCTTTTGCTCTCTCACCGTTGCTTTGATCCCGTTCTACGGGCCCCCAATGATTAGCGGAATGAATCCATTCCACATCACTTACATAAGAATCGGCAGCTGGGAGCCGTTCTGGTATCCAGACTATGGAGTCGGCACTCCATTCTGATTGCTTATTATCTCCCCCATATTCAAATGAAACGGTGGCCTTTAAATTTGCGAATCCAGGCTCAGCAGTATCTGGGGGCGTCACACGCCAATCCGTTTCAATCGAACTTCCAGGCGAAAGATTCGTGACCAGAGGATCATTTACTGCCTCTACGCTCCAACCATCAGGGGCCGTTAAGTCCAATTGAATGGCCTCGATTGTGTTTTCTCCATAATTTGTAAAGGTTGAGGTTAATAGGGCAGCTTCACCCGGAATAACATAGTTATTACGATAAGAAAACGTTGTTGCAGATTGAACATCTATCGTGTAATGCGCTTCGGGAATCCATTGCTTACGGTAAAAGTCGCGTCCTTGGACAACGACCCTGTCATCATAAATTTGCACATACAATCCTTGGCTTTCGTCCCAGTTTACTGTCGGTGCGAAGGTTGTATAATAGACAGAAGCTGTATTGATACTCGTAAATTTACTCTGTGTTAGGTTAATATTCGGAAGTCGCATATCCCGATGGGTATGCCCAGTGAATAAAATAACTTGCGGATACTTCGAGAAGAGATCGGTTAGACGCTTTTCTGCTGTTTCATGTACGGCGGAAAGAGGCTGATGAAGAAAAACAAACATTGGCTTCTCGCTCTTGCTGCGCTTCTCCAAAGTATCCTCCAGCCAAATCAACTGCTCGTCGCTCAGATAGGCATGATCTTTGGCGGGAGAATCGACTGGCCCCCAGCTTTCAGAGCCTAGGAATATAAAAGGATAGCCTTTCACGATTTTCTCGTAGTATACACGCTCCTCTTCGATAAAGTCTGCGAACCGACGGGTGTTCACTTCATTTCCTTCTCCATTAAAAAACTCATGATTTCCAATGGTCATATACAGATTCTTCGGTTTAGGAGATTGATCAAGAAGTTCGCGAGCCTTTGCATATTCTTCGGGAAAACCGTTATTCGTTATATCTCCGTTGATGACCATAGCATCCACCTGCGGGTCAATGGAATGAAGATCTTGAAGCGCTTTCAAAAACTTGTTATGAGAGTACGGTGTATCTCTAATATGCAGGTCACTGATCACTTGAAAGGTAGCTTTTGGTTTTTTTTCATTTGCATTTGTGTCCCCTTGGGCTGATTGTGCATGCGCTGGAGCAACCAGAGGGATAAGCATACAAGCGGCTAAACCGAGACAAGCAATTATTTTTTTCATTATTATACCCTCCCCAAAACCTTCATATTTTTTTCCTCTTCGCTTTTCTCGGTACAGCTGCTGCGGACAATAAGTTTTGTCGGCAAATAGCTGATCAATGGCAATGGTATCCCCCCTTCCATGCGCTGAAGCAGTAATTTGACTGCGATTCGCCCCATTTCCTCCTTGTGTACCTGTACCGTTGTTAACGGAGGGTTAATGAATTCGGACATTTCGACATTATCAAAAGAAACAACAGATATATCATTTGGAATCGATAGCCCATATTCACCAATAGCCTTATACGCCCCGAATGCCATTTTGTCGCTAGCTGTAAACACGGCCGAGGGCGGACTCTGCGTGTTTAATATTGTTTTCATGGCTTCGTAGCTCCTGGTCAGATCAAAGCAGCCGTCTTGAACCCACTCCGGAACAATTTTAAGATGGTTCAACTCCATCGCTTCTTTATAACCATAGAAACGTTCTTCTTGGTCGATCGGCATTCCAACTTGAGAGCTCCCGCCAATATAAGCAATATTCCGATGACCGAGATCTACCAAATATTGAACTGCTTGCATTGCCGCATGACGAAAATCCACCGTAACATAATCCATTTCCAGCTTAGGTATTCCGCCCACCGATATAACAAATGGAACCCGCTTATTCAGCTCATTTATAAAATCATGCTTAAGCGGTCCGATACAAATGACTCCTAAGTCACGCTCGTTCATATCCCCAAGCAAATTGAAATTGAAAATATCCTGCACCTCAAACGTGAAGTCCAATATACATTCTTGATCAAGCAATTCACTTTCGATTCCGTATATAATTTCTGAAAAATATGGATCCTGGTATTTAGCTTTTACATCATATAAAACAAGCCCCACTCTCTTTGGAACCTTTTTATTCTCTGAAAATTTTTCGTTTTTTTGCAGTGAAATGTTAAACTTATGGTAACCCAGGTCCTTGGCAACTTGAATAATTCGCAGACGCGTTTGGTCGTTTACAAGTGCTGGCGAGTTTGCGTTGTTTAAAGCCCTCGAAACAGAGGAAATAGATACATTTGCATGATCGGCAATGTCTTTTAAAGTTATTTTCATATCGGCATAGCACCTGTCTGATATAGTTTCGGAAAGCGCTTTCCTCTCCCTTGTTGCAATCTTATACTGTGTTGGTAAATTATTCAATGTTTTTTGCGCAACTTTTTCATTTTTTTGCTGCAAATAATATCAGCGATTGCCCACTTGCTCACTTGAGTAAGCCCTCTACTTCTGCCAGTTAGCCTCTGAACAAGAGCTTGTACCCTCAATGCAAAAAAAAGCCGCTATATCAGCGACTTTGCATGGTACTTTATTCTTGTGTAGCGACATGTTTCTCCATTCTACCGCGACTTATCGAATAACCCTCTACGAATCAAGTTTGCTGTAACCGGCGTCTTTCCGATTTCTCGAGACCATATTGACAATTGACCGATATGGTGAATTTCGTGGGCGATCACGTGCCGCATCACTTCACCGAATGTAAAGCTTTCCTGCTCTCCGTTTTGGTTTGTATCATACATAATACGATCTTCCAAGCTATCATTCCAAGCGTAGATGAATGGTGCAATTTCCGCATGGCTTCGTGCCGAATAATCTCTTAATCCCTGCACGCTGGCACAATCCTCGAACGAAGGGATTTCCAGTTCTTTTCCTTGCAAATCCCCGCACAACCAGGCATATTCAACTGTCACGATGTGATAGAGTGTGTAGAGAATGCTTCCTATGC
>NZ_QLYT01000033.1:0-73576 GCF_003269305.1 Paenibacillus sp. MDMC362
CGTTCCGTTAAGTTGCAGATAATCGGCAAAATGAGGACCTTATTTGGTGAATAACGAATCTGTGGTCCGTTCGTGATACAAAAAGGGTGCTTTTGGCCAAAATAAGGTCATCTGAGTCCGCTAAAATTATAAGTGGCAGGCCCTGCCCGTATGAACTACGCTCGAAACGTATGAACAACGCTCAAATTTACGGCGCTCCAATGTATTACAAAGCGTATGACAGTACTTGCCACCAGACCTCCAACATATGTCAGACCTCCAACGTAGGCCAGACCCCAACATATGTCAGACATCAACGTATGCCAGACCCCAACATATGTCAGACATCAACGTATGCCAGACCTCCCACGTATACCACAACAAAAACAGCCCGGCTTGATTGCTCAAGGCGGGCTGTGTAATCAATAGGTTAGTTTTTAGGTTACAGATGCATACCATGTTTATGCCGTTTGTTTTTTGAACGGTGTTTGCGTGGTGCCATCGCCTTTGGTTGTTCTGTGCGTCATTTTGTTCCACAGGCCGCGGAGGTAAGGGAGAACCCAATGGTCGAGGCCGATTTTACCGGCGTTGGCCGCAGCGACGATGATCAGCACTTCAAGCAGTAACATCTGGGCGTTGGTGCTCACCGTGCCCGAGAAGAGGAATGCAGCGTTCATCACAAGTCCCATCAGAGCGGCGAAGGTAGTGAAGGTACCGAGGATCAGTCCGACTCCTACGAGGAACTCACCGAGCGGGATGATGAAGTTGAAGAGCTTCACGCCTGGCAGTGCGCCGTGTTCGAGGAACGCTGCCCACCAGCCTTGTACTGCTGGGTGATCGCCGGCTGCCTTGGCAATCGCGCCCTGCAGGAAGCCGCCTGCATCAAATCCGCCTGTCAATTTACCCCAACCTGCCGTCATCCACTCATAACCGATATAGACCCGGATGAAGGTCAGCAGCCACATTGCCAATTTGTTCGTTCTCAGCCAGTTGTTAAACATATAAACCACTCCTTAAAAGTATGATTTCTTTTTATGAAAGCTTCCTTGCCAATTCTCGGATGTGCTGAAGTTTCTGTGATGTTGTTTTTTAGGAAGATGATCATCTCTTTCATGTCTTTATTATAAGTGAAATAAATCACAATATATGTGATTAAAATCACATTTATGATAAAAATCATAAAAACTTTTAATTTGTGAGTTAGCAAGGGTAAGCGACAGGTGATAAGCGAGAGGGTGAACAGGTGCAATATATAGAGGAGACGTAGGAGAATCACGGGACAGTGAGGGGAAGATACGCACTAGATATGTGGTGGTAAGCATGTTGTCTGGAGTATTGCTGGAGTAGGCAAAATGGGGAGTAAGCAGGTAATTAGTAAGTATGTGTTGCTAAAACATAGTGTTTGAAGATTTTGGGGGAATAGGCTAATAGGTTAAATGGTAGTAAGCGAGTAATTAGTAAGTAATATGCTGTAAGAATACTCTGTGCAAGTGTAAAGTAGCAAGCAAGCATGGTCAGTAAGCAATAAATAAAGCTAGTAAGTACAAAGTCAGCGAAGGAAATTAGCAAGCTGTAAGCAATATGCGCAAAGCAGCACCAAGTTCCTGGCCGATGCAGGTAAAGACGCAGCGCATTGGGAAAAGGATATCGCTAGACGGCTGGATTCGATGCGAATCGTTACTGGGGCAAAATGGTTATTAGACACGGATGACCGGTACCGGTGGCATCGGTCACCCGTTAGTTTATAAAGGTAAGCCAAGCTGTAAGAGGTCGGAGAGAGGAGAAGCATCAATCATTCATATTTAGACATGACGTAAGAGTTGGTCTCAACTTAGGATCTAGAGGAGTCAGCAGCCCCAGTCATATTACTGGGGAAACAAGCGCCATTCGCTTGATTTTATTCTGTATTATACTGCCCCAAACTCTCGTATCCCTTGTAAAATCAGACCGCCTGATTCTGCAGAGAGGAGGGGTCACTGCTGATTTTTGCTTTGCGCGTGAATTTATCCTGGAGGTAGGGCATGAGCCAGCGGTCGATCCCGATCTTTCCGCTGTTGGACGCCGAGAGGATGATTAGGAATTCGAGCAGCAGGAGCTGACCGTTAATGCTGATGGAACCGGAGAAGAGGAACGCCGAATTCATCACGAGCCCCATTAGCGCCGCGAACACGGTGAACGAGCCGAGAATGAGGCCAAGCCCGACGAGAAATTCGCCTAGTGGAACGATGACGTTGAACCATTTGACGCCGGGCAGTGCGGCATGCTTCAGGAATACGGCCCACCAATCCTGAACCGCAGGGTGCTCACCCGTGGATTTGGCAATGGCCCCTTGCATAAATCCGCTGGCATCGAAGCCTCCCGTAAGCTTGCCCCAGCCTGCCGTCAGCCACTTATACCCGACGTACACCCGAATGACCGTCAGCAGGCACATTGCGATTTTGCTTGATTGCAACCATTGAATAAACATCAGCACCACTCCTCCAATGAATAATCATTCTCTTTTTGTTTTCAGATTTTTGTGAATTTGAAAATCGTAATCACGACGGAGGCCGAAAAAACAGCAACGATCTATATAATGTCGCATCATCACAAATTATTCATATTTGCAAAAATCTGTATTTAAATACAGTATTCGCATAGGCTGCGATTTGGCATAGGTTCTTGGCACGAAAAAAAGACGATGGAGAACCGGAATTCTCCAACGTCTTTATATGGATCGGTATGAGGTTAAGCTGTGCGTTTTTTCAGATGAGTCGTCGGTGCTTTGGGTTCATGATCACGGTGGGTCATTCTATTCCACAGGCCGCGAAGGTAAGGGAGAACCCAACGGTCGAGACCGATTTTGCCGGCGTTGGCCGCAGCGACGATGATCAGCACCTCAAGCAGCAGCATTTGGGCGTTGGTGCTCACGGTGCCCGAGAAGAGGAACGCGGCGTTCATGACCAGTCCCATCAGGGCGGCGAAGGTGGTGAAGGTACCGAGAATGAGTCCGAGACCTACCAGGAACTCACCGAGCGGGATGATGAAGTTGAAGAGCTTCACGCCCGGTAGTGCCGCGTGCTCCAGGAACGCTGCCCACCAGCCTTGGACGGCGGGGTGATCGCCGGTTGCATTGGCAATCGCGCCTTGGAGGAAACCGCCTGCATCAAATCCGCCGCCTGTCAATTTGCCCCAACCTGCTGTCATCCATTCATAACCGATATAGACCCGGATGAAGGTTAGCAGCCACATTGCAACTTTGTTCGTTCTCAGCCAATTGTTAAACATATAAACCACTCCTTAAATGAGTTTTGATTTTTGGGATTAACGGGTTATAACGTTGTATCTGATGCGATGTTGTCGATTCTTGCTGCTTGGGAAGTGATCACCTTCTCTATGTCTTTATTATAAGTGAAAATATTCACATTATACGTGACAATTATCACAAAGTTGTGAACATTCAATCTAATCCTCCCATGACTAGATCAGTCAATCGTTTTCGTTTTCAGGAGTGCAGGGATTCTCTCGCTGTGGTCATTCGATCCGAGGTGCCCGCTTTGAGGATCAAATGTCTTTCATTTTTGATTCTCCGGCTCCAGAAAAGCTCGAAGGGCGCTGCTCAGCGGCACGTCGCGGTGATAGATAAAATATACCACGACCTCACGGTAGGACTCCGGCAGTGTCATGGCTGCAATGTTTTTCTCGTTGGAAAGCGAAACGGCATTGGACCTCGGGAGAAGCGCTACGCCGAGACCCGAAGCAACCCCGCCTAACACGGCTTCGAGCGAACCGAACTCTATGATTCGCGGATGTTGAACGCCAGCTTCGGCCAGCAGGCGCTCCACTCTGGATCGGTGAGTGCAGCCTGTCGACAAAATAAGCATCGGCTTTTGCAACTGCTCCTGCTGGCTTGCCGCTCCGGCTTCGGAGACGAGCACCAGTTCCTCATTATACGAAGGAATCTGTTTCAGCAGAGGATGCGTCAAAGGTCCGTACACGAAAGCGCCGTCTAGTTCGCGGTCCAGCACTTGCTGCATCAGCACGCTAGAGTTGCCCGTGGTGAGGGACAGGCTGACCTCGGGGTGACGGGCATAATAGTCGGCCAGGCGTCCCGGCAGATATGCAGCGGCAGTGGATTCAATCGCACCGATTCGTAGCGGTCCCCGCGGCGTATCCTCTGCCTGTACGGATTTCTCTGCTTCATCCAGCAAATTTAAAATTTGACGCGAGTATCCAAGCAGGCGCTCGCCGGCCGGGGTCAGTTCCATCCCTCGATTGCTTCGGATAAACAGGGCCGTCTGGAGCCTGTCCTCCAGCTGGCGGATCCGGCCCGTGACGTTGGAGGGAACATACTGCAGGCGTTGGGCTGCCCGCGTAATGCTGCCTTCCTCCGCTACTGCGCGGAATATCCGTAAATCTCCGCTTTCCATTAGTCTCACCTTCCTGACTTCATTCTGACTGAATGCCATATTCATTACTACTCATTTTACATGCTCCGAGGCGAACTATACAATTGAACCTAACATGGCCTACACAAGCCGGAAGAAGGGGAGAGATTCATGTGAAAGCAGCCATTCATCGCGGCCGGAGCGGTCTGGACGGACTTCGGGTCGGCAATATGGAATCGAAACAACCGGGTCCCGGTGAGATCCGGGTCCGTTTAAAGACGGCCGGACTTAATCACCGCGATCTGTTTCTGATGAAGGGACGTCATGCGGCCGATGCACCGCTCATTCTTGGCTCAGACGGCGCAGGCATCATTGATGCCTTGGGTGAAGGAGTGGAGAGTCTGACGGTCGGCACGGAAGTCATCATCCATCCGACGATCGGTTGGGATAACACCGAAGAGGTCCCGGTGGTGCCGGAGATCCTTGGGGGACCCAGGGACGGTACGTTTGCTGAAACGGTCGTCATCCCAGCGGACAATGCCTTCAGAAAGCCGACACACCTGACATGGGAGGAAGCGGGAGTACTGCCTTTGTCCGCGCTAACGGCCTACCGTGCGCTGTTTACGAGGGCGCATATCAAGCCTGGCGAGCATGTGCTTATACCAGGTATAGGAGGGGGGGTTGCAACCTACGCCATGCTCATGGCCCAGACTGCGGGGGCTGTCGTCAGCGTCACTTCCCGAAGCCAAGCCAAGCTCGAAGAAGCGCGGCGCTATTCTGTGCATAGGGCTTTTTCGAGCGGCGGGGATTGGAGCGAAGAGCTGCAAGGGGAGAAGGTGGACGTGATTCTGGATAGTATCGGTCCGGCTACCTTTCCCCAATACTTGGAAGTGATCAAGCCGAATGGGCGGATCGTCAGCTTTGGGGCCAGCTCCGGCGACGCGGTCGAGGTTCCGCTGAGAGCTTTATTTTTTCCGCAGCTGTCCTGGATCGGTACGTCGATGGGGAGCCGCGAGGAGTTCGGAGAGATGCTTCGGTTCATGGAGGAGCACACCATTGCGCCCCTGATCGACCGGATGTACCCGCTGGATGAAATTCTGGATTCGTTCCGGCGGATGACGGCGGGTGAGCAGTTTGGCAATATTGGTTTGCGGATCGGATGACAATGGCATCTCGTTTCCCTTCGGAAACATCTGCGGCTAAATAAATGCATGGAAGCAGGAAGTCTCTTAAAGGCATACGCACTATACGTATGCCTTCTAAGAGACTTTTTTATGTCACAAACCGGGTCGTTTAGAACCTCACCATGGTTTGAGTTGGAACTGCTGCTGCCAAGCCATGCTGTCAAGGTGATTCATTAAAGGATGGTATCTCTTCTAAATACAGACAAAGCACGGATTTTGTGATTAAATGTAAACTAAAGTTGATTGTCGGTTGGAAATTTTGGGGAAATGGCTTGGAAATTTAGGGTAATAAGTAATGGGAGCGTTCATGGGGATTAAGGGTGAAAGTAATGGGAGCGTTCATAGGGGGAAACCATATGTTTAGCAAAGGGTCTTTGTCTTTCCAAAAAGTCGCGTGGAGGACAAGCTTAATGTCGATGGTGACAGTTCTAATGCTGTCGGGCTGCGGCGGCGATAAACAGCAGGCGGAGCCTGCTCCGGCACCGGTGGTGGAGGCTCCGATCGAGCAGCCGGTCGAAGCGCCTCAAGAGGAAACGTCCACTCCATTCAAGGCACCGCTGACAGGATTGCCGTTAGAAGCGTCACTGACGCAGCGGCCGCTGGCCGTTATGATCAATAACGCACCGGCGGCAAGGCCGCAATCGGGTCTGGGACAAGCGGATATGGTATATGAAGTGCTGGCGGAGGGAGGGATCACGCGACTGATCGGCATTTTCCAAAGCCAGAGCGGCATTGAGAAGATCGGGCCGATTCGCAGCATTCGTCCGTATCTCATCAATCTGGGCGAGAGCTACGGCGGCGTTCTGGTCCACGCGGGAGGCAGCCCTGAAGCTTACAGCATTATCCAAAAGCAAGGCAAGCAGGATATGGACGAGATCGGAAACGCAGGCTCCTATTTCTGGAGAGACAAGGAACGCAAAGCGCCGCATAATCTGTATTCCAGCGACGAGAAGCTCCGTGAAGGAGCGGCGAAGCTTAACTATGGCAACGACGTGAAGGTGCCAGAGTATTCGTTCTATTCGGAGCCGACGGCTGCAAGCGGCGAAGGTGCAGAGGGAACGGCGCCTGTGGAGGTTATTTCCGGTGAACCCGGGGAGAAGGTAGAAATCATATTTTTACTAGACAGTTATGTGGTGGCTTATCAGTATGACGGTTCGTCCAATACGTACAAACGGTGGGTCAATGGATCGCCGCATGTGGATCTCAACGATAACGTCCAGCTTGAGGCCGCGAATGTCATCGTGCTCGGGGCGGATCATAAAGTGCTGGATGATGTGGGCCGGCTTGCCGTGAATGTGGAAGCGGGCGGGAAAGCGATGCTGTTCCAGCGCGGAGAAGTCATCGAGGGGCAGTGGGTACGCGCAGCTGGCGATGCGATCCGTTTTGTGAAGGACGGCAAGGAAGTGCCGTTGGTGCCGGGAACGACGTATTTCAACATTGTGCCGAATTCGCCATCTTTTGAAAGCCATGTGACCATAACGAATCCTTAATGTATAAGAAGTGGATGTTGGATGCATATCGGGATAATTTGCACGCAGACGGAGATGTTAATAGGTAAGGGAATGGAAACAATCCTCCATGCATCTTCTTTTTTGTTAGTTCCTTACATTTTTGAGTGTTACTTTTCTATACACACCCTGCCATGGATGTGATAAGATAGTCAAGGTTGTCTATCTTTTGACGGCGTTCGCGGCAATTTATCGAAAAAAGGGGTTAAGAGTATGAAATTGAAGAAGAAGGATATATTCTTCCAAACGCTGGAGAATATGGCCGATACGGTGGTACAAGCCGCAGATTATTTTTCGCAGCACGTTTCCAATCTTCAAGATGTGCTTGAATTTGCCAATGAAATGAAAAAATACGAGTCCCAGTGTGATACCTATACGCATACCATCATTACTGAGCTCAACAAAACGTTTATCACGCCAATCGAACGCGACGATATTATGGACCTGACAACCAGCCTGGACGATGTGATGGACGGATTGGAAGCAACGGCATCCCGTTTCTATATGTACAATTTGGGGAAACCTGACGAGTACATGGTACAGTTTGCCGAAATTTTGCGTCAATCGGCTTACGAAATTCAGAAGGCCATTCATTTGCTCTCTCAGAAAAAACTTCTGGCTATTCGTGAGTACACGATCCGCTTGAACGATCTGGAGAACCAAGGCGACGAGCTGCTGCGCATCTGTATCAAAGATCTGTTCGCTACCGTCTCTGACCCGATTCTGCTGATCAAGAAAAAAGAGATTTACGAACGTCTTGAGACGACCACGGACACCTGCGAAGACGTGGCAAATATGCTGGAATCCATCATTATGCGCAACTCGTAAGGGAGTCCTGAACTATGGATACAACGATGTTAGTATTAGTAATAGTTGTTTTTTTGGCGCTTGCATTTGACTTCATCAACGGGTTTCACGATACGGCGAATGCCATCGCAACGTCGGTATCGACCCGGGCCTTGAAGCCGCGGGTAGCCATACTGCTTGCAGCGAGCATGAACTTCGTCGGCGCGATGATGTTCACGGGCGTTGCCAAAACCATCGGCGGCAGCGTCGCGGATCCGACCAAGCTGGATAACGGGATCGAGGTAGTTATTGCAACATTGCTTGCAGCCATCATCTGGAACCTGGTTACCTGGTGGTTCGGATTGCCTTCGTCCTCTTCCCATGCCCTGATCGGGGCATTGGCCGGTGCGGTATTTGTCGGCGCGGGAAGCGACATGCTGAATTACGCCGGGTTTAAGGATATCGTATTGGCGCTGGTCCTTTCGCCTATTCTTGCGTTTGTGATCGGTTACGTGGTCATGCAGGTGCTGAAGTTCATCTTTGCCAAGCGCAGCCCGCATACGGTGAACAAAGGCTTCCGTACGATGCAGATCTTTACGGCAGCACTGCAGTCCTTCACGCACGGTACCAACGATGCGCAGAAGGCGATGGGGATTATCACCTTTGCCCTCGTCACTTCCGGTCAATTGCAGGAGATGGAAGTACCCTTCTGGGTTAAAGTCTCCGCAGCAACAGCAATGGCGCTCGGAACCTCGGTAGGCGGCTGGAAGATCATCAAGACCATGGGTACGAAAATATTCAAAATCGAGCCGATCAACGGCTTCGCAGCGGACTTCTCGGCTGCATCCGTCATCTTCTCGGCGACATTGCTTCACTTGCCGATCAGTACGACGCATGCCATTACGTCGGCGATTCTCGGCGTAGGCTCAGCGAAACGCTTCTCCGCCGTGAAATGGTCATTGGCAGGCCGCATCGTAGTAACCTGGTTTATTACGATTCCGATTACGGCCGTACTGGCAGGAGTCATCTTTAAAATTCTTTTCTAAAAACGTAATTACACATAGATCATGGATAGTTGTGGGGCCAATCAGGAATCGATTGGCTTTTTTTGTTTAACGAAAACTAAAGGGCGATGGGAAGGAGAGCTTATCATGATTCGCACATTAGCTATTACGCCAAGCTATGAAGCGGTAATCGGGCTTCCACTAGAAGAGATTCGAATAGAGGACTACGCCTGGGTATGGGCCGATTTCAGTGAGCCGACACCGGAGGAAGCAAGGAAGCTGGAGAGCTATTTCCACTTTCACCCGCTGGCGGTGGAGGATTGCCTGCACATCCTGCAGCGGCCGAAGCTGGATTATTACGAACAGATGCAGTTTTTTGTGCTGCATGCCCTACAGCCGGATACCCTGCAAGCCGTCGAGGTGGATCTGTTTCTTGCACCTTCGTTTATTGTCTCCTTCCACCAGAAGGCATTGCCCGAAATGAATGACGCTTGGGAACGCGTAACCTCGGTCGCCGCCAAAGGGCCGCTGGGCCAGGACGGTCCGAGCTTTACGGCTTATACGATCATGGATAAGCTGGTGGACCAGTACTTTCCAAGCCTGTTTGCCATCGAGGACGAGCTGGCGGAGCTGGAAAGCCGAGGGGAGAAGGATTCGGTCGAGGAACTAATGAATCAGGTGTTCGCGCTGCGTTCGAGGCTGCTTCGCCTGCGGCGGACGGTTGTGCCGATGCGGGATCTGCTGTACCGGATCGTGAACTCGCAGCATTTGCAGCATCACGCGCACCATGCTTATTTTTCCGACATCTACGACCATCTGCTGAAGCTGGCGGACATGATCGAGGCCGATCGCGAGATGACGGCGGACCTTCGGGACAGCTACATATCGGTGAACTCGAACCGGATGAACACCATCATGAAGACGCTGACGGTGATCACAACCATCTTCATGCCGCTCACCCTGATTGCCGGGATTTATGGAATGAATTTCGAGAACATGCCGGAGCTGGAGTGGCATTATGGATACTTCTTCGTGCTCCTTCTCATGTTCGTGCTTGGCGGGGGCATGGTGTTGTGGTTTATGCGCAGAGGTTGGTTTAAATAGAGAGCTTCATTCTTGAGTATAGGTTAACGCGAAAAATGGTGTTCGATTCGTAAAGTAGAGGGATGTCAGCCGGGAGTATCTGTCGGCCCAAGTCTGTGCTATAGAGTCATCCAATATATGGGAAGGTTGCCCTGCATCACAGGGGGAGTGCTAAATCGCTGTCGTTTCTTGTTCCTCCGTAAGGGGTAAAGGCATGCAGAGGAGGGACTGCATATGAAACTCGGGCTCAGACCACATCCCAAGAAGCGTTCATCGCGTCAACCAGATGAGCCTTTGCGTTCCCGGCTGCTGCGCCGGATGCTTCGCTTGACATGGAAACGAAAACGAAGGCTCGCCGTGACGAACCGTTATGAGGTGGGCATGGTCATCAGCGAGATTGCGACCGGCCTGTTGTTCATCGCAGGCAGCATTCTCATGTTCTATCCCCATATGAAGCGGATCCCAACCGTGCTGTATCTGATGGGCAGCATTATGATGCTGCTGCGTTCCGGTCTGCGCGGCTCGTATTGGTTCCGGTTAAAATCACTCGAAAGCGTCGAGAATAAAGAAGCCGGCCCGGAAGGGGACTGGACGCGCTGAAGAGAATATATAATAGGTTGAAAAAAGGATATGGCTCCAGTCTAGGGTAACTGACTGGAGCCAACTGCATGATGTATGATGGTTCGGATGAATCCGCCCATGGTGAGTTGTTAGGAACGTATCTGCTAAACCCATCGTGTCGCTATATCTTCGATGATCAGAGGCTGCGGTGCTTCTGAGACTCACGGTAGGGTTTATGCCTACTCATTTACATAGATCAACGGCGACGTTTTTTGCCAGAGCCGGATGGTCTGCGCGAGCCGGAGCGGCGCCGGCTTCCCGAGGAACGGCGTCTTCTCGCTTTATATTCGTAGCCGTCTTCATTTTGGTCCGTAAATGCGCTTGGAGAGGATCCGCTGCCGCCTCCGCCTTTCTTCTTCCCGAGCGCGCCTGCAAGCAGAGAGACCATAGGCGCAAGCTGCTGGAAGCCCTGCATGACCTTTTGTACCTTGCCAATGTTGTTGACGATGCCGTCGATGCCCCCCATCCGATCGATGAGTCCCTTGATGTCGCTCATATTGTTGACCCCGAGTCCGCCGAGGAGCTTGCCTAATCCGCCTCCACCGCCGCTGCCGCCTCCTCCGCCAAGGAGACCTGCCAGACCGCCTCCGCCGGAATTCGTGGATGGAGCCAGAGCCGAAGCTGATGCTTCCATGTCGGTTACGCCGTCGGTATATGGATATAACGCGGTTTCACCCACATCCGGATAATCGGTGTATGGAGTAATGCCAGGGTATGGCGATGGCGTCTGCGGCAGTGATTCATATTCATTGAGGGAGCGCTGGTTATTAGTGGGTCGGCGGTGATAATAGTGAGAATGACGCGTCATGATATCACTTTCCTTTTTGAGTTAAGATACTATACTGTATGATACGGGCGGGCGATGGGTTTAGGCGGATGTCCCGATTTTCGGGATAGGAGCGGAATCGGGCGATAGCCCAGGAAGATTTTGGCGGGCGCTGGAGCGGTGAAATGTGAGCGTGTATAAGGGATGCTGCCTCCGGGTAATGGTTGTCCTGTAGTGCGTGAAATCGTTAATGCTTGAAAATACTAGTTCCGCTCGGGTACAATGGGAGTGCGAGTGTTATACACAGTAACAATAGGGGATGATCATCCAGTGCAATTAAAGAAGCTAAATGATAAAAGCATCGATCAATTATTCGAAGCGATATTAACCCTGGGCAGTGTGGAAGAGTGTTATGTATTCTTCGATGATCTCTGCACCGTTAACGAAATTCAGTCCTTGTCGCAGCGGCTGGAAGTGGCGCGCATGCTGGGCAAGGGATGCACATACAACCAGATTGAAGCAGAAACGGGAGCCAGCACCGCAACGATTTCGCGCGTGAAGCGTTGCCTGAACTACGGCAATGACGGTTATAAAATGACGCTGGAGCGTCTTGGACGTTAAAATATGACGAAACCGGGTGTGCTGGTTATCAGTCATGGTTCGCGTGAACAGAAATGGGTGTCGCTTGTGGACGAGGCCGTCCACAGTCTGGCGTCCCGTATGGATATACCGGTCGTCTCTTCGTACCTGGAACTGGTAGAGGGCCGTCTGATTCAGGACGGCATCACGGCCTTGGAAGACCAGGGTGTCACCGACATTGTGGTCATTCCTCTATTTGTCTCGTCCGGCAGCACACATGTCGACGAAATAGCTTATGCTATAGGAGCGAAGGCCGTTCCGGACATGGAGACGGACCTGGCGCCGTTTCGGGTCCGGTCCCGGGTTCATTTTGGCACGCCGATGGACGACGCTCCCGAGATTGCGGCCATGGTATGGGATAAGGTGAGAGAGTTGTCCGTGAACCCGGCGAAGGAGGTTATTCTTCTCGTCGGACACGGCAGCCGGCATGATCTGTTTCGCAGCCGCTGGGAAAAGGGTATTAACTCTTTGGCACAGCGAGTTAGCGAGGTAAGCGGAACAAGCGCGGATTATGCTTTACTCAGTCCCGGCGATGTTCGGGACAAGGTGACAGCATGGATGGAGCGCGGCTGCGATGTGATCGTAGCTCCGCTTTTTTTGAGTGAGGGGTATTTTACGGAGAAGGTGATACCTGAGCGGCTCGAGGGGCTGGATTGTCGATATTCCGGCAGAACCTTGCTTCCGCACCCGCTGCTGCCGCAGTGGATGGAGTCGCAGGCCAAACTTCTTCTTCTATCCTTGAAATCATAAGTAGGTGGCGTATCATTAATGAGAAATGCAAGGTTAATCTATAACCCAACCTCCGGCAGGGAGGAAATGAAGCGTCGGCTTGCTGATATATTGCACCGTCTGGACAGTGCTGGCATCGAAACCTCCTGTCATGCAACGACCGGAGAGGGGGATGCGACCCGTGAAGCGGCGGATGCCGTCGAACGCGGGTACGATCTGGTGATCGCAGCCGGTGGAGACGGTACGCTGAATGAGGTCATCAACGGGATGGCCGGCAGGGATAATCTCCCGCCGCTGGGTATTTTCCCGCTGGGGACCACGAACGATTTTGCGCGGGCGCTCGGCATCTCGAAGAACTGGGAGGAGTACTGCGATCTGGTGATTCGGGGCGAGACGCGTCCGATTGATGTGGGCAAAGCGAATGATCGTTACTTCATTAATATCGCGGGCGGCGGTACGCTGACCGAGCTCACGTATGAGGTGCCAAGCAAGCTGAAGACGATGATCGGGCAGCTGGCGTATTATTTGAAGGGGATCGAGAAAATGGTCAGCCTCGCGCCGCAGGAGCTCATCATCAACGCGAGCGGTCATCCGGCGATCCATGACGAATTCATGGTGTTCCTCATTGCGAACAGCAACTCGGTCGGCGGCTTCGACAAAATCGCGCCGGGCGCAAGCATCGACGACGGCTTGTTCGATGTCATTGCCCTGCGCAAGTGCAATCTGGCGGAGTTCGTGCGTGTAGCCACGCTCGCCCTGCGCGGCGAGCATATCAACGACAAGCGGGTCGTGCATTTCCGCACCGACTATATGGAGGTCGTCTCTCCGGGACCGGTTCAGCTGAACCTGGACGGCGAGTTCGGCGGCGTTCTGCCGGGCACGTTCCGTGTTCTGCCGCAGCATTTGCGGATTTTTGGCTGAGACGGTGGATGGTAGAGACGCGGAAGGCAACGACGGGCGCCTAAGGCGTAATGGTTGCTGCCGAAGGCTCAGCGGGGACTGACCGCATTAGCGATGATAGGCGATTATGGCAATGGGCCATGGAACGAGATGGAACAGGCCGAGGATCGCCGCTTAGGCTTCAGGCTCTTGTAAGTAAATGATTGGATTTGCAGGCTGAATGGATTGAATAACATACGAGGCTCCCGTATAATGATGGACGTGAGCTTGTGCGCTAAGCTCCCTTGGGGGAGCTTTTTGTTGTTTAAGCGAATGAAGGTTAGCGGAAGATCATCCGCTTTGATTATGGATGGTGTTCCGATTGGGAATATAGAGTGGTAAGGGACAAGTTGAACGGAAAGAAGTGAACAGCACATCATGAAGAAGAACCGCAAGGGAAGCGACACGCGCCGCAGCGGCAAGCCAGCGGCTTCGGCGGCCCTCCTGGACCTGCCGGTGGCCAAGAACGACGAGGTCGTGATCGATATTATAGGAATGAACCATGACGGGGAAGGGGTCGGCCGTGCAGACGGCTACACCCTGTTCGTTCAGGGCGCCCTGCCGGACGAGAAGGTCCGGGTGAAGGTGC
Organism: Paenibacillus sp. MDMC362; assembly: GCF_003269305.1. Classification (NCBI taxonomy): domain Bacteria; kingdom Bacillati; phylum Bacillota; class Bacilli; order Caryophanales; family Paenibacillaceae; genus Paenibacillus; species Paenibacillus sp. MDMC362. Next base: position 14,195 of record NZ_QLYT01000033.1, read on the forward strand.
TCAAGACTAAGAAGCAGTATGGATACGCCAAGCTGCTGGAACTGGTCGAACAGAGCCCGAACCGCATCGCGGCCCCATGCCCGATCTACGACCAATGCGGCGGCTGCCAGCTGCAGCATATGAGTTATGCCGGACAGCTGGAGTGGAAGCGCCAGCTGGTGGTGGACAACCTGGAGCGGATCGGGAAGCTGCGGGTGGTGCGAGAGGCGGAAGGTGCTGGAGAGACGCTTGTGGGCGATGAGCGGAGTGGCACAGATGCTGGAGGAGACATTGAGAATTCTGAAACCAACGAGGCGAATCCTGCCGTGTCCGGCGTTGATTCAGATCAAGAGGGGATCCTCGTGCGGCCGACACTCGGTATGAGCGAGCCTTGGCGCTACCGCAACAAGTCCCAGGTGCCGATCGGCGTAACGGAAGGCGGCCTGGTCGGCGGTTTCTACGCCCGGGGCAGCCACCGGATCGTGGACATGGAGACGTGCCTCATCCAGCACGAACAGAACGACGAGGTCGTCAGTCGCGTCAAAGCCATTGGGCGGAAGCTAGGCATCACCGCCTACAATGAAGAGACAGGTCAGGGCCTGCTTCGCCATGTCGTGGTGAAGATCGGTTTTGCTACCAGGGAAATGATGATTGTACTCGTCACCAATGGCGAGCGGATACCGCACGTGAACGAGTGGATCTCTGCGATCCGTGAGGAGCTTCCGGCTGTAGTGAGCATCTGTCAGAATGTGAATACACGTAAAACGAACGTTATTTTCGGGGATGTAACTCGTGTCCTGTGGGGCCGTGAGGTCATCCATGACTATATAGGCGATGTGAAGTTCGCCATTTCCGCGCGTTCCTTCTATCAGGTGAACCCTGCCCAGACCGAAGTACTGTACGGTAAGACGGTGGAGTATGCCGGATTAACCGGAGCGGAGACCGTGATTGATGCCTATTGCGGCATCGGAACGATATCCTTGTTCTTGGCCCAACATGCCAAGAAGGTGTATGGGGTCGAGATCGTGAAGGAAGCGATCGAGGATGCACGTGCGAATGCGAAACTGAACGGTATGAAGCATGTGGAGTTTGAAGTCGGCGCGTCCGAAGACGTGATTCCGCGCTGGAAAGAGCAGGGAGTTGAGGCGGATGTGATCGTGGTTGATCCGCCACGTAAGGGATGCGACCCACGCTTGCTAGAGACGATTCTTGAGATGAAGCCGGAGCGAGTAGTTTATGTGAGTTGTAATCCGTCCACGCTGGCAAGGGATTTGCGGGTGCTGGAGGATGGCGGCTATCGGACGGTGGAGGTAACGCCGGTGGATATGTTTCCGCATACGGTGCATGTGGAGAGTGTGGCGGTGTTGGTTTATAAAGGTTAAGAGTGATAGAGCGGGAGACGGATAGGGGACATAGATGTTCAAGTCCCCTATTGGTGCCCTCCGTAATTAATGCTATTGAGATATATAGTCGATAAGGAAGTCAACTCGCAACTGCCTAATTGGAGAGGTTCGAACTAACTAATGTTAGGAATGGCTGGTCTTTAAACAATTTGGGCATCTTGCCTAAAAAGGTATCTTGGATGCTGTTCTGACCTAAGCTCAAAAGCAACTAATTAAAGATCCTAAATCCTTTCGAGGTTTAGGTTTTTTTTTGCCCGCTTTTTTCACGACTGAATATGTGACCTTCTCAAACAGCCTATTACTGGCGTTCTATCTTGAGGCACTAATACTGTCGTATTTTCTGAACAGTGATAATTTTGATAACCGAACCTTTTGAAGAAATAATATCAGCATGGATATTTTCAGCTCTGAGAATTAGCAGCTAACAAAAAAATATAGATATATAAGAGAAAATGCATTTATTTTTGTGTGCAGCTACTTTTTTTACGCATTTTTAATGAAATTTATATTGACGTTAACACATGCAGCGAGTTAATATTTATGTAACTTAGGTAAGGAGTTGATGGGGAATGGCTATTAAAATTAATAAGAAATTAGAGATGTTTTCGACTTTTGACCCCACGAAGGAATCAAAGCCAGTATCACTAGGGAATTTATGCAAGGAGATTGAGGAAAGGAAATTAACTCTCCCTATTTTCCAGACATACATAAGATGGAAAGTTGAAAAATCTATCGATTTATTGAATTTCCAATTAAGTGGTAAGGCCGCTGTCTCGCCAATATCAATCAATATTATTGAAAACCAAGACTTAGCCGTTCCACAGGTATCATTTATTGAAAGGGAACGGATTGATAATGAGGACATATCCGGTAAGCATTCAGTTAATGATGGACAGCAGAGACTCAGTTGTAACTTCAAGGCCTATACTGATCACGAAGAGTTTAAGTGTATTGTCCTTGATATCACAACGGGGAAATTCATGATGAATACCGGTGCTCTTAGAAAGTCTCAAATACCAGTCGGGAAATTGTACAATAAAGACCCGAAGGTATTCACACAATTCTTAAAAGACCACAAAGATTTACAAGTGTTTGAAGTCCAAGATCTTCTGACAAAGATTAGGAATAAGTTTATGGGTTACTACTACACTGTAAACTATGCAAGAGATTTATCGGAAGAAGAGCAGCGTGAATGGTTTGAAGTTCTAAATCTAGCGGGAACTAAAGTAACAGATGTTGAAGTAAACCTTACAGAAATGCTAATTAAAGGCGTTGATTTTTACAAAGAGTACTCAGATAAGTTTGTTGAGAAACTTAGAGAATCTAGTTTAGAGCAATTGATTGTGTTTAAAGCAACCGAGGTTTCCATTCCCTTGGCTGCATTAAACCCGGCATATGAAGTGCTTAAAAATAAAGAACATAAATCGAATTTTAGTCCTATGCCTTCCGATGTAAAGGCAAATTTGATAAGTAAATTAGATAAGGAAGATATTAGGAAGTTGTTTAACATGACGCTAGATGCTTTAGAACGTGCTGTTGAGTTCATTGAAGAAAATAAACTGAAGCTACCTGATCGTATTGATTATTTAACTTATCTCCTCGGAGCATTTGTATTCCTTGGTAACGATAGTCAGATTTCGGAAAAACAAAAGGAGCAGATTATCGAATGGTATAACAATGTAGAGTTTTCTAAGAAGGACAACGGTGAGAGAAGGAGATACTTTGAGGAATTAATTCGAGTAAGATACATTTAGGGTGTTTAGGGATGTCGACTATGAGTGACATCCCCTTTTGTTTGTTGAGTCTCAAGTTGGATGAAGGTGTATCGTATCTGAACTTGATGAGATTCTGCGTATGCTTTGTTTACTATAAAAATAACGGGGATGGGTAAGACCAATTGATATCATTTAACCTTGATGTGTTCTTAGATACCTTGGATAAGCAACATCTTGAGATCTTCTTAGAAAAAAGATTGAAACGTTAATATATGATCTGGATCATTATTTCGTATAGCATGTTGTCTTGAAATAGTGTATTCTATTAATTTGCAAGGTATCACTTGAAAAATAATCTGCGAAATGTTAAGCTGCTTATATATGGAACGGATGTTCGGGAGTAAGGGGTGGGCAATATTGAAAAATAAAAAACTGTTAGCGGTTGATTTGTTTTCTGGAGCGGGTGGATTAAGTTTAGGTTTCTTGCAAACGGGTCAAGTGAAAATTGTAGCCGCGGTGGAAAACAATGAGTCTGCCCAAAAAACATATAAAAGAAATCATGATCGTTACAATCTTGAAAATGATGATAGAAATATTACATATTTCAACGATATTAGAAAAGTTAACTATAAAGAGATCATGGATGAATGTCAGAAGATCGATCTTGTTTTTGGTGGTCCACCATGTCAGGGCTTTTCGAATGCAAACCGTCAGAAGTCAGAACTCATTTCAACCAATAACCAGTTGGTCAAAGAATATGTAAGAGCTATTAAAGAATTAAATCCAGACGCTTTTGTAATGGAAAATGTAAAGGCTATGAAATCGGACAAACATAAATTTTTCTACTCATTAAAAGACCAAGAAGAGGTAGTAGAAGAATTAGGTATAGAGCTAATACCCGATAAGGTTATTTTAGGAAGGGAAAATAGCTTGACCGATGAACTGGTCTGTTTTCTCAGAGATTGCATTCAACGGAAAATCGATCTATCCCCATTTATTATAGGTGATAAAAATTTATTCTCTAAAATTAGTCACATTAGCAGAAAAGAGAAAGAAGCTCATATATATATTACTAAAGCCCAAAATGCTTTACAGAAATCTTTCTCAAATTGGAAGGAACAGCATAATAGTTATTGGAGTATTAACTATGAAGAACAGTGGATGAAGCTTGGTGTTTTGATCATGAAGAAAGATCCGACAGAATTATCCCGAATAGATCTATTTAATACTTTAAATCAAATCATTGAAGTCCAAAAGATTTTGATGAAAATGAATGAAATTCAAGCAAACGACATTGAGATAGTTGATATTTTACCTGATCATAAGAACATTTGTATTAAAGTGCAGACATACGGTGTAATGAGTTACTTAATCTCTAAGTTTAGGAACTTAGGTTATACAATAAATGAAGAACATATTATAAATGCAGCGCATTTTGGTGCACCACAGCTTCGAGAACGCCTTGTTCTTATTGGAGTCAAAAAAGAATTCGTAGGGGATAATCCTGTGGTACTACCAAATTCTATTGTTAAAGAACCAAGTCGGTTTTATACAGTGGAGGATGCCATTGGAGATCTTGAGGAAATTGAACCGTTTATAACAATGGAAGCAGATCAGCCGATTGATAAACCACTGCCTAAACGCAACAACCCGCTTCTTCAATACTTACGTGGAACTGATGATAAAGTCAAAAACCATGTTAGGACTGAAACAACTAATACGGCTTTAGAAAGATTTAAAGTATTGGAGCCGGGGCAAAATTTCCATGATCTTGATGAGTCATACAAACAAACATATTCTGATCCTGGTAGAACTCAAAACACTGTATATCTTAGACTTAATTACAAAACTCCATCCGGGACTGTTTTGAATGTTAGGAAATCAATGTGGATTCACCCGATTAAAAATAGAGCAATAAGTATTAGAGAAGCAGCGCGGCTTCAAACTTTTCCTGATGACTTTGTTTTTGAAGGTTCCAAAGATTCCCAGTATCAACAAATTGGAAATGCTGTTCCACCACTTTTGGGTAGGGCAGTGGCTGAACAGGTATTAAACTACCTAGGGGTAGCTGTAAAAGATACACTAAAAAATATAATAATGCCCCAGGAAACAGATACAAAAATTTGATACAAAAATTTAAGTTAAGAGTCTCTGCTCATTTTGAGTAGGAGACTCTTTTATTTTGAAAAAATGGATAACCATTTTTATGAAGGATATAGGTCTCTTGTGTCGAATAATGCAGTATATAATAGTCGTATTGGCATATTCATTTTTTAAACAAGTAGTTGTCATAGGCAGCTGCTTATTTATTTCACATAAATACTTTTCAAAAATGGGAGTACTTATTATGAACATAGTTGTAACTCAGCCATCTGCTACACCTGTTATCCAAGCACTTCGTTCATTAGGATATAATGCAGGAACTGCAATAGCAGATTTGGTTGATAATAGCGTTGATGCGGGAGCAACTAAAATTACACTTGAATTTAAATATTTAGGAAACGATGGGACAATAATAATTGCAGATAACGGTTCCGGCATGGATGAGGATATGCTCCAAATAGCTATGAATATAGGATCAAAAGATCCACGTGCAAATAGGCAACCTAGAGAGCTTGGTAGATTTGGTATGGGACTTAAGACTGCCTCATTTTCTCTTGGTAAGAGGTTAAGTGTTCTTACCAAACATAAGGGCGCCTATGCACAACGGTGTTGGGACCTAGACCATGTGTCCCAATGTAATGAGTGGCAGCTGTTTATGAAGATCCCAGAAGAAGTTAGGGAGTTAATGAACAAAATTGAAGGAGATAGCGGCACAGTTATTTGTATAGATAAGCTGGATCGCTTTATGGGAGCGGGAACTGCAAATACAATACATGAACGTAGCTTTTTCACCAAAGTTCGGCGGATACATAATCACTTAGAGTTTGTTTTTCACTCTATAATTGAATATGACAAGGTCCAGATTATCTTAAACGAAAATGTCCTTGATCCTTGGGATCCTTTTATGATTAAACATCCTTCAACTGTGGAAGGTGAAACACAGGTTTTGAACATCAATGGAAACAGAATAAAAGTTAAATATTATGTACTGCCTCATGCCTCATTTCTAAATGAACAAGAATATAAAAGAGCAGGAGGTAATAGAGGATGGCGAGACCACCAAGGTTTTTATATATATCGTGAGAACAGACTCCTGTATTACGGGGATTGGTTGGGGATGTTTCAGAAGGATGCTTCATGTCAGCTGGCAAGAATTCGGGTAGACCTGCCGAATATGGCAGATAATGACTGGCAGGTAGATATAAAAAAGTCAGCTGTTATTCCACCTGATAATGCTAAAATAAGGCTTGAATCAATAGCAAAATTTGTTCGAAAAATTTCTCGTGATATCTTTTACTTTAGGACCCAAGGCTCCCATTCTAACCAAACTTTTAAAGGGAGTCTCAATACATGGGAGTTGTCGGGGAGTGACGAAGGGCAGCAATTTATTTTAAATAGAAATCATCCTATTTTATTAGAAATTCAGAAAAAAATAGATGATGAAACAGCAAGATTGCTTAACATGTATTTAAAGTTCGTTCAATTGGGATCACCCAGTAATATCATTGATTCACCAAAAGTGGCGGAAGAAGTCATTCAAATGGTCACCGACGCTAGGAAAGAGTTAGTTGTCCAATTCTCATCCACCTTAACTAAGCTTCAAGTTGTTGAGAATCAACAACAACTATTAGATGCACTTATTACTCAACCTGCCTTTGATGGTCTAAATCAAATAACGTTGAAATTAATTTTGGAAGAGGCGAATCTCAGCTATGAATGAGGCAAGAGGGTTATTTGAACAAACATTTGCAACTAATTATATGAACTTAAAGTCATTCTTTCCTAGCCAAGAAAAAGCAGCTGAAAAAGCACTCGATCTAGCAAAACTCGTAATACAGGAACAACAAATAGAAGCGGGTCTAATCAATCAGTGGTCGTTAGAAATGTATAAGGATTATAATGTTGATTTCGACGTTATAAAAACTCCTGTATTACGTTTAGAAGAAGTGAGTGACTGGTACAATCCCAAATTACTCATGGGAGCTTTTTTTTGGACCCGTTACCGAGACTATCTAATAAGAGTTAAACATTGGGACCAAGAGGCTGTTCGTTCTATTGATGATTCAACAAATGAAATTATGCGGTCTTTGGGAAATCCAAAGGAAATACACCCTTTTGACAAGCGAGGTCTTGTATTGGGGTATGTGCAGTCCGGAAAGACTGCTAACTTCACAGGCTTAATTAATAAAGCTTACGATGTTGGATATAAGCTAGTAATCGTATTATCTGGTGTACATAATGATCTGCGGGCACAGACACAGCTTAGATTAGATGAAGAAGTGATTGGAAGCAGAGTGGATAGGGAGGGTAAACCAGTTGGAGTTGCCCAAATCTATAGAAATACACCTAATCATATTATTTCAACATGGACTACAGTGGAACGTGATATCTCTTCTGAACCAAGCGGTATGTTTAACTTAAATCAAAGAACTCTTATGGTTGTTAAAAAGAATAGTATTGTCTTAGAATCACTTAAGAATCAACTTGAGTATCAGAAAAATTTATTTAATTTAGATATTCCCGCTTTAATAGTCGATGATGAAGCAGATCAAGCATCTGTTGATACCTCTAAAAATGAAGATCCAAAGACAATTAACAAATTAATACGTCAAATTTTAGAAGTATTTAATAGAAGATGTTATGTAGGCTATACAGCGACACCGTTTGCAAATTTATTAATTAGTGCTGAAGCTAAAACGGAAGAGGAAGGTAAGGACCTGTATCCTAAAGATTTTCTTGTCGGCCTTCCCAAGCCTAAAGAATATTGTGGTCCGGAAGAATTCTTTAACGTTGAAGAAGAGGCGGACGATCCACGTCCAAGTTTGATTCGGCCTCTGAGGGATCCAGATATCGAAGTCTTTACTGGAATTAAAACAAAGGGAGATGCTGATAAATTTGAAGAGGTCCCTCCGCAGATGGAAGAGTCAATATTAGCATTTCTTTTAACCATTGCTGTAAGAAATCTACGAGGTCAGAGGAATAAACATAACTCGATGCTTATCCACACCTCTCGTTTTAAAGATGTTCAGTCAAGTGTGAAAGACGGTGTGGATAAAGTATTTATGGAAATCACAAAACAGATTCAATATAACAAATATAGTGAAACAGTAGAAGCGATTAAACGAATTTATAAAGAAGATACTATTCCGACAAGCAGAGCATGGCCAGAGGATATTCTTGAATTTAGCTGGGAAGAGGTCTATCAGGAACTAAGAGATTGTTCTAAAAAGGTTAGGGTTTTCGAAATTAATGGAAATAGCAAAGATGCATTAGACTATCACCAATACAAAGAGGATGGTTTAAACGTAATTGCAGTAGGCGGAGATAAGCTATCACGTGGACTCACACTTGAGGGACTTAGTATAACTTACTATTTTAGAAATACATTAATGTATGACACTTTAATGCAGATGGGGCGCTGGTTTGGATATCGGAAAGGATATATGGACTTGTGCAGAATATACACAACCGGAGAAATTGCTTCAAACTTTGAGCACTTGGCTATTGCTATGATTGAACTTCGTAGAGAATTTGACAGGCTAGCTCTAGCGAATAAGACTCCACTGGAATATGCGGTAAAAATGTTAAGTCATCCAACTATGACCTTAACAAGTCCTTTAAAAATGAAAAATGCTGCTATAACAAATGTTATTTATCGGTTAACTCTGCAGCAAACTCGTATATATGAGAACAAGGAAACTTTTTTTTCTCACAACATGAAAGTGACTGAGAACTTAATAAATAAACTCCACCCACGTTTTATGAAAACTCATATTGGATCGGGTAAAACTGGTTATTATATAGCTCGGGAAGTTGAAGTAAGTACAGTATTAAATTTCCTATCTGAATACAAGACCAGCCAAGGTGCCGATAAGGTTGATAACAGCAAAATTGTAAATTATATTCGGCAGGTTAATGATATGGGAGAGCTTTTACATTGGACAGTAGCAGTGGTTGAAGGAGAGCCAAGAGATAAAAGTGGTCTTGAGAAATTCCCAGTACAATTTGGGACATTTAAGATTGATTCTGCAGTGGTACGAGGGGTTAAAGCTGAAGAGTATAACAATCAAGGGCAGGCTAAAATTGATATACGTGCTATAGTTGCTTCGCGGCAGGAATTCATAGATCTCGATCTATCGGCGATAAAGAATATGAAGGATAAACAAGAGATTCGAAAGCTACGGTCAACAGAAAAAGGGATGCTTCTAGTATACCCGCTTCATCCTAAAGTAAAAGTATTTGAATCCCTAAGTTTTACCTTTAGCGAGAAAATGGTCCCAATTGGTATTGCGATCTCATTCCCCGACTCAAAGTTAGATGATTCTAAAATTTATGAAGTGAATAAAACAATAAAATAAGTGTTCTAAAGAGTGAGGAAAATATGTTGAATCTTAAATTAGAATTCGAGCAAATGATTAAAGAATTAAATAGCCATTCCCAGCAAGAAGTTTATAAACTGAGGATTCTTACGGTGGAAAGTCCCATTCTTTTTGCAGGTGTAGATACTGTAAATATGAATAGACAGCTGTATATCGATTTAGGACCTGAATCCTGGGAGCCAGCTCAGCTTAAGGCACTTCCAAAATGGCGAGGGCTATCTATCAAAGTTGAGTATTATGAAAAACTGGCTTTACTTAAAGGGCATTACTATCTTGTTTTACGACAAGAGACAGGACATGGTACAGATATTTTTGAGGTTGTGCTGCAGAATGTAGTGGATCATTTGATGACCAGAGAACAGAATGAATCAGTATTTACTGTAATTTACAAGGTATTAGATAGATGGCGCGTATTTTTTCAAAAAGGTGGTTACCGTAAACTAACTGAAGAACAGCAGCGGGGACTTTTCGGAGAATTGTGTTATATACAAGATTGGCTTAATCGGTTTCCAACTGCTCCCCCACTTATTATAGACCAGTGGGAAGGACCAACAAGTGGAAGAATCGATTTTAAGCATTCTAATCGGGGTGTAGAGATTAAGACTGCAATAAATAAGCTAATGAAAACAATAAAAATATCAAACGAAAATCAGTTAAGGCTAACAAATGCAGTATCTAGTATTTATCTCTATGTGTGTTTTATAGAGCCTAGTAAAACTCATGGTGTTTCTTTACAAACACTTGTGAACGAGGTCCGAACAAATATTGCAAGTCGTTCTGATCGTTTGTTATTAAAATTTAATGATCTTTTAGACGATTTGAGATTTAAAGAAGAAGACTATGCGGATGATTTCTTCTTTCTAGATAAAGTAGAGGTATATGAAGCTGCGGCGGACTTTCCAAGGATATTGCAGGAGGATTTACCCAAAGGAATCTCACATGTTAGTTACAGCATCGACCTTACACATTGTACTGATTTTGAAAGAGAAGTTGATGAAGTATTCGATTTGTAATGGGGGACTTTTTGAATGTTAGAAAATAGACAGCGGAGCGAATTCCTCAAAGGATTTCTTGAAGAAATAGAAGAAAAAGCATCAAAAACAGGAGTTTATCGAGTTCCTTTCTTAGAAAAGATGCTTCAGTATATGGAGAGAGACGATGATCCTGATATATTAATTCCTCCATATATAGATACTCAAAAAAAAATAGCTGTAAATGCTTACTCATTTGACGAAAGTCAGAACGTTCTTGACTTATATATAGCTGATTATAACTTTGATCAAAACGAGCAGCAATTACTTACGATAAATATGACGATGATGACTGAACTTGCCAATCAGGCTAAACGATTTTTTACGAACGCTAAAACTTTAGCTCATACAATCGATCATTCTCTTCAAGCTCGAGAATTGGCTGTACTTATATCAGATAATATAAGTGATATCGATGAAGTGAATATATTTGTAATAACCAATATGTTCTATAATTCTAATAAACCAATAGAGCTATCGATTCCTGGAGTTGAAACAGTTAATGTTCAAGTGTGGGACGTAGATCGGATACTTCAGATCATCTTGGCCGAGCAAGGTGTCCAAACGATTCATATCGATTTTGCGAAGGATTTGGGAGAGTCATTTGAGATGATGTACGTTCCCAATGCTCAGCATGAAGGAGAAATGAATTATTTTACATGTTATGTAGGATTCATACCTGCACAATTACTTGCTAAAGCTTATGACCAATGGGGTTCAAAACTTGTTGAACGAAATGTACGATCTTACTTGCAGGCTAAGGGTGGAACTAATAAAGGGATTTTGAAAACTCTTAAAGACCCCAATGAAAGACGAATGTTTGTCAGTTATAATAATGGTATCTCTAGTGTAGCTCGTTCGGGAGAAATCGAAAAAATAAATGAAAACATAAATCTTTATCGTATTAAGGGGCTAACCGGTTGGCAAATTGTAAATGGCGGACAGACTACAGCATCAATTCATCAGGCTTATAAGAGCGATGTAGATTTATCGGAAGTATATGTTCAGGCAAAATTGACCATCCTTCATGTTGAAGCAAATCAAGAGAAAGATCATCAACTGCTTGAAGATGAGATGGTTTCAAATATTTCAGAGTATGCCAATACACAGAATAAAATAAACAAATCTGATCTGTTAGCAAATTCTAGATTTATGTCTGAGTTAGAAAAGTTATCCAGGAACACATGGATCCCAACCAATGATGGTAGAAAATTAGAGAGTAAATGGTACTTTGAACGCGCAAGAGGTCAATATGCAGTTGATTTAAATAGACGTAAACGTGGTAAGGAGCAAAATGAATTTAAAAAGCAATACCCAAGTGAAAAGACTATTACCAAAGTTGATTTGGCTAAACATTATATGTCTTGTGAAGGTTTCCCCCATATTTCAAGTAAAGGCGGAGAAGAAGCCTTTAAGCGGTTTATGGAGCAAAATAAACAGTTTTGGAAATACGAGAAGGATGATAATGATGAGACTATTCCTCTGAGTGAAGTTACCCTAGAAGTTTATCAGAAATTAATAGCAAGAACCATTATTAATCGTCATGTAACTAATATTGTGGAGTCTATGAGGCTGCAGGGATATAGGGCAAACGTAATTTACTATACTGTGTCCATGCTTAATCATATATATGGAAATAAAATAGAGCTAGTAGATGTATGGAATCGACAAGCGTTATCAGATAAATGGGATGAAGTAATAAGAATTATTGCTGACAAGGCATTATTTTTCCTACGTGCCTCTGCAGGTGATCGGAATGTAACCCAATGGGCCAAGCAGGAAGCCTGCTGGGTGCAGTTCAAAGATGAATATACGAAGCAGCTGAGTAATATCATCTGATTTTGATTTAGGTACAACAAAACACTCAATAACTGGGCTAGTGAGCAGGTATTGAGTGTTTTGTTTATTATTAAGGGCCATTAATGATTGAAATTATTGGATGCTGCTAATATGGGTAAGAATAAATAAGAATACGAAAAAACATAAAGGTGGTGATGAAGTGAGCCAAGATTCTTTCTTTTGGAAGGAGCTGCTGACATGGTATATCGAGAATGGACGGCATCACTTTCCTTGGCGAAATACGAAAGATCCTTATCGAATTTTATTGGCAGAGTTTCTGCTTCAGCAGACCCATGTACGTAAAGTTGAGGAAGTGTATGAACAGCTGCTGCTGAAATATCCTGATATAAGCGAACTAGCAAGGGCAGATACTGAAACACTGGAAGAAATCATTGCTCCTATTGGACTAAACTATCGTGCAGAAAGACTAATAAAATCAGCTGAGATAATCTGCAGTCAGCATAACGGTACAGTTCCGAATGATTATAACGAGTTAAGGGAGCTCCCTGGAATCGGCGATTATATTGCAAATGCTGTACTGTGCTATGCATTTGACCAGCCGGTTGTTCCGATTGACACGAATGTTATTCGGCTCTTTACAAGATATTTCGGGTACACATCAATGAATCCTAGACCTCGAATGGACAAAGAGCTAGCAGCTAAAATTAGGGCACATTTTGAAGGAATGGACAGTACAAGAGATGCTAATTTAGCAGTGCTCGATTTTGCTGGATTAATATGTACCTCGAAAAATCCAAAATTAACAGAATGCCCGTTATCCAAGAATTGTATTAAATATATCTTTTGAGATGGGCTTGCTGTTGAAGAATACAAACATCGACAAAGTAATCCTTTGCTAATCTAGTTCGCCTAAACATGTGGTCTTGAATTTTGCGTCTTGATTCGTGTGGTTCTTTTTGTCTATTCGACGAATAAGAACTTCCTTTTCTTATGTCTATTCACAATGTAAATATAAGACTGAGAAGAAGGAAATGGGAAATTGATGTAGAATATTGTCTGTATAAGGGACTTTTATACTGATTAGGTAGGTGATGATATGGCTCTATTATGTCATAAACAAATGACTAAAATAGATAAAACAAGAATCAGCATTCATCAGACTGTTAGGGGGACGTATTCGATTTTCAGAGATAGCTACGGTAGAAAGTATTTTCAGATAGATACATATGGTTCGGAAGACAGGGAAATTCCAAACAAAATAAGTCAGTCACTGCAGTTTGATGAGGAAACTGCTTTGTTTTTGATTCAATTAATAAAAAAAGAATTTGAAATAAAATAATTTATGGATTCTACATATATTCTTTTTGTCAGCACATTTTTTGGGGGGATACTTTATGGCATTATATTCAAATACAACTATTCCATTACCAAGAGGGCTTCAAGAGCATGAGGATCTTGGAGGTCATTTGATAAAGAAGCACGTAAATGTAACAGACTCAGACTTAACCCAGAGACTAACTGACGAACCTGAAATTAGTGGTGCTTCTCGATTTAATGATCTAAATTCAGCAGAAAATGTAGTTAGAGAGTTATTGATATCAAATCAGCAAAAAATAGAAAACTGGTTAAAGAACAGACCAGGGCAATTCAAAACAACTATTGTGCATAGAGATACAGATATAAATGGTCGGGGAATTTTGCGCGGAAATACGTCTTTTGATAGTTTGAAAAATATATTGATAGTGCTACGTCGTACGGGGAATGATGGCTTTATTTATACAGGTTATCCTACTTGGTAAAAGGAGTATTTAAATGGAGCAAATTGATTGGTATGAAGAATTACAAGACTTCCTATTGTCCTATTTTAATCAAGATATGGGAAATATAAAAGAGGCTTTAGACACTTTTGTTGAAAATAATGATATATCATATAAAAATATTGTTTTAAATTCACTTGAAGCTTTCAAAGTGGCTGACTGGACTTCGGAACAAAAAGAGCAGTTTATATTAAACAATGTATTCATAAACTTTCCGGCTATAAAGCTATCACCATTGGAATGGATTGAGAAAATATATATATTATTGAAAAAAGACCTAAACAGTCAAGAGGTTGAAGTTAATATTGAGTTATTCAAAAAAGCAATAGGGGTTGCAGAAAATTTAATTGACCAGGATCATGTAATAAAATATGGTGCCGTTTTTGCTATAAATGAAGCTGTAGAAGTTTTGAAATCTATATCCAAATTCTCAAAAGTTGATTATATCAAAGTTCAAGAACGAATGCTAGACTACTATAATTCCTCAAGTACTAGCAGTAATATAATAGTTAAAAATAAGGATTCAGAGCCGACACCGTGGTATACCTCGGAGTATAGCAATATTACTTGGAGATTTTGGAATAGATATAGAAAATATTTGTTAGAAACAAAAGAGTGGGATAGCAGAACTGTTGATGGACTTGATATTTCTACTGAGGGAATATTAAGAAGATTTGAATACCCTAAATTTAAAGATGAATTTGATATAAGGGGTCTTGTGGTAGGGGAAGTACAATCGGGTAAGACGTCAAATTATACGGGGCTGATTTGCAAGTCTTTAGATCTAGGTTATAACCTAGTTATAGTATTAACAGGCATTCATGATGACCTTAGAAGTCAAACGCAAATTAGACTTGATGAAGAGGTTATAGGTAGAAAATCAGGAGAGCAAAGTAAGGGCTTAATTGGGGTTGGACTTATTGAAGAATTACAAATCCAATGCTTAACATCACGCTATGAAGGAGGAGACGTAAACAGCAACTTATTAAGTCGGGTAGGTGTTTATCCAACTGAAGGCAATCCACTTATTTTAGTTGTTAAAAAGAACAAGTATATACTTGAAGCGATAAGAGACTATTTTAAGAATAAAACCCATGGTATTTCAATGCTGATGATAGATGATGAGGCTGATCAAGCGTCGATCGACACAAATAACCCAGAAAGCATTGAGAATGAGGAATATAACCCTACTACTATCAATGCTTTAATTCGCGAAATTTTGTTGCAGTTTAAACAGAGAGTTTATACAGGATATACGGCGACACCTTTTGCAAATGTCTTGATTGACCATCAATTAACACATGATAAGTATGGGCCTGATTTATTCCCGAAGGATTTTATTGTTTCTCTGATAACACCACCGAATTACGTTGGACCAAATACTATATTTGGGACTGAGGGGCACCCAATTCTTAGAACAACAAAGGATGAGATACAATTTAATATGAATGAAGAAGGGTTGCCAACTAGTTTGCCAAACTCTTTGCGACAGGCTTTTAAATCGTTTATTTTATCAACCGCCATTAGAGTTTTACGTGGTCAAACCTATAAGCATAATTCAATGTTGGTACATATAAATCGATCAGTTAATTTCCAAAAGGTTCTAACTAGGCTGGTTCATGAGGAGTTAGAACAGATAAAAATTTATTTTAAATATGATGACAATAAGGAACAAAAGGATAAAATAATTGATGAGTTGAAAGGTTTATGGGAAGATGACTTTATAAAGACGACAGCGACAATTTGTGGTCCTAATAACGAAAATAGTTGGGATGAAATCACTCAAATACTGCATGAAGTTATTCAAAAAATTACTGTTCAAATGATAAATGGCCAATCTACTGATAGCTTAAATTATAAAGAAAATGTTGAAAATGGATTATATGTAATAGCGATTGGTGGTGATAAACTCTCAAGGGGTTTGACTCTTGAAGGACTTACAACTAGTTACTATTTAAGATCGAGTAACATGTATGATACGCTAATGCAAATGGGCAGATGGTTTGGGTATAGAGATGGGTATGTTGATCTTTGCAGAATTTATACGTCACCTATTCTCATTGAAAACTATCGATATATTACTAAAGCAAGCAATGAGTTACGAGAAAATCTTAAGCTTATGGAGGTATGGGGAAAATCACCTACTAGTTTTGGTTTGAAGATTTTATCAAATCCTGATCTACAGGTTACTAGTCAACTTAAAATGAAGGATGCGTTTGAAGTTACCGAATCATTATCTTTTTCAGGATCGACTTCACAGACTGTTGTTTTTGAAGAAAAAAAGGATATTGTTGAGGGCAATTATTATGCTACTCTATCCTTTATTAATGATTTAGGAAAGCCCCAAGACCAAAAGAACGGGAATTATCTGTGGCATATAAAACCAGAAACTATACTTGAGTATTTAAATGATTTTTCCACTCCTGAAAATGCATTAACTGTAAAAACTAATTTATGGTCAGACTACATAAAAGAGCAGTTACAGCAGAATGAATTAATTAATTGGACTGTTGCGTTGATGTCCAATCAGCACGAAAATGAGCATAGTTTCAAAGTTACTAGCGATATTATTTGTAATCCTGCAAGCCGGCAATACCTTAATAGAATGGACGGAATAATATCAATAGGTACACTTTTAAGTCAAGGGGATGAGTTCCTTGACATTGATGTTCAACAAGAAGCTTCAAAAAAAATAAAAACTTTAAGGGCTTTGAGACCAGTAACTAATGGGTTATTGTTAGTATATCCACTAATAATTACTGATAAATTTGCTGTCGATGGGAAGAAACCATCAATTAAAAGCTTAGATCAGAGAATTATTGGTCTAGCCGCTTGTTTCCCTTACAGTGAAACAGCTCAGACAATTAACTATGTTGCAAATACAGTATACATTAGAAATAATGAATAGTTAGGCTAAGGTAGGTATTAACAAACAAAATACAAACCGCACAAACAGAAAGTGAGAGACGCTGGCTTGTACTTTTTGTATTTCATCCCACCTAAAATTTCATATTCAGAAAGGGCCTACTTCTCCACTTTAATTGGTTGTAGGTCCTTTGCAAATTGATTAACATTATTCGAATAACGAGTACAGATTAGGGTTTATCAGTCAAAGTTCAAAGGTCATTATAAAAACTTTACCTTGTTTTGAAAAATGGTTGATTAACGGAAGTACCATGAAATCGTGGATTTAACATGAAGAACCTAGGCTATACAACAATCACTAGCCTGGGTTCTTTCTCCGTTCTCTAATTCACTGATATCGGATCAATAACATGCGACGCTGCAGTTAAGCAATTGGCAACTAAGGCCTCCGTGAAGCTAAGGATGAATAAGAGTACCGCTAACTTTCAACTTATCTCGTATTGCAGCATACCTTTCTAGATCGACATGACTTAGCTTAGATTGTATATGCTCCATGGTTGTGCAGCATCTTACGATGTTAATTTCAAAATTGATGGTGTATGAGAATTCTAAACTATCCAGTATATATTTTGATCCTTTTTTAATGTTACCCTTCCGTATATAATACATGCCGACATCGGTAAGGAATTTAGCAAATCGGTCATCAATTAGTTGTTCGTTATAACTGCCAACTGGTTCTCGTCGCTTGAGATGATCCCTGATCAGATTCTCAAATCTTTCGAGATATTCATCAATTTCAAAATGATACATGTTAGCTGCTTGGATGACCTTAAATAAAGCTCTTAGTATTTCGTTCTCTCTCGAAGAGATATACTCGATGTATGGTTCTAGTACTTCTATGTTGCCTTTCATTAGTTCATATAGATAACGGTTGCCTCTAGCCCATTCCTGGAATTGCTCTTTGGTTCGTTCGGCAGTTTCATCTGATTCTATAATCCAGCTTTGATCCTCATAACAGGATAAGTAATAAAGTGCTTGATCATAATCATTGTTATCTGCAGCTATGGAGCCTAACAGCAGATCGGAGTATAAAATATATCCAAACAACGGTTTGGCTGGCTCTATTGGTTTCCTATGTGACCTGTTTTTATTATGTTTCTGCCCATACAACATTCTGGAGATGCGTCCCATTTCCTGAGCATAGTACTTTGCTTTATTCCTTTTATTTAAGGACAACAACGTGTTAGTTAAATCTTTTAAAGCATCTAATTGCACCCCTTCAGGAAGTCGCTTGACATAAGCTTCAAATTGTATGGTACAGTTCAGATTATGTTCCTGATCCGAGTTTAGGGAGCAAGTAAATATTCTGTATTGACACAAACCTAATCGTTCAGCATGCTGGTGTTTTTCATTTTCGGCAACTTTTTTGTATATGATCAGAGCAGCCTCCCGATTGCCCTTGTGAAATAGTGCTTCAGCGCTATCAAAGAGTAGGGATGAATAAGCTGGGTTATCGATTATTAAATCAACAGCCTGATCGATGCAGTAGAATTTCCCTAGCTCGGCACATCGCATGATAAAGGGGCCAAGTCGTCTCCAGTTCGGGGTTGACTCATTTACATATAGAGAATAAAAATATCCTTCTCCTAGATTCATGGCTTTCGTAATTAAATCAAGACTTGAAACGGAAAGGGGCTGGTTCCCATTGATAAAGCGGCTGAGGGTTCCAGAATTGATTCCCGATTTAATTGCAAAAGAGGAAATGCTGAGTTTTTCCTTCTCCAAGTAACGTAATAGCTCCGTACTGATCGTTCTGTCTGTAGGTACCAAAGATATTCGCCTCCAGATCCATATACCATATTTAGGAAAATAATTTATATAAGTAAGTTAATGTATAAATATACGATGGGTCAATAACTTTGTAGTATGATTAGGGAGGCATTCTAAAATAAAGGGGAGAACGTAGCTAGTAATTAATTCTACTGAATGGAGTATACAGAGGAGTACATCGCCTCTTAATAAACGGATCGAGTAAATTACATACAGAACGGAGCTCTCTTATGTTTGAAAAATTAAAGTCCTTGTTCAAATCCTCTGATAAGCCAAAGAAAAAGCCGGCTCAACATACGAATAAAGCCAAAACATCAGGAAACAACGCCAATCCCAAGGTTCAGCCTACTCGAATTTGGGTGAGCATAAGATTAATATTCAACTAGACCAACTCCCCAAAGGATGTAGATATGTAAATGATTTAATGGTGACGAATTCGAAGTCCCGAACGGGCTATTCGCAGATCGACCATGTAGTGATCACACCACAAGGATTGTTTGTCATCGAGACGAAGAACTACATGGGAGAGGTTAAGGGAACAAGAGTGGACGGTAAGTAACCTGTTTAAAATGTATAATCCCTTTATGCAAAATTACGGCCATATTCAAGCGATTAAAAGCTTGCTTCCTGACTACCAAAAAAGCCAGTTCATCTCACTGGTTTCTTTTACAATGCGCTGTAGATTCAGCGTAGATCCGGAACTAAGAAAAATCCAATCGGACGAACTGATTGTGTACGATGTTGAGCTTTCCGAATATATTCAGCGCAAAATGAATCGGATTCAAGCGGAGAAGGTGGATACCGTTTATCGGAATCTGATATTCAGAAAATCTATCAATCATTGATTGAGACGAACATCACTGATCCGAAGATTCGGGCTGAACATGTGGAAAAGGTGGGGAATGCTGGGAGGGCGAAAAAATGATAATTGGGATCTACTATTTACTCTAGTCGCCCTAAACTATTTCTCCTCCAATTCCCTCTCATACGTCTCAATCAAAACCGAAGCCTTAACATGAAGCGCCCTTGCTAATGCAGTAATTGTTAGAAGAGTAGGCGCTTTTTCTCCGTTCTCTAGCTCACTAATATAAGATCGGTCGACACGGGAATAGAGGCTCAACTCATCTTGGGTGAGCTTTTTTTCTTTGCGAATATTTCGAAGAGCTCTGCCGAAGGCTAGTAACTCTATGGATTTATCATTATGATTAGCCACGTTATAACCCCTTAATAGATAGTTAAATTCATCTTATGCGGTTCTATAAGGGAATTTCCGTAGGCTATTGCCTACAAATTGGTTAGAATGATATAATACAGATACTGGAAAATGATGATTCCGATTACTAGAGTATATTCTTAGTGAAAATGGGAGTGAAGCTAATTATGAAATCGACGGTAACAAGAGATGCTGACCTTAATATGAATACATCCTCCCAACATGAGGAAGCAGGCGGCTTTTACCAGGATATGATTGTTCTTCATGCCAGCTGCTCTCAAGAATATATGAATTTATCTTTGCATTTCTTTGACAAAAATATGCATCACGTCAGTTTATTACTATGCAACAGGGCATTAGAATCCATGCTAACTGCTTTATATATAAAGAGGGAGAGAAGGCAGCCTATTTCAAATATGTTGCTAGAAGAAATACTGCGGATGTTCCCCAAAGACTCGGAGATGAATGTGGAGCCTTTGATATTTATACAATCCTTATCCTTTTTATCACAGGAGAACTCCCTCATTAGCAAAATGCAGCCCACACATCTAATGAACCTGATTAAGAAAGCGGATGAGTTCCTTCTTCAGATATCTAGCCAACTAGAGTTACCCTATGAAACATAGCATTCTGTTTTTGAGAAATAAAGCTAGCCGTTATCTTCATTGATCAACCAACTTGGCAATTCTACAATGTTGCGTATCGTTACGAAATATAAAATGCAACTTTTTTTCTCCCCTTCGTTCTTACATATATACCCAAACTTACAAGGAGGATTCAACCTAATGAAAAATCTCTCTCGCGGTATTTTATCTTTATGTTTAATCGGAGCATTACTTCTCTCTGCATGTGGGAAATCAGATGACACTGACACTCTTTCCAATAGCGAAGAACCTACCAACACAACAAGCCCAGCACCTTCAACCAACAATACACCAACAAACACAGAAAGTCTGATCGAAACAGCCGAGAAAGAAGCAATTAAGGACATCACAGCGGCCGATTTTAAGAAAGGCGTCTCTATTGACTTTGACAAATATAAAGGCAGCTTCTTTGACGAAAACATTATTCCCAAATTAAGGAAAAATCTTGAATCAGTTGTGGAGAACAACAAAGAAAAGTTTGAAGAGAATCTGAATAAGGAGTCTTTGGAATCTATAAGAGAAGGCTTCTATTACACAAACGAAAGCGATCAATTTATGTTCTATGATTTGGATCTTATAGAAAAAGTCGATCAGCCAGAACAAATTAGAGTAGGCGTGCGCTTTGCAAAAAAATCCTCAGACGGGAGTATTGAAAATCAAGGTATTACCTACTTCTTTACTAAAAACGAAGCAGGAGAATGGAGTATTGAAAATATAGATTAAAACCCATACAAAAATAGAGGCGGCTCCCTCGTAAGGAGCCGCCTTGTTGTTGCTTAAGTAAATCCGTTATCGTCAGGATCGGCAGTAATGTGGACTTCCGGATATTGCTCCTTATAAGTTTGGACGTATTGGTTAACGTCCGCTGCCGTTTTTAATGCTCAGGTGCAGTCTGCCGGTCGCTTTTCATGCCGTTGTATTGTTTGAATTGTAATAATCTGATTAAAAAAACCGTGGAATTAATTTAGAAAATGGAAATAAAGTAAGATAATAGTACAGCAAAAACCTGTGTCATGTCTCATGGGAGCGCTACAGATAAATAAAGAGACAAGGAGGTTTGAAAATGACTAATAAAAGGTTTCCTTTTAAGCCCTTATCACTTTTAGTAGTTTTAGCAGTGTTTCTATCCACATTCTGTACAGCCTTACCGTCAGTAAACGCAGCCGCTAGAGGAGCATGGGCTCCAAATACCGCATATGCAGTAAATGACACAGTAACCTATAGTGGAAGCACTTATACCTGTCTTCAGGCACATACTTCTCTCGTAGGTTGGGAACCGTCTAATGTTCCTGCTTTATGGCAGAAAGACGGTAGCGGTGGAACTACGCCACCAACGACACCACCGACAACGAACGGAGTAACATTCTATGCAGATATAAACTATGGAGGAAAAGCAGTGACACTCGGGATAGGCAATTATACACTGTCTCAGTTGAACGCAAACGGAATTCCGAATGACTGGATGTCGTCTCTTAAGGTTCCAAGCGGTTGGACGGTTGAAGTATATGAGAATGATAATTTTGGAGGAACCAAGTGGACCTTCACTTCAGATTCTTCCTGGGTTGGCAGCACGATCAATGACAAAATGTCATCGGTCAAGATTTATACGGGTTCACCACCTCCTACAGTAACTAAGCCTGCCGAGGTTCCAAGCCATATATGGACATATGCCATGAATGCGGACAATGCCTATGGGAAAGGCGGAGATTTTGCTTTATTGCTAAGTGCCGTTATCAAAAAGGAAAGCAGTTTTGGAGCAGGTTTACCAGGTAGTCCATCGGCCGGCGACGGATTGATGCAGGTCGAACCAAACACACGCAATGCGTATTTATCTCAATTCAGCTCAAAATTTGGCCGTGCGTATAATCATAGCAGTGAACAAGATCAGGTATATCTGGGTGCGTTAATTTTAAATGAGAAGATTACGAAGTTTGGAAATATCTACAACGGATTATTACACTACAATGGTGGAGATAACTGGTATCCGGGAGCTACGGATTCTTATGGCCGTCCTATTCTGGCAGATCAATATGCAGATGCAGTTTACGCTACTTACAAGGGCTATGGTGGGAAGAATTAAGGTGTTACATTGATAGGTAAATTGAAAAATAGCGACGTGGAAGGATTTCCTTGTTGAGTGGAAGCGGCTTATTTAATTTGAAAGGGCATGAGTTACCAAGCAGATCATTGCTTGAATAACCCATGCCCTTTTTTCTTTATCAGGTTTTCTTCGACTACTAATTAGGCACCAAGGAACATGTTCATGTCATCTTCCACATTGGTAATGCTGCCGATCCCGAAGTTTTCCACGAGGACTTTGGCAACGTTAGGCGATAGGAATGCAGGGAGCGTAGGGCCCAGATGAATATTTTTAACGCCAAGATAAAGCAGGGCCAGCAGCACGATCACCGCTTTTTGCTCATACCAGGCAATGTTATAGGAAATCGGCAAATCATTAATATCCTCAAGGCCGAATACTTCCTTCAGCTTCAATGCAATCACGACCAGGGAGTAAGAATCATTGCATTGACCAGCGTCCAGGACCCGCGGAATACCGCCGATTTCGCCTAGATCCAGTTTATTGTATTTGTATTTGGCACAGCCTGCCGTTAGAATGACCGTGTCTGTTGGAAGTTCAGCCGCAAAATCGGTGTAATAGCTGCGGGATTTCATCCGTCCATCGCAGCCGGCCATGACGAAGAAGCGGCGGATCGCCCCGGATTTCACGGCATCGACGACTTGATCGGCCACGTTCATCACAGCGGCATGAGCGAAACCGCCGATGATCTCACCCGTTTCAAGCTCCGTTGGAGCGGGGCATCCTTTCGCTTGCTCGATTAGTAGGGAGAAGTCTTTGGGAGCACCGTCTTTTCCTTCTGGAATATGGCGGACACCCGGAAACCCGGTGTTGCCTGTTGTATAGATTCGGTCCTTATAACTGTCTTTCGGTGGAACGATACAGTTGGTCGTCATTAATATCGGTCCGTTAAAAGCTGCGAATTCGCTATTCTGCTTCCACCATGCATTCCCGTAATTGCCTACAAAATGCTCATATTTCTTGAAGGCCGGATAATAGTGGGCAGGCAGCATTTCACTGTGCGTGTACACGTCCACGCCGGTTCCTTCCGTCTGCTTCAGGAGCTCCTCCAAATCCTTCAGATCATGGCCGCTGATGAGAATGCCGGGCCGGTTGCTTACCCCGATATTGACCTTCGTAATTTCCGGATTTCCGTACACCGAGGTGTTCGCTTCATCCAGCATCGCCATGGCGTTTACGCCGTATTTACCGGTTTCCATCGTCAGAGTTACCAGATCCTGCACTTCAAGGCTGTCGTCAAGGGTGGCGGCAAGTGCGCGGCGCATAAAACGGTTTAATTCGTTATCATCCTTCTCCAGATGAAGCGCGTGGTACGTATAAGCAGCCATCCCCTTCAAGCCGTAAGTAATCAATTCGCGCAGCGAGCGGATGTCTTCATTGCGGGTCGAGAGGACACCCACCGTACGTGCTTTTTCATCAAAAGCAGCTTCGTTATCCGCCTGCCAGACGGCAGCATCAGGGAGATTGGCGGTTCCTTCCGGATATTGTTCGTTATAATAGGTGCGCACCTCGCCGCGGAGCTCGATCGCTTCCCGGATTCTTCCCACAAAAACCTCGCGGTCAAAGTTGGCGTTCGTAATCGTTGCAAACAAGGAGTCCATCATAAACAGTGATACGCGCTGTTCAAGCTCCTCCGGCAGCCGGACATCCAGACTGAGAAAAGAGATTCCTTTCAGCAGATAAATCAGCAAATCCTGCAGGTTTGCCACATCATGCGGTTTGCCGCATACGCCGACAATGGTGCAGCCTGTTCCCTTGGATGCTTCCTGACATTGAAAGCAGAACATGGACGGCTGATGCTCTAAGGTCTCTTGGGCGTTGTTATTCATTATTTTCTCCTCCAATTTCGTGATTTTTTGCCTAAAGGTCAGTATAAAATTGCCTCGCAATTGGACTGTTGAAGACAGTATACTTCGCTCCCACAACCGACATAGTGATTGGAATCACAATTTTTTAAGTTGTGAGTATAATCACAAACCCGGTCCGTTTCTTCTTTTAAACTGGAATTAATGACCTAAGAAGAAATGAGGAGAGAACATGTCGATTTTACCTCAGAAGAATGAACTGGGATTTTTCGAGATTCGTCTCGAATCCATCGGCGGGCTTGGCGCCAATCTGGCTGGAAAAATGCTGGCCGAAGCCGGGGTGACCGGCTCCGGACTTAACGGTTCGAATTTTTCCAGCTATGGTTCGGAGAAAAAAGGGTCGCCGGTGAAGAGCTTCGTAAGGTTCTGCGATTCCGAGGTGGAAATCCGCGATCACAGTCCCATTGAGCAGCCGCATGTCGTCGGCGTATTTCATGAAGCTTTGTATAAGACGATCGATGTCATAAGCGGAGTACAGCCTGATGGAACGGTGCTTGTGAATACGGCGCGAGCCCTTTCCGAAGTGGCCGTTGATCTGAATATGACGCAGGGAACGCTGGCCGTCGTTGATGCGCTGAACATTTCCGTTGAGGAAAAAACCAAAGTGAATACGGCCATGCTGGGGGCTTTGTTCCGGATTTGCAGCTTCCTGAACCCGGACGATATGCGGCAGGTGATCCGCACAACGTTTGAGAAAAAGCTGCCCCACCTCGTGGAAGCGAATTTGCGGACCTTTGACAGAGGATATAACGAAGTTCAGTTCCTTTCCTTGAGAAATGGCTCAGACCTTATAGACAAAATTGCTTTCGCAAGACCGCAGCCGATGCTTGGATATGAAACGCAGGAGCTGGGCGGGATTCTGAACGTTACGGCGAACAGTGTCCTGAAGGATCTTAGCGGCTCCCGGCAGGGATATTTGCCAGAGTACAAGATCGAGGACTGCATTCACTGTGCCGCCTGCGATACGGTATGTCCGGATTTCTGCATCGTGTGGGAGAAGAAACCGGACAAGCGCGGGAATATGCAGATGTTTATGAAAGGTATCGATTATCAGTATTGCAAAGGCTGCCTGAAGTGTATCGAAGCTTGTCCGACCACCGCTTTGGCTGCCATGTTAGAAGAGCCGCATTATGCGGAGCAGCACCGTGTGCCGCAATCATTTCCCTATATAACCGCGGAGGGAGTCCGATCATGAATATGCAAATTCAAGAAACAACGGAGAATAAGCTGGCGGCTGCTCAAACGGAAGTCTTCGAATCGGGCAACGAAATGGCTGCCATGGCGGCTGCCCAGATTAACTATCACATGATGGGTTATTTTCCGATTACGCCATCTACGGAAATCGCCCAATATCTTGACATGATGCGTACACGCGGCGAGCATGACATCAAGCTGATTCCAGCTGACGGCGAACATGGATCGGCGGGGATTTGCTACGGTGCGGCCGCAGCCGGAGCACGGGTATTCAATGCTACCAGCGCGAATGGTTTCCTGTATATGATCGAACAGCTTCCTGTGCAGGCGGGCACGCGTTTCCCGATGGTCATGAATCTGGTGACGCGTGCGGTAAGCGGACCGCTGGATATTCGCGGTGACCATTCGGATCTTTACTACGGTCTGAATACCGGCTGGGTGATTTTGACCGCCCGTTCACCGCAGGCCGTTTATGACATGAATATCATGGCGCTGCGAATCGCTGAACATGTAGACGTGCGCCTGCCGGTCATTGTAGCTTATGACGGATTTTTCACATCGCACCAGAAACGCCGGGTACACATATTTACGAACCGGGAAACCGTTCAGGCGTTTGTAGGGGAAAAGGCACCTGAATATCCACATGTACTGGACGAGAACAACCCGATCGTTGTTGGGGCTTATATGAACGGCGACGATTTGATGAACAACCACTTCCAGCAGTCCAACGCCATGTACCGTGCGGGGGAAGTGTTCAAGGAAGTGGCAGAGGAATACGCAGCTTTATCCGGAAGATCCTATTCGCCGCTTGATCTGTACCGAATGGAAGACGCGGAGGTGGCTTTATTCCTGCTCAATTCGGCGGCCGAATCCTCCAA
This sequence comes from Paenibacillus sp. MDMC362, assembly GCF_003269305.1. Classification (NCBI taxonomy): domain Bacteria; kingdom Bacillati; phylum Bacillota; class Bacilli; order Caryophanales; family Paenibacillaceae; genus Paenibacillus; species Paenibacillus sp. MDMC362. The sequence goes on from NZ_QLYT01000033.1 coordinate 41,009, forward strand.
AGACGTCGTGGATCGGCTGCGGGCGAGAGGAATTAAAGCGGGCGTAATCAGCCCGAATATTCTTCGGCCGTTCCCGGCAAAGGAAATCCGCGAGGCGTTGACCGGTGTCAAAGCACTGCTGGTTGGCGAACGTGCCGATTCTTACGGTGCGCACGGGGCCAATCTGACCCATGAGGTTAAAGCGGCCCTGCAGGAAATCCGTGGTCCGCAGCCTATTGTGCTGTCCCGCATATTTGGACTTGGCGGGAAAGACTATTACGCGGATGACGCGGAAGCTTTTTTTGCCCTGACGATCGAGGCCAGGGAGCTCGGTTATGCCAAAGTGCCGTTTGATTATTACGGCCAAACACCGGGAGCTGAGGAGCAGAGACTGCAGCCAGTCATTGCCCCGATGAATGGAGACAGCTTTAAATCTGGCCTGATCACCGTAAAGGTAGATGAAGAGACGAGTAAACTATCCGTTAAAGTGCCGCCGATGCGGGCGCTTGCGGCGAAACCGAAACGGTTTGCTTCCGGCCACGGAGCTTGCCCGGGCTGCGGTATTTTCCCGGCGCTGGAGCTCTTTTTCAAAGGGATTGAAGGCCATGTCGTTACTTTATTCCATACCGGCTGCGCTTATATCACAACAACGGGTTATCCGTATAACTCGCATAAGCAGAGTTTCATTCATAATCTGTTCCAGAACGGACCGGCTACTTTATCCGGCACGGTAGAAGCGTTCCTTGAGAAGAAACGCCGCGGGGAAATCGAAGTTCCTGAGGACTTTACTTTTGTGATGGTGACCGGCGATGGCGGCATGGACATCGGGATGGGTTCGGCCATCGGGACGGCGCTGCGGGGCCATAATCTGATCATTCTGGAATATGATAATGAAGGCTATATGAACACCGGTGCCCAGCTTTCGTACTCTACGCCATTAGGGCATATGACCAGTACGTCCGGCGTCGGCAAACAGCAGCAGGGCAAAGCGTTCCATCACAAGGATACGGTGCAAATGATGGCGGCGGCGCATATTCCGTACGTATTCACAGGGACGGAAGCATTCCCGCAGGACCTTGTGAAAAAGGCGGCAAAAGCGCAGTGGTACGCTCAGAATGTAGGTACCGTCTACGGCAAGCTGTTGATCACATGCCCGCTGAACTGGAAATCGAGCGACAAGGATGGGGAGAACATCGTCCGCGCGGCCGTGAATTCAAACTTCTTCCCACTGTATGAAGTGGAGCAGGGAGAAACGAATATTACGTACGATCCTGAAGCGAAGAAAAAACAGGTGCCGCTCAGCGACTGGCTGAAATACATGGGCAAATCAAGACATCTGCTTAAGGAAGAAAACAAAGACATGCTTGGCGAATTTGAAAAAGAAGTGGAGCGGCGCTGGTCGATTCTGAAAGCGAAACATGAGAACCCGCTGCTATAAAATATTCAATTAGCATACTAGGATTTAGCCCAAGCAGCTAAATATACCGCATCCTGAATCTGGAACAGATATAACCGTCTTAAAGAGTACCTGCTCAGCCTTTGAGCAGGTACTCTTTGTGGTTCCGATCGATAAGATTTTTTCTTTTCTATAAAGAGGAGAAGCAGATATTCCATTCAATATGTAGGACATGTTATGGGTTGTTTTTTGGCAGAGGTTTATTCATACTGAATGAGATGTGCAGATGGATACCGCGCCCCTCAGGGTTCGAAGACATAGGAGGAACCATGTCCTGGAGTAAATTGAAGCAACAGCTGGAGAGTTTTCTCAGTCCTGCATTAGCTGGAAGAGTTGAATATCGAGCTACCGGTTATCGTTATTTACCTGATAAGGCAGGGCTTTGTTATATTTCGGTAGATAAAAAGAACGTACTCCATATGAGTGATAAAACCAGCTCCATAAGGTGGTATCAGACGGAGCTGGAAATTAAGAATGATCCCCATATCCAAATTCCGATCAGCGACGATGAATTGGAAGCCGTCAGAAAGGAAACCAAAGGGACCGTTCCCGAGGATCGTCTCAACGTCATTGCAAGAAACAGAAAAGTATCCGTACTCGCAAAGGAGCTTTTGTCAGCACAGGCAAATTTAAGTAAATCCAATTTTGTCGCTACAGCGAATAAGTTCTTATCTACTTCTATAGAAGAAAGCATGGAGAGCGATGATATCTTATTGAATATACTAGCCTTGGTAGACAGACGAGTTGGCAAAAAGCGGATTATAAACATGGCAGATAGGATGAAGCTAAAGCATCCGGTAGTGCAATATTTTTATGAACTGCGGCGCCGTGCGTGATGAGCATAAATCATTTTCGTTTAAAGAATATTATTGCACTTGTGGAAGAGAGGGAATAACATGTCTGAACAAACAAAGGCGGAAAGAGTTCATCAGGTATTCGAAAAGATATCGGATCAATACGACTCGATGAACTCGGTCATTACTTTTAGGAGACATATCGCATGGCGCCATGATGTTATGAAACGGATGAATGTGAAAGAAGGTAGTAAAGCTCTTGATGTGTGCACGGGAACCGGGGATTGGGCGATTGCTTTAGCAAAGGCTGTTGGAACGCATGGAGAAGTCATTGGATTAGATTTTAGCCAAAACATGCTCAAAATAGCACAAGATAAGCAGGAGCAACAAGCTTTAAAGCAGCTCACCCTTATCCAGGGAAATGCCATGGAGCTTCCTTTTGAAGATGATTCATTTGATTATGTAACCATTGGTTTTGGTTTAAGAAATGTACCCGATTATTCAACCGTGCTGCGGGAGATGTATCGAGTAACGAAGCCAGGCGGACAAGTCTTTTGTTTAGAAACATCCCAACCCACGTTATTCGGTTATCGACAAGCTTCCCTCTTTTATGTTCGCTATATCATGCCCTTGCTTGGAAAGTTTATTGCCAAAAGTTATGATGAATACTCATGGTTGCAAGAATCGGCCCGTCATTTCCCCAATAAAAGCGTACTGAAACAAATGTTTTTGGAAGCGGGATTTTCTAAGGTAGATGTAAAAAGCTATAGCGGCGGTGTCGCGGCCATGCATAAGGCGATAAAATAAGTGTCTGCGATTAACATATACTGCCGTTTGATATGCGCTGCTTAAATATGCTATAAGTGAAGAAAAAGCAAGGACATGAACAGGTTGTATTTCCTATTTCGGGATCAAGATTTGTCCTGGTATGTATTATAGAGGAGTATTGGATATGACAGATAATTTTTGGCGTGATTTACCGCGGCCTTTCTTTATACTGGCGCCCATGGAAGATGTGACGGATGTTGTGTTTCGCCATGTCGTCAGTGAAGCAGCTAGGCCGGATGTGTTTTTTACGGAGTTTGCGAATACCGAGAGCTATTGTCACCCGGATGGGAACCACAGTGTGCGCGGACGTTTGACTTTTACAGAGGATGAACAGCCGATGGTAGCCCATATCTGGGGAGATAAGCCGGAATTCTTTCGTCAGATGAGTATCGGCATGGCGAAAGAAGGGTTTAAAGGCATCGATATTAATATGGGTTGTCCTGTAGCGAATGTAGCGGAGAATGGGAAGGGAAGCGGCCTGATCTGCCGTCCCGACATTGCAGCGGACATTATCCAGGCGGCCAAAGCCGGGGGATTGCCCGTCAGTGTAAAAACAAGGCTCGGTTTTAGTGCTGTAGACGAATGGCGCGACTGGTTGACCCATATTTTGAAGCAAGACATTGTGAACCTGTCCATTCATCTGCGGACAAGAGAGGAAATGAGCAAGGTCGACGCGCATTGGGAACTGATTCCGGAGATTAAGAAGCTTCGTGATGAGGTGGCGCCCGATACGCTGCTAACCATTAACGGGGATATTCCTGACCGTCAGACCGGCCTCAAGCTCGCTGAACAATACGGTGTCGATGGCATAATGATTGGGCGTGGGATTTTTCATAATCCATTTGCGTTTGAGAAGGAGCCGAGGGAACATAGCAGTGAGGAATTGCTTGATCTGCTGCGGCTGCATCTGGATCTCCATGATCAATATTCGGCACAAATGCGGCGCTCCTTCAGCGCACTTGTCCGCTTCTTCAAAATCTATGTTCGTGGATTCCGAGGGGCAAGCGAGCTTAGAAATCACTTAATGAACGCAAAATCAACAAGTGAAGTAAGGGCGCTGCTTGATGAATTTGTGGTGGAGGAACAGAATAGGTAGGCTGGTAGTCTACATTAGAAAAGAGGGGCTCATGCCCCTCTTTTTTCATTTAACTTTATGGTAACACCTGATCTTGTGTGCCACTCTTATTTGCCATATATTCCAAATGAGCAGCTCCCTATTCGTGCATCATGAACAAAATGGATAATGTTCTGTTCTTCTAATTCCCGTAATTGATTGGTCAGCATCTTTTGGGTGATCGACGGAATCAGTCTTTTTAGCTCACTGAATCGTCCAAAGCATGGGGTACAGCAAGCTATATTTTGGGTATGATTGTAATTAATGTGTTGATGATAGCCGTTCAATTCATGGCTGTGCCAAGGAAATCAAAAGATACGGTCGATATCACCGTGAAAGGTGTAGATAGCACGTTTTCGAAATGATATTTTGCAGCTATCGGGAAGAGGAGTATCTTACGCATGAATATCTTAATATTAGGCGCTACCGGTCGAGTGGGGCGTGAAATAGTTGCTCTTGCACTTAGGGAAAGACTTCATGTTACCGCACTTGTTCGCACACCAGCTAAGATGAACTATACGGATGAAAACTTAACCCTGATCCAAGGGAATGCCTTAAATAAAGATGATATCAGGCGTTCTATACATGGCATGGATGTGGTCGTTAGTGCATTAAGTACGGATGGAACCACTACTTTATCGGAAAGTATGCCGCTCATTATGGAAGCAATGAAAACCGAAGTCAAAAAACGACTTGTCACCATTGGAACGGCGGGAATTTTGCAAAGCAGAACCAGCCCTGCGATCCTTCGTTATCAGGCAAGTGAATCCAAACGTAAGTCTACCCGTGCAGCGGAAGAACATCATAAAGTATACAACATGCTGAAACAATCAGACCTCGAATGGACGATTGTCTGTCCTGCCTATTTATCCGACGGAGAACGGATGGAGAAGTATCGTGTAGAACGTGACTTCTTGCCTGAGGGTGGATCTGTTATCGCTGTTTCGGATACTGCGGAGTTCACATACCGCCAGATTCATAGCAGCGAATATATTAAATCACGTGTAGGTATCTCATATTAATACGGGATCGGGACCAAGTGCAGTCTCATTCAGCATCCACAGTAATCTCAGCCGACACTCTTGCTATAGCTTTTAACTATAACTAGTCATATTCTTTTGGTATGACTTATAACTCCTCTCGTCGTGATATGATATCGCTATACAACGAGGGGGTTATGTACATGACTGATAAGTTCCAGATCGTAGGAAGTTTGTTGCGGCCCGAAGAGCTGCTGAAATATAAAACGCAAATTGAACATCGTGATGATATCCAGTATCCGTTCTATGAGAATTTCGAAGGGTATGCCGAGTGCGAGACCGAGGCGATCAAACAGGTCGTGAAAAAGGAAATCGAGCATAACCTGTCGGTTGTTACGGACGGTGAATTTTCCAAATCGATGTGGCATCTGGATTTTGTATGGGGCTTTGGCGGAGCCCAGCGTTATATCGCTGATCATGGCTACTTTTTCCGGGATGTGGACGGAACCTCAAAATATGAAACACGCAAAGATATTGGCCTGCGGATTACTGGCAAACTGAGCGGCAAGAATCATCACTTCATTAAGCTGTTTAAACAGCTGCAAGAAACGGCTGGCGACCGGCAAACGAAACTTTGCGTACCATCGCCTTCCCATATCTACGGTGAACTTTCCTGGTCGGATAACATTGGCGGCACGGATGCGGTTTATCAGAACAAACAGGAGCTCAAAGCGGGCCTTGTGAGCGCCTATAAAGAATTCGTAGCGGAATTCGCTGCGGCAGGCGGCAAAATCCTGCAATTCGATGATTGCTTATGGGAGCTGTTTGCAGACGACAACCCGAATTCTCCGTTTACAGGGGAGCATATTAATCAAGCGGAAGTACAGGGTCTCGCCACCGAATTTATTGATATTAACAATACCGTGATTGACTTCGGTCATAGCCTCGGCTTGAAAATGTGGACACACAACTGCCGCGGTAACTATGATTCCCGCAACATGGGCGGTGGATCTTATGCGAAAATCGCCAACCTGTTCCTGAAGCAGTTGAAATATGATCGCTTCTTCCTGGAGTGGGATGATGATCGTGCGGGTTCGATTGAAGCACTGGAGGTTTTCAAGGACAGACCGGAAACGGAGATTGTTCTGGGCCTGCTGTCTTCCAAAACCAATACGCTTGATGATGAAGCACGCGTCATCCGTCTGCTTGACGAAGCATCCAAAATCATTGATAAGGATCGTCTGCTGCTCTCGCATCAATGCGGCTTTGCGTCCTGCGATGGCGGTAACGAGCTAAGCGAAGCCGAGCAATGGGCAAAAATCGATCAAGGTCAACAGATTGCCAAGCAATACTGGAATAACTAAATTCGGATAAACATCATCTTGAGCTAATAGGGATGACTCAAAGGGCCGCTAATGGACCCGGAAGAGGCATCTCTTTTTGTATGCAGCAGACATTTGATAGGTATGCCTAGCTTCTTCTATACTTCAAGCAAGCTGCTAAAGACTATTCCACAGGCTAAGTCGGCCTGAAATGTGGAATCGAACAGGAGAAGCCTTCGCTTATGAAGAAGTTATATGCTTCCAGGAGAGACTGTGCAAATCGATTACGGAGAAATTTGATCGGTTATAAGAACATGAGGGGAGAGGAAATATTGACATATAACCATGATCTGATGAACAAAGAGCAATTGCTCATGGAGCTGGATTCGCTGGGTTACTCGGACAGGATGAAGCGGATGGCGCTTCTGGGGCGCAAGTATAAAGGAGATGCGGATTTTTCCGCGCTGCTCGTATCCTTGCTCGAAAGCGGCACCGCCTATGAGGCGCATTTGGCATTGACTGGTGCGGATGTAGTGCATGATGCTCGTGCGGTTTTACTTGCTCTAAAGCATTCTAAGGCAGGAGTCAGGGGACGTGCGGCTGGGTTAATGCCAGAAGTGGTGACAGATCCGGACTTTTCGATTGAATCCGAAATTGCTCGGATGCCGTATCATTGTCGTCACCAATTGCTGCGGAGCATCGTGAATACATATCGTCAGGATTGGGCGGAACGGCTGCTGCCGCTCGTGCTTGGCCAGTGGGGCGCACAAGAAGCTTCTTTATTATTGGCCGTTTGCAGTGAAGAGACAGTAAGCAGCAGGCTCCCGGAGCTGGGGTATGCTTTACGCAATTGGCGGCTCTTAACGAAGCACTACCCCGATTTGGTTGCAGCGTATTTCAAGAATGCTTTGCAGAACGCAACGCATCGGGAAAAGGTCAGTGTATGGTGGACGCTCTCTTCCGCGATTGAGGTACTGAGTGTTTCAAGACCGGCAATCGTGTTGGAATGTGCGCTTAAGCTTGGGCCAACGGATATGATTCATCCAGTACTCAAACAGCAATTGGGCATTCTGATTCAGGCCGGTCCAAACGATATATTTGAGCTGCTGACACGTGAGGAGACACGAGAATACTTGTTGAATCATGGCGTTCCGGCAGGCGTGTTGAAGAAGAGAAAATGGTTTACCACAGCGCAGTGGACCACGCTGGCTGCATTGCTCGCAGATAAGCCTGTACATCTAGCCAAGGTGCTGGATACCCTTGCGCCGTCTAGTCGTGAAGCAATGTTTGATGCCGCTTATAAGGAAGACGAGCGGAAGACGCGCATTTTCCCGATGCCGCTGCTGGATGTACTGCCGCACCGACTGCGTGACAAGGAAGCTGCCCGCATGCTGGAGCTTCGCGATATCCGTGATCATCCGGATAACATGCTCGAAACGACGGCGCGCCGTTTCATTGGTAACGCCAGGGAGAAGCTGGAGCAAGCCGTCCAGGTGTCAAATAGCGATGAGCGTGCAACGGCCTATGTTCACCTCGTTCGGAGTACGGCTCTGTCCCGAAGCGGAATGGATGAGACGCTGCGTTTCCTGACTCGAATCAAGAACGACCAAGATCCGGTGCGCTGGCAAGTGATGGTTGAGCTCTCAAACTGTCCTGCTCCCATGTTTAAGGAAGAGCATGTGAACGATCTGACCATGCTGGTGGATAGCGTGGTGGAAGCCAGGGACACTTCGTACGGGACAAGGTCCGCCGTGGAGAAGCTGGCTTTTGCCATCCTGCGTGAACATGCATGGGAGCCGAAGGGCGAGCTGTTCAAGTTCGCTCTGAGAACGTTTGGAAGATTGACGATGCGGGACGGTCAGTTTGCGCTCTTCTCGATGGATTGGGATAGCATACCAAGTTCTGCACTGGAAGCGTTGTTCGATGAGATTTATGCCTTCGGTGTAGAAGCGAACAAGCGCGAAAACACAAGTGTGAACCTGCGTATGGCGGAATTGTTCGGGAAAGCCGTGGATCGGTTGCCGAAGCTTCAGCTGCTGCTGGAGGAGCTGCTCCAGGCCAAAACGGTATCCCCGCAGGCGGTCCATTATTGGCTGGCACCGTATAAAACCCGGGATGCGAGGGTTAGAGAACTGCTGGACAGGGACCCATCCTTCATCTCTTTCCATGACGTATTTATGCATCTGCATCTGAAGCGCCAAGAGTGGTTAGACCCGTTTATCTCGGGGACAATCATCGATGGCAAGCATTTATCGGGAAAAACGATTTATGTTGTGCCTGCCCATAATGGGTTTCACCGGTGGCTGCCGCGTCAGCAAAAGGCATTAGCTTCCCTATTGGAACGGGTGGCCTTGGATGCCAAACGAAGTTTCCATGAACGTGCGGGAGCGATGCGGAGCTTGGCCGTCATGCCGGATTATCTCTCCGATCAACTGGAGATTCTGCTGCAGGTTCAGGCAGTGCATGTCGTCGAGGCTGCCCTCTACGCCTATTCGTTATGGGAAGAGCCGGAGAAGGCACTGCCTGTATTATTGGACAACCTGGATGGGGACCGTGCTCGGGTGGCCATGTACTCGATCCCCAGATGCATGCGCAGGGTGAGCCCGGTGATGTTGACATCCATGTTGTCGGACCTGCTGAACCGTGAGAAATTGAAAATCACGGTCAGAAAAGAGGCCATCCGATTGCTTGGGGCTTATAAAAGCAGTGAGGGCATGGCGCTGCTCATCCGTGAATACGAGAAACCGAATGTACACAAAGACGTGATGATCGCCGTAGGACACGCTGCCAGACAATGGCTTGATGATGAACGCAGCTGGACCCTGATGCGTGCCATGGCTGCTTCACCGCAGCGTGATATCGCAAGAAGCCTGCTTAACCAGTATGCTGGCGGACTTCCGGCGGAGGCTCGGCCAAGGTATTTGCAATTGATTATCGAGATTGCAGGGCATGCCGATCCCGTTGTGGCTAAAGAGGCTTTCCAAGCCATGAGCCGTTGGGTGAATGGAAGTGAGGAGAAGGTAGCGGCTTCCGCCTGCCGAGCGATTCTTGATTTGGAGGATAACACCAGATGGAAGGCGGCGATGGATACCCTCATTGTGGCTTGCCGTGACGGGAAGGTGAATGAGCAGGTCATTGATGTTTGCACACAATTGGCGGACACGGAGACGAAAGCCGAATGGAATGCTGCACCGGAGAGGGACCTTCCAGAGCGGCAGCGTCTGGTGGCATTGATTGACAAGCTGACCTCGTTACCTCTCAATGCAAGAAGGATGCTAGTTCCTTTATATACGGGCATGATCGATGCTCTTAAGTCCAAAGAAACCATGAAACCAGCCGTGATCAAGTTATATTTGGCGCTTGTCGAATGGAACCAGGCGGATCAGGCTGCCCTGCGGTTGGACCCTGTGATTCAAATGGCGGACACGTACCAGCATCTGTTGGATTACGCCTACAGACAGATCGCTCGGGCAGCCAATGCCAGCCAGGCGTATTGGAGACCGGAGACGATGCTGGAACTGGTGGACCATTTGAGAGATCGGCAGTCGTTTGCGGCCCAATATATCGGGCTTTCTTTGCTGAAGGTTGCGGGAACATCGTTATTGTGGAACCAGGCTTGTACCGACCGTTTAAGAACGTACCGGAATCATGAGTTTGAGGCAATTCGTCTGGCGGCAGTGGATATTTGGACCGTGCTGGAATGAGGTGAGCAAGGGCGATGCTATATTTAAGTAACTTCAAACTCTCTCCTTACATTTCCGGCAACCCGAATATATATCCCGATCATGTGTTCAGGCATATTGCAGGGGAAGTTCTCCTGTTTGATCGAATTACGGTATTATACGGCAGTAATGGCTCCGGCAAATCCACCCTGCTGAATCTGATCGCCAACAAATTGGGAATTGCGGGCGCTGAGCGAATGACAAGTTATGGTCACAACGTGTACGCGCAGCGGTTTATCGAGGAGAGCAGCTATCAACTCGGGCATGATGAACAGGAGCGTCCCATATATAAGCTTCCCGACGGGAGCCGGTACATCAAGTCAGAGGATCTATTGTATGAAATCAAAAAAATACAGCAGGAAAACGTGCTTCGCGAGGGGCTGCTGCATGAGCAGCTCGTTCAGGGAAAGAGCAAGGCCGAGGTAGAAGAGTTGGAGCAGTCGTATGAATTCAAGAAGAAGGTGGATATCATTCAATTCGCTCAGGAGAAGTATTCGAACGGGGAAAGCTCGATGCAGTTTTTCGAGGAATATTTGCTTCCCGGGAAACTGTATTTATTGGATGAACCGGAAACGTCGCTTTCTCCGGCGAATCAAATCAAGCTGGCCGAGCAAATGAACGATCTGGCACGTTATTTTGACAGCCAATTTATTATTGCTACGCACTCCCCCTTTGTTCTGGGTACGCTTCATGCGAAGATCTACAATCTCGATGCCAAGATTTTGCAAACGGCCGAATGGTTTGAGCTGGACAATGTCCAATTCTTTTACCGATTTTTTCATAAACATCAAAGATTGTTTGAATGAATGGTTCATGTTTCCAGAAGAGGTATCCTTCGAGTAAGGATATCTCTTTTTGGTATGGGCATTGTATCCACCGTAGTACATGGTCCTGCTTGAATGCTGAACGTATAAAGATTGGAAGACCATTTGGCAGAGCCATCAAATAGATTGATTTTTATGCAGAAAGTTGTATAATCTACTTAATTAACGTTAATTAAAATGGAGAAAAGGGGATGAACATGACCAGAACGAAGCTGAAAGAAGCTGCGCTGAGGTTATTCGGACAGAAGGGCTACGACGGAACGGCATTATCGGAAATCGCGAAGGAGGTCGGCGTCAAGACACCGGCAATCTATGCCTTTTTTGAGAGCAAGGAAGATCTGTTCATGACGGTCTTCGAAGAATCGATGAGCGCCTATAACGAATATATCCAAGCGATGGCAGAAACCAGCAAAGGAATGAGTACGGAGAAAAAACTGCATGCGCTGCTGCTTCGCCAATACGATTTCCACCGAGACAAGCGGGAGCTTGCCGCATTTGCCTTCCGGTACTTAATTTTCCCGCCGGATTTCTTGCAGGAACGGATGCAGGAGGCGTTTGGGCGTTTCGATACGCTGTTGAGCAGCATTATCGGCGAGATCATGCAGGAAGGTCTGGATCGCGGCGAATTGGCCATCGTCCCGATGGAGACGCTGGTGGATTCGTACCTCACCTTGATGGACGGGCTGGGCATGCAATATTACTACTATAAATCGCAGGAGCTGTTCGAACGGAAACTGAAACATGCCTTTGAGATGTTCTGGAGATCCGTCGAAGCTTAGGCAATCAACAAGATGGTACAGAAAGCAGAGGGTGGAACATGAGCAATGATACGAAAATAGAAGATTACGAACGGGAGCCCGTACCCCAGCATTTGCGGAAATCGTGGCTCTCGATGGCATTTGTCTGGATTGCGATTGGCATTGACCTGTCTGCGATGTTTCTGGGTGCGCAGCTCGGCGCGGGCATGAGTATCGGCGACTCGTTTACGGCGGTTATCGTCGGTTCAGCGATATTGGGCATAATCGGGGCTGTCTGCGCATATGTGGGAGCCAAAACGGGCCTATCGACGGCCATGATCAGCCGGTTTCTGTTTGGGAATCAAGGGGCGCTGATCGTCTCGGTCATTCTCGGCATTTCATCGCTGGGCTGGTTCGGCGTTCAGGTCGGCTTCTTCGCTTCCAACTTCCAGACGGCGTTGAGCGAGCTATGGGGTTGGCATTGGTCGCTCTGGGTACTGTCGATCATTGGTGGACTTCTCATGATGTCCACGGCGATCTGGGGCTACAGGGCGATTGAAAAATTAAGCGTCTGGTCGGTACCGCTTCTCGTTGTGTTTATTATTATCGCGCTGGTCATGGCGCTTAACGGGGAAGGCGGAAGCACCGTCTGGTCACCGTTCGAGGGTGAGGCCCTGCCGATGGGGACGGCGATATCGCTGGTCATCGGTATCTTTATTCTTGGAACAGCGCTGTCCCCTGACATTGCGCGCTGGGCCAAAACGCCAAAGCATGCGGTTACCGCCGCGTTTATCGGTTTCTTTGTCGGCAACAGCTTCATGACCATCATTGCGATCTTCCTGTCGCGTGCGATGGATTCCGACGATCTGACGGGCATTCTTCTGACGCTCGGACTCGGGATTCCGGCGATTATCGTGCTGACACTGGCACAATGGACGACCAATACGAACAATTTATATTCCGCGGGGCTGGGTTTCTCCGTCGTCTTCAAACGGGTGCCTAAATCCGTGATCACGATTATTGCAGGGGTGATTGCGACGGCACTTGCTTGCTTTGGTATTTATGATCGTTTCATGACGTTCCTGACGTACATTACGATGCTTGTTGCACCGCTGGGCGGCATATATACGGCTGAGTATTTGTTGGTGAACAAAAATAAGTTCTCGTTTGACGGGCTGGACAGCAATCGGAGCTGGATTCCCCGCTCCATCGTCGTATGGGTCATCGCCACGTTCTTCGGGTTTATGACAACGATGGCCCCGGATGGGCTCGGATGGTTCCAGGTGACGCAGGTTCCGGCGCTGGACAGCTTCTTGATGGCGTTTATCGTACAAGCAATCATAGGCAAATGGGTAGTAAAGAAGGGATGAAAGCATGAACAAGGCAACCAGATTAACCACATTGGATGAACAAGCCATTGAATATATCGCGATAGGAGCTGCGGTGCTTGGCACGGGCGGCGGTGGAGATCCTCATGTCGGAAAATTGATGGCCATGGAGGCGATCCGCAAGTATGGCCCGGTTCGAATCGCCCAGCTCGAAGAGCTGGACGATGAAGGGCTTATCGTGCCGGTATCGATGATCGGAGCACCGACGGTGATGCTGGAGAAAATCCCTTCGGCTGAACAGCTGACCAAACCGCTTGATCTGATGGAGAGAGAGCTCGGGCGCAAGGTGGATGCTGTCATGCCGATCGAGGTCGGCGGCGGCAACTCGCTCGTTCCGGTCATTGCGGCGGCGCAGCGCGGAATTCCGCTCGTCGATGCCGATGCGATGGGGCGTGCGTTTCCCGAATCGCAGATGGTGACGTTCCATCTGGAAGGCATCCCGTGCAGCCCGGTGGCGATGGCGGACGAGCGCGGCAACAGCGCGCTGATGCATACGATTGACGGCGTGTGGGAAGAACGGATGGCGCGTGCGCTGACGGTGGAGATGGGGGGATCTGCCTCCATCTGCGATTATCCGGTATCCGGCGCGCAGGCGAAGCAGAGCGCGATCGGCGGCACGCTGACGCTAGCCTATGAGATCGGGCGGACGCTGTTCGAAGCGAAGCAGCAGAAGCTGAATCCTGTGCGCGAATTGCTCGCGAAGCTGAATGGCCATGCCCTGTTCCATGGCAAGGCCGTGGATATCCGTCGCCGCATGGACGGCGGTTTTACGCGCGGCGAAGCGGTATTCGAAGGTACCGGCGAGAACAAGGGAAAAACGATGCGGCTGTTTTTCCAGAATGAGTTCCTGCTCGCTACCGTTGACGATCAACCGCTCGCCATTACGCCTGACCTGATTACGCTGTTGGATCAGGATACGGGGATGCCGGTGACGACGGAGAACTTGAAGTATGGTGCCCGGGTAACGGCAGCAGGTTTACCGTGCGATGACAAATGGCGCACGCCGAAAGGCATCGAGACGGCCGGGCCGAGATACTTCGGTTATGACTTTGATTATGTGCCGATCGAGACGTTGGCTTCGAAAGGAGGTGCGGCGAAATGACCCAGGTAACTACGACTGACACAAACCAGGTCTACCGTATCGGGATTGACGTGGGGGGAACGAATACGGACGCTGCCCTGCTGGATTCCGACTTGCGCTGCGTGCACAAGGTGAAGGTCCACACGACGGCCGACGTGAACGAAGGCATTGTGGAGGCCGTTCGTCGGCTGCTGCAGGAGAGCGGCGTGAATGGAGCAGACATTCGCTATGCGATGCTCGGCACCACGCACTGCACCAATGCCATCGTGGAGCGCAAGCATCTTGGCCGGGTCGGCCTGATTCGCATCGGCGCTCCGGCAACAACAGCCGTTCCGCCGCTTGCTGGCTGGGACGAATCGCTGCGCGCGGCAGTTGGGCCGCATAGCTATATCGCCTCTGGCGGCTATGAGTATGATGGCCGCAAGATTGCCAATCTGGACGAAGAGGAGATTGCCGAACTGTGCCGCCGGATGAGCGGAGAAGTTGATGCCGTGGCGATATGCGGCGTATTTGCCCCAGTGAATCGTGAGCAGGAGAAGCGCGTTGGAGACATCGTGCGCGAGGTGTTGGGTTCGGACATGCCGGTTACCTACTCCAGCGAGATTGGCAGCATCGGATTGCTGGAGCGGGAGAATGCCTCCGTGCTGAATGCGGCGCTGCTGCAAGTCATTGCAGGCGTGGTGCGCGGCTTTGAGGAAGCGCTGAACGGGTTCGGCATCCATGCCCAGCTGTACATTTGCCAGAATGACGGCACGTTGATGAAGAGCGAATATGCGCTTCGTTACCCGATTCTGACGATTGCGTGCGGACCGACGAATTCAATTCGGGGCGCGGCGCATTTATCCGGGCTTAGCGACGCGCTGGTCGTCGATATCGGCGGCACGACGACGGATATCGGCGTGCTCGTGCAAGGCTTCCCGCGCCAGTCGTCGGCAGCGGTGGATATCGGCGGCATTCGCACGAATTTCCGGATGCCGGACATTTTGTCCATTGGCCTTGGCGGCGGTACAATCGTCCGGCTGGACGACGCAGGCGGCGTGACGGTTGGCCCGGACAGCGTGGGCTACAAGCTGACGACACGGGCCCGCATCTTTGGCGGAGATACGCTGACGACGACGGACGTAGCCGTGAAGCTGGGCCGTGCAGAATGGCCGGGCACCAACGCGAATGCCGTGGACGAAGCGGTATGCGGCAAGGTGGATGCCGTCATGCAGCAGATTCTGGAGGATGCCATAGACCGGATGAAAACGAGTGCCGACCCGGTCGATGTCATTCTGGTCGGCGGCGGCAGTCTGTTGGTACCGGATACGCTGGCAGGGGCAAGCCGAATCATCCGGCCGGACAACTATGATGCGGCGAACGCGATCGGCGCAGCGCTGGGAGAGGTTAGCGGCGAGTCGGAGCGGATCTATTCGCTGGACGACTGGAGCTATGACGACGTCATCCGCGATGCGAAGGAAAGCGCTATAAACGAGGCAACGGCAGCTGGCGCGAATCCGGAGACCGTACAGATTGTGTCCGTCGAGGACATTCCGATTGCCTATTTGCCGGGCAATGCGCTGCTTGTGAAAGTGAAAGCTGCGGGTAAGCTGTAACGGGCTAGGCATGCGCCTCGCTCGGCAGCATTGGCGGCCGCATGAGAAGTGTCTGGCAGCCATCGGGGGTCCATTTAATGGTGCTCGGCGGCGAATGGCATTAAACAGAGTAACATGAAATGGTGGTACGGAACGAATCCCGTATCGCCATTTTTTTATTTCCGAGAGCATGACTCCCCTGATGAACTTGGTGCAAGATAGGCAGGGAACCACCCTTAGAGCGATAATCAACCGGCTTATCTTCCTTCTTTGATATTTTCCATAATTCTGCGTGTCCGGAAAAAGGAAAATACACACAATGAAGTCAGATCTTATTCAAGGAAATCTCCTCGACTCGGGTATTCAAATATGCCACAATAGAGGATCAGGGCCGCAGGAGAATTGACCCAAGGCGCAGCAATGCAATCCGCAAGATCGCTTACCAATTTACGATCCAATAATTTATACTAGATAAGCCAGATTATATTGAAGGAGCTGCCGAATCGGATATGAACAAAAAAGAAGTCGCCAATATACGCAAGCAATTTAAGCTGGATCACGATTTAATGAATATTTACGATATTCTCAATGTCTATATTACAAAGGAAACGAATGAAATCTACCACTGGGAGCGCCTGCCGTTCGAGCTGGTGGATCGGGAGAAGCAAGAGTTATACATGGGTAATTTCAAAAAACTGCTGACCGGCGAACTGGATCAAAAATTGTTCGAATTGAGGTTTCAGGAAGCAGCGGAGGAACCGGCGCAGGTCATGCTTCACCAAGCGCTCGTGTCGGGTGATCCGGAAGAATGGCAGGACTTGATGCTGATGCTGGTGGATCGAATGCTGAAGGATGCCCAATATGAGCGGGATATGGTAGTCACGTTCGTTCGGGGACAGTATTATTTGCCGACCAAGGCGAGAAACGATGAAGCGGAAGAGAGCGAGAAGAACGAGGTGTTCGCCCATCCATTCATTTTATGCAGCGTGAATTCTACGGAGAAACAACGGAAGACGCTCTTGTTCGATTATGTGGAGCGGGAGTTCAAGTACAATGTCATCGTAGATCCGATTATCAAGTTAAGCACGCCGGAGCAAGGATTCCTGTACCCTAGCGTGACGGACAATTATTCCGATGTGAATCGTATTTTGTATTGTACGGGAAAATCGAATTTTCCGGATCCGCATTTTGTCGAACAAGTCTTGAACGGGGAAAGATCCGTGACGGCACTAGAAGAGCGAGCGATCTTCGAGGATATCGTCAAGGAAGTGGCCGGCGAACAGCTCGATTCAGCCACCATTGCCCAGGTGTACGAGGAAATCAACCGGGTGATCGAAATGAACGAAGAGACGAAGGAGGAAGAACCTCCGAAGCTGGATTATAAAGATCTGGAGCGCGTACTGAACGCAAGCGGCGTGGAGGACGTGACAACCGAGAAGGTGGAGCGGGCATTCGAAACCATCGTGGACAATAAGAACTATGAGATGAAAGCAACCAGCGTCATGCCGAAGTATACTTCCAAATCCATTAAGATCGAAACCAAGGTAGCTACGATTTCGATCAGCCCGCAGGATTTAAGGTATGTCAAACAGGTGAATTTCCAAGGTAAACGCTGCATCATGATTGAAGTCGACGAAGATGTCGCGATTGAAGGGTTTACGCTGGCTTCAGAGACGCTTTTATAGACTCGTTCATCGTATAAGCTTCGGCGCGGTGCCGGAAACCTGAGAATATAGGTATGCCATAAATAAAAGAGGCTTGTATGAAGCATAAGAGTCATGTAGGTGTTGTTAACCTATATGGCTCTTTTTGTGTTAAGTATGCTGCGGAAGAAGCGGCGATAAAGACCATAATGTCTGAACCCGCTTCTGTTGTTATTTAAAAGCATGTGGCAAGAAAAAAGACCCTAGAAGCTCTTAGGGTCTTGTAGGAACTTTGGTTTTAATCCATCGATACACTAAAACGTGTAGGATTCCCCGTCATTTGGAATCAAAACATTAGAGGAGATTCCTTTTTCGTTAGTAAAGATATTTAATTCTTCCCTCGATAATGTCCAATGATTAACTGCTTCCATATGGACAGATATAATTTTCGCCTCAGGGGCGGCTTTATAAACATGGTAGATATCCTCTTTCCCCATTACTAGAGATCCGCCTTGAAGGAATTGATTATCTCCTCCATTTACAACAATGATTTCCGGTTTGTGTGTTTCGATGGCTTCCCCTACAGCTTCATACCAAACCGTATCTCCAGCAATATACAATGTTTTCTCGCTTGGGTGCTTCAAGACAACACCGCACACATGTCCGGCAAGTTGTAATATTTCTCCTCTGCCGTGTTCGCCTTTAGTTTTAACTAATCGAATATCTCCAAAGGCTGAACTTTCTTGCAGCACTTCTACATTTTGAAAACCAGCGTTTCTGACTTCTGCCGCGTCTTCTTCGTTTTGTACAAACATTTTAATATCTTTTGGCAGCGCCTCTTTAGCCGCATCGTCCCAATGGTCTAAATGTAGATGGGTGACTATCACAGCGTCTAAGTTGCTGATAATATGGTCAACCGAGGTTGGCAAGCCAACCAAAGGATTGTTTTGATCTTGGCGTAACGAATTAGGGAAAGGCGGATACGCATCTTTTTCTCCCAAAAAAGGGTCGATTAAAAACTTCTTCCCTGCATATTGGACAACAAGTGTCGCATTTCGAATGAGTTGTATTTTCATGGCAATAGACTCCTTTTTTGATTTGGATATAGTTTACTCAGCGGCCAAGTAACCAATACAGGTTCCCTTTGTCAACTTTGGGATAAGGGTTACTGTATAGTAAAATGATAAAGGACATCTTGAATTTATTCGATGCTTCGATGAAACGCTTTTACATTAAATCATTTCACGGTGAAAGGATTATGGTATGCAACTTGATCAAACGGATTATCAGATCCTTCGGTTACTAACCGAAAATTCAAGGATTCAATGGAAAGACTTAGGGAAACAAATTCATATGACTGGACAAGCAGTAGGCAATCGTATCAAAAAACTTGAGGAGAGCGGTGTAATTACAGCCTATTCCCTAATCATCGATGAAATGAAATTAGGGCTTGCTTATACAGCATTTGTTATTATTCATATGAAAACAGCAAATCACGATTCGTTTATTCGTTTTATTATGGATCAACATGAGATAGTGGAAGCACATCGAATTTCGGGAGAAGGCTGTTACCATTTAACGATAAAAGTTTCATCCCAAGATCAGCTGAACCTTTTTCTTGATAAACTTCTCGATTATGGGAATTACAGCTTGAATCTGTCCATACAAAAAATCAAACAACGCAGTACGTTGACCGCCGCACCAAATGAATAGCAAAAGCTTCATTCGAGGATGCCGTCATCGAAGGCTTTACGCTTACTACAGAGAATAAACGGATTGTGTTGCAATTTCAGATAGGATGTATAAGAGTCATGTAGGTGTTGTTCTCCTATATGACTCTTTTTGTGTTCATGATACCAAGCGGGAGAAGCGGCGACAAAGACCCTTCTGAAGACCGATACGTAAATACATCGGCTGCAGGAAGAAATATCCATGAGGCTAGATATGATGGATATAGAATGTAACTTGCGGTTAGTGAGAAGCGGTAGTTTCTTCACAAGTGACCGGGAATGGCAGGCAACCCATTTCCGGAAAATCCAATACGGGGAGATGTACGAAGTGACAACGTTAATCGAATTCAAAAAGGTAACCAAGGCTTATCCAATCGGCGAAGTGACGATTCAAGCCCTTGCGGGTGTTGACTTCTCCATTTTAGAGGGGGAATTCGTCGTGATTCTAGGGGCCAGCGGGGCGGGGAAAAGCACGATTTTGAACATTCTCGGCGGGATGGATACGGCTACTTCGGGACAAGTGTTTGTGGGGGATCAAGAGATTACGGGATGGAGCGAGAAGAGATTAACCGAATACCGCGGCGAGCAGGTTGGCTTCGTCTTTCAATTCTATAACCTGATTCCGAATCTGAATGCGCTGGAGAACGTGGAATTTGCGACAGAGGTATGTAAGGACCATCTGGACGCACGAGATATTTTACATAAGGTTGGACTAACGGATCGTTTGAAGAACTTTCCTTCCCAGCTCTCTGGCGGCGAACAGCAACGAGTTGCGATTGCAAGAGCGGTTGCCAAGAATCCCGCGCTTCTCCTCTGCGACGAACCCACCGGTGCTCTGGATTATGTGACAGGAAAGTCAGTCTTAAAGCTGCTTCAAGATTTGAACCGAGAAACGAAGACATGCGTCGTTCTGGTCACCCATAATTCGGCCATCGCGCCGATGGCGGATAAA
The DNA here is from genome assembly GCF_003269305.1 of Paenibacillus sp. MDMC362. Classification (NCBI taxonomy): domain Bacteria; kingdom Bacillati; phylum Bacillota; class Bacilli; order Caryophanales; family Paenibacillaceae; genus Paenibacillus; species Paenibacillus sp. MDMC362. The sequence goes on from NZ_QLYT01000033.1 coordinate 61,133, forward strand.
GTGATCCGCGTCAAGAGCGGGAAGATCGAGAGCATCACGATCAATGAGCACAAACAAAGCGTTGAAGGGATCGAGTGGTGATGAAGATTTTAGCGTTGAAATTATTAAGGGACATGAAGCAGTCGGTAGGACAATTCATAGCCATAGTATTGGTTATTGCGGTGGGAGCCTTTTTCTACACGGGGCTGGTCACATTGAGCGACAATCTTAGCGGCTATACGAAGGGGTATTTTCAAGAACATAATCTAAGCGACTTGAACGTCTATTACAGTCAAATTTCCGCAGAGGATGTGGCCGGTTTACGAGACATCGAAGGCATTCAACATATCGAAGGGCGTTATACCGTCCAGGCCGAACAGGCTTTTGAAAGTGATAAAGCCTTATTAACGGTGCATTCGATCCCTGTACCTAATGCAATCAACACATCCAGGATGATGGAGGGCAGGATGCCAGCAGGGCCGAATGAGATCCTGTTGGACTCCCACTATGCCAAGGCACATCATTACCGTGTAGGTGATACCATCAGCCTCCGTGTGAATGACAAGGACATGACGTTCACGATTAGCGGCTTGAATGAAAATGTGGAGCATGCCAAGAAGAACGAAACCCAGGACCATCAAGCTTATGGAATCGCTTATATCCCCGAAGAGACCATTCCTGAAATTGCAGGCGGTATGTTCTACAATGAGATCCTGATTGATGCCAAGGACGGTTACGATATTGACCAGTTAGGCCAGGCCATTGAAGCACATTCCCAGTCCCTCCCTTATATAAGCCAGGTCAGTAAAGAACGAACCTTCAACTATTCCCAGACCCAGCAGTCGATTCATAACAATAAGCTGATGAGCAGGGTGATCCCAATCGTTCTCTTTTTGATCGAAGCGGTGATTCTGTTTCTGATCATGTCAAGGATTATCGATTCTCAGCGAAATCAAGTGGGCATTATGAAGGCATTAGGGGTGAAGAAAAGAAGCATCATGCTCCATTACATGGGCTACCCCGTGCTGGCAGGCGTCATCGGCTCCATCTTGGGCTATGCCATCGCCGCCGCCCTGTTCATTCCACTCATTACAACGTCAATTGGAAGATCCTACTCCCTGCCCGACCTGACGTTCACCCTCTCGTTTTTTACGCTCCTTCCTCCGATGATCTGCTCCAGTGCGTTTGGCATGCTGTCCTGTTATTTCAGCGGTAGATCGATTTTGCAAGAACGTGCTGCCCAGGCGATGCGTCCGAAACCGCCCAAGAAGATGAAGAAGCTGCTCATCGAGAAAGTTCCGGGCATGTGGAGCCGGCTTCCCTACAGCTACAAGATCATTCTACGAAATATATTCCTAAATAAACAAAAAGCATTTGCGAGCTCCGTTGGCGTTGTGGTCAGTACGGTTTTGTTGATCACGGCTTTCGGCACGCAGACGGCCCTGCTCAAGGTAGCTGGCCAGATTGAAGAGGTGAATACGTATGATTTACGAGTCGATTATGCGATCGGATCGTTTCCCGATATGGCAGCACTGCCGTCCGGCATAGCAGACCATTATGGGTTGTCCACCTACCCTGTGGAACTCATCCGAGGGGAAAACAAAGAAAACGCTACGCTTGTGGTTACGGAGCAGGGGAATGAGCTGATTCGCTTTTATGATGAACAAGGCAACCGGCTATCGTTAGAGGATCATGGCGTGCTGGTACCGAAATCTTACGCCGATCAGTATCATATTGCTGAAGGGGATACGATCCAGCTTCAATTCACGGCACCGGAGCTTAACCAAACCATCGTCGATATGAAGGTTCTGGAGATCTCCACACAATACTCGAATCCGTCGTTGCACACCAGACTACATGAAGAGTTTGGGTATCGACTACGATCCGGCCTCGCTGTTAGTGAGCGTCCATAACGCTGCAGATCTGGCGGGCGTTCGCAGCTTCTTCGAACAAGACCCGCAGGTGGAGGCCATTGCCGACAAGGACGACCTCAAGAAATCAGCGCAGTATATGCTGAAGCAAAACAGCTTTATTTTCATCATGTTTATCATCTGTGCCGTCATTCTGTCCTTCGGCGCCATCTACACGATCTCTTCCATCAATATTTACGAAAGGAATCGTGAGCTTGCCACCCTGAAGGTATTAGGTTATCCCAAACGTAAAATCAACCGGCTGATCTTCTCTGAGAACATGCTGTTAACCGCTTTTGCGGTCATTGTCGCTCTGCCGATCAGCGGCTATGTCTATTCCATCATCATCCAGGCGCTTTCGAGTACGCATCAGCAAATTCCGGATCAATTAAACCTTGTGATTATGCTGGCATCGGTTGTGCTGGCGTTCATCCTGACCCTCCTCTCCAACCTCATGCTTCGGAAAAAAGTGACCCGGATTCATATGATTGAGTCGTTGAAGGGTGTGGAGTGAAGTAGTTGTTTTAAACCTGCTGTTCGAGTTGGGCAGGAGCGAGATCGAGTTTCCGCCGGATTCGAATCAGTCCGAGAGGCGTGTCCAGGCCGTGCTCAGATTACATCATGATATCGAGATTCGCCTGTCGGGAACCGACCAACGGGAAGGGGAGGAGCGTGTCTCCCTGGTGGTCCACGGTGAGGAAGGCGCCTTGGCATTGGAGAACTGGTGCAACCTGTACCGAAGTGGAAAGGATACCGAACTGCAGCCAGTACCTGTAGAGGACATCGTTAGCCCGCTTCCAATTCTGAAGCAAATCATTCAGATATTAAATGGAGAGTCCGGTCTGATATATGATTTCCATGACGGGTACAACGCTCAGGTTGTTTTAGAGGCCCTGCGTAACCCGGGTGAGGGCTTTACGGATGTAAGGCCTCATTTGATGGGGGACAAGAGGCAGGTTTTTTAGGGCCCTGATGTGTAAATGGGCGTTATCTCAGTTAGCGTCCCCTGGTTTGGGATTGATGGGCGCGGATGGTGATGAAGATAAAACTAAAATTAAAGGAGAACAACCATTGTTAATCCTGCGATTATTCCTTTTGTTTGTTGCCGGTGCTTTTCTCACATGGTTGGGAACGAAGCTGTCTTACATGAGTATTCAGGCTTCCCGATCGTATGCAAGTTCGAGTGCACCTGGAGAATTAACCCAGCAGGATAAAATTGAATTACTCGTTATGCACATGGTTGGGTTTTTGGTTGTATTAGGCATCATTCTTATTCTGTCTTACCTTCTTCCAAAAGGCAGGCAAAACACCAAGACATACACTGTCTACGCTCTGATCATCAAATTAATGTTGGTCATTGTATTTTTCATCATCAACTATGCTTATCTTTTTGTGGATTATCCGGCAAACCTCTGATTCCGCTTTTCCGTTTCCGATGATACATTCTGAAAATATTGAATGATTTTGAGCAATTGTCTCATGTAGTTCCGATCAGCTCTCCATCTATACTTAAGGTACGGAAAAGGAGAGTGAATTCATGGAACGAGCAACATCTTTAGCATCCGATATACCTGTTCGCAAAAAGCCACTTCGCAAGCGCTGGGACTCTCCCCTTGCAGGTTATCTGTTTATTTCCCCTTGGCTGATTGGGTTTCTGGCGTTGACAGCCTATCCGATGCTGTTGTCCCTGTACTATTCCTTCACAGATTACACGCTTATGAAGCCGATCGAGTGGGTAGGCTTGGACAATTACGAACGCATCATTACGGCGGACGACAAATTTGCCCAATCGCTCAAGCTCACGTTTTATTATGTACTCGCCTCAGTGCCACTAAAGCTACTTGCCGCGCTGATGGTTGCGCTCCTGCTAAAAAAGGCCGTGCGCGGGATATCCGTCTATCGGACGGCCATTTATTTTCCTTCCTTAATCGGGGCGAGCATCGCGGTTTCCCTGTTATGGAAAAATATTTTCGGCGTGGACGGCTTCTTTAATAAACTTCTTGGATTCTTCGGGATTCCGGGAACGGGCTGGGTCACGAACCCGGATACCGCATTATGGTCCCTGATTGGGTTGTCGGTATGGCAATTCGGCTCGTCGATGGTGATTTTCCTCGCGGGTTTGAAGCAGATTCCAAATGATCTGTATGAAGCTTCTTCGGTGGATGGCGCGGGTAAGCTGAAGCAATTTTTCAAAATCACGCTTCCGATGCTGTCGCCCACGTTATTCTTCAATCTCATTATGGGGGTTATTAACTCCTTCCAGATGTTTACGCCTGCTTACGTCATCACCGGCGGCGGGCCGATGAACTCTACCTATGTCTATGCGTTATACCTGTATGAACGGGCATTCAGCCGCTATCAGCTGGGGTATTCTTCTTCCTTGGCCTGGATTATGCTGATCTTGATTGTAGCTGCCGCTGTGATCATCAACCTGACATCGAAATACTGGGTATTCTACGAATCCGAGAGTCAAGGAGGGAAAGGAAAATGACGAGACGCCAATGGAACCCCGTGATCCGTCATGCGGTGCTCATTATCTTCAGCTTGATTATGGTTTATCCGGTCATTTGGTGGATTGGCGCTTCGCTGAAAACGAATCAGGAGCTCAGCTCCCCGTCCATCTTCCCGTCCGTGCCGCAGTGGTCCAATTACGTCAACGGATGGAATTCCGTTCCGGGCTTCACCTTTACCGACTTCTATTTGAATACCTTTTATCTAATTACGGCGGTGATCATCGTAACGATCATTTCCTGCACGCTGGTCGCTTTCGGATTTGCAAGGCTGGACTTTCCGCTTCGGGGCTTCTGGTTCTCGCTGCTCATGCTCACGCTGATGCTGCCGGGCCAAGTGCTCATCATTCCGCAGTATGCGATGTTCCACCAGTTCGGTTGGGTCAACACCTACCTGCCGTTCATCGTGCCCCATGCGTTAGCGGGAGGAGCGGGAGGAACCTTCTTCGTCTTCCTGCTCGTTCAATTCATACGCGGGATCCCGCGGGAATTGGATGAATCGGCCAAGATGGACGGATGCAGCTGGTTCGGAATTTATTGGAGAATTGTGATGCCCTTGATGAAGCCTTCCATCGTGACGGTGATTATCTTCTGCTTCCTATGGAACTGGGACGATTTCCTTGGCCATCTCCTGTACATTAATTCGGTCGACAAGTATACGGTAGGCTTGGCTTTACGGATGATTAACGATTCGCAAGGCGGCGCGGAATGGGGACAATTGCTGGCGATGTCGCTCGTATCCATTCTGCCGGCTACGCTGCTGTTTGTCTTTGCCCAGAAATACTTTGTGGAGGGTGTGGCTACCACAGGACTAAAAGGGTAGTAGCTAGGCCTGCCGATATATTATAAAATTAGAAACATTGAGGCCGCGGTTCGCCGCACGGCTTCAATGTTTTTTTCGGATCGGAATGGATAAGCATGGAGGATGAGCGCGATGATCAATCCTTTCAAAAGATACCGGATCGATTCCCTGTTTATTATTTGCTTTGCAGGGCTGATCACCATTGTGCTGGCGATCACGGTATGGACCAGTTATGCCATGACTTCGCGGGAACTGGCCGACAACACGTCGTATTACCAAAAAAGGCTGCTCGAGGAGCTGAACAATGAAATTACGGGCCGCCTGACGTCGATCGAGCAGATATCGCTGACAACGTCCAGGGACAATGATTTACTTACGTTTCTGTCGGGAAAAGAAGATGAGTTCAACCACTATAGGCGGTCCAAGGGCATACAGGAAGCGCTGGCTCATCTTACGTATTCGATTCCGCAAATTCAAGCCATCGATTTATATATGGAACAGCCGGAGTGGGGGGATCGGCAGAGCTATATTCAATTCCATGAATTAATGGAGGCTGCCGGAAAGCCATGGTATCCTTTGCTGCAGAAGAGTGACTTTACCTGGTCAGAGGAGCATGAATTAGCGACCTATAAAGGGAACGTGCCCGTGCTCAGTTTTTCCCGCAAGGTGTACAATAACTCCCGGTACTTGGGCATCCTTGTCGTGCATGTGAAAGCCGATTGGATCCGGGGGATTCTCGAGGGATATTCCAAAGATTCCAACCGGATGCTGCTGGATCTGAACGGGAGGGAGCTGCTGAGCGTCGGGACATCGATGAAGGATGCCGGATTACAGGAGCAGGATTTGCGGTTCGCGGACCAATCCGGTGTGCTTCGGCTGCATACCCAGCCGCATGGGGTCGAGTCTCTGGTCGTCTATTCCAAAGTCGCCGACTCCAACTGGATGCTGGTGGAGATTACCCCGTGGGAGCGAATTACGTCAGGGAGCGTCAAGCTGGCCGGAGCCATTATGACCATCGGCATCGGAGCCCTGTTGCTGGCTTTCTTTTTAACGCTAGGGTTAAGCCGGCAATTGTTGAAGCCGATCACCCAGTTAGTGAGAGCGATGAAGAATTACGATGTGGGAGGGACGCAAGCGGAGCTGGCCGGTGATTACACGAATGAATTTGGTATTCTGTTTGCAGGGTTTCGCAGACTGAATGAGCGAATCCAGGCCTTGTACGCCTCCCTGGCCCAGCGTTACGAGCAGCAGCGAAAGGCCGAAATCGAAGCGCTCCAGGCCAATATTAATCCGCATTTTCTATATAACACCTTGGACCAGCTGAACTGGATGGCGATTGCGGAGGGACAGGAGAAGATGAGCCGCATTCTGGAGCTGATGGGCCGCATGTTCCGCATCGGACTATCGCATGGAGAGAGCTTCATTACCATTGAAGAGGAACTGACTCACGTCGCAAGCTATTTGGAAATCCAGCAGATCAGGTGGGAAGAAGGCTTGGAATATGAGGTGCAGGCCTCCCAGGAAGTACGCAACTTGTTCATCCCCAAAATGACGCTCCAGCCTTTTGTCGAGAATTCCATTATTCACGGATTCAATTCAAGGCAAAACGGCCGAATTCTTATTAAGGCAGAGGAAGCGGGCGGCCGGGTCCGGATGACAATTATCGACGACGGAGGCGGGCTTGCTCCCGAGAGCAAAGGGAACCATCGCCCCAAAGGAGGTTACGGGATCCGGAATGTGAGGGAGCGGTTCTCGGCGTTCTTTAACGAAGATTATGAGATCCTGGTTAAGGAAGGCGAGAACGAAGGGGTGGTTGTATCGATTATCTTCCCGAGGCTTGAGGAAGCACAACCGTAAATCATAATCAGACGATTTTATAATAAATTGTGCATCTCTCTTATACTCCCGACATCCCGGAATTGATAGGATACATATTGACCACAATATATTTGTTTTTAGGGGGAAGTCGGCATGAACAAATGGAAGCGATTGCAGATTCTCGTGTTATTGATGGTGTTCTCCTTGTTAGCGGCGGCATGCGGCGGTAACGGAAGCACCAACACAAACACAGGCAGCACAACCTCAACCGAGAACAACACACAGGCCGAAGGCGGTTCGGCGGCGGAAAATGTCAAGCTCCGGATTATGTGGTGGGGTTCGCAGCCGCGGCACGAAGCGACACTGAAGGCATTGGAGGCATATACGCAGAAAAATCCGCATGTTACCTTCGAGCCCGAGTATTCCGGGATGGACGGTTACCTGGATAAACTCTCTACTCAGGCAGCGGCGCATAACGAGCCGGATATTTTCCAGATGGACCCGGGCTGGATTTCGGACTGGACCTCCCGCAACCAGCTCGAAGAGCTCGACACCAAGGTTAAGCTGGATGAATTGACACCGAGCTTGCTGCCAATTGGACAGAGAGACGGCAAGCAATACGGCGTGCCGCTGGGATCGGTTGCATTCGGGATGATCTACGACAAGGCAGCTCTCGAGAAGCTGGGTGCAACGATGCCGGAAAACGGCTGGACATGGGATGATTTCTTTGCACTGGCGGAAGAGGTAAAGCCTAAGCTGGCGGAAGGCCAATATTTCACGCTGGATTATGCCGGCAACTACTTTATGTTCAGCGCTTATCACTATGCCAAGGGTAAGGGTACCTTGATTACGGAAGACGGCAAATTCAACATTGATGAAGCGACGTTCCTGGAATGGACCAAGAAGTTTGAACAGCTGCGCAAGGACGGACTTGTACCTCCGGCTGATTTGAACGCATCCGACAAGGAAATGGATCCGACGGCAGACCTGCTGGTCAACGGCAAAGTCCTATTCCGCTACTCCTTCTCCAATAACTACACCACATGGGACAGTATGAAGGAAGGGGCGTACGACCTGGTTACGATGCCGCGGGCCGAGGAAGCAGGGGGCTGGCTCAAGCCGTCCATGTACTTCAGTCTTTCGCCGAATTCCAAGCATAAGGAAGAAGCGGCAAAATTCATCGACTGGTTCATCAATGATCCGGAGGCAGGGGCCATTCTTGGAACCGCTCGAGGCGTGCCTGCCAATGCCAAGATCGCCGAGTCGCTGATACCGAATCTTCCGGAAGGCGAAAAGGTCGGAATGAAGCTGATCGACGCAACGACGCCGGATGGACAGATCTTTACGACAGGGCCGGAAGGATGGGTCAACTTCATCGATAAAGACTTCCCGCTTGTCCGGGATGAGCTGAGCTTCGGCAGAACGACACCGGAGAAAGCCTATGAATCCTTGAAGAAGGCCGCGCAGGAATATGAATAACTCCTCAACGGCGATAATTCAGCTTATATTATAGTTCCAGTTTACTCCCGGTGTACGTCATGCCTGAGCGGTTCACAGCCGATCGGGCATGGCGTATTACCGTTAGAGTAAAGCTATTTTCCTTTTTTTTTGCAAATAAGAAGGGGGCTCTTCAGATGTGGAAGATAGGAATCGTGGATGACGACCGCGCCGTGCTGCAGGGAATCCGAAAAGCCATCCCTTGGGATGAACTGAATGCAGAGTGGGCGGGGGAAGCCTTGAACGGGGAAGAAGGGCTTGAAATGATTGCATCGGCCAGCCCCGACATCGTGATTACCGATTTATATATGCCTGTCATGAACGGTCTGGATATGATCGAGCACCTGCGGAAGAACGCCGGCTATTCGGGAAAAGTGATCATTCTGAGCGGTTACTCGGACTTCGAATATGCCCGCCAAGCCTTGCGTCTGGACGTGAGCGATTACTTATCCAAGCCGGTCAGCCTTCCGACGCTGAAATCCGTGTTAAACCAGGCGATATCCGATTTGGAGGAGCGTGAAGAGCTGCGCATCAAGCAGGATGAGCTGCTCCAGAAGCTGCATCTTTACGAGCCTTTCGTTGAGAAGGAGTGGGTCAAATCGGCCGCAGCCGGCACCCTGATGCAATCTGGACTCCAATCGGAAATCCCGGAGCCTTACCGGTATTGGTCCGATTTCGATCATACGGTCATTGGCATCGAGCTGATCTACGATCAACGGGCAGCCAAATTGAGCTTGCCGGACTGGAGCCTCCTTCGATTTGCAATCAGCAATATGGCGTGCGAAATTACGCAGGCGGCATTTCCATGCTTCGACCATACGGATCTTCACACCAACCGTTCGGTGATCATTATTCATCATGATCGAACGGAGTCTGCCGAGCGAGTGCGGCAGCGGCTGGAGCAGCTGGGTGTCCGGTTAATCGACTGCGTGCGGAATTTTTTGAAGCTGAAAATCCGGATCGGCATCGGTGAACGCAAGCGCAGCATAAGGGAAATCGGCATCTCGACGGAAGAAGCCTTCCGCGCGATCGATGTGAATTCCCGGCCTGCGGTTCCGGAGTATGATCTGTATTTCTACAATGCCCAGGAGCCGGGCGATGCGGAGGCCAAGTCACCGGTGCGTCCGATTAAGCTTTATCTGGAGCTGGCCGGCGCGATTCGTACCTCGCAGGAGCATCAGGCGCAGACGATTATAAGGGAATATATGAAGCGGTTGGAACAGGAAGGGAGCATCAGCAAACCCTACGTCAGCATGCTGGCCGGCGAGCTGTGGGGCATTATCGCCTTTGCTTTCTATGAGACGGGGACCGTCGTTGACGATTTCTTCCCGAATGACGGCATTACACGCGAAATGGCGAAGCTGCAGCGTCCATCCGAGCTTGCCGAGTGGCTGATCACCAAGATCGGGCTCGTGTTCGGAAGCCGCGAATGGGGCGGAAACGGAAAGCATCGCCAGGCGGTCGATTTTATGATTGAGTACATTCACGAGCACTACGCCGAGGATCTCACGCTCGGGGGACTGGCGGACAAGGTGTATATTTCGAGAAACTACTTGTCGATGATTTTTAAGAATATGACGGGAGAAACATTCAACAATTACCTGACCAGAGTACGGGTCGAGAAGGCCCGGGAGCTGCTGATGGAGAAAAATGCATTGGTTTACGAAGTGGCGGAGAAGGTCGGATATAAAAACGTTCCATATTTCAGCACGGTATTTAAGAAATTCACGGGCATGAACCCGACGGAGCTCGTGAAATGATCATGAGGAGGCATTATGAACAGCAGTTATGATCCGGCATGGTTGCAGGTTGATGGGGACTCGCTGAAGCGTGCCGCGGCAATCAAGCCGCTGGAACGCTATTTGGGTAAGATCGTGAGCGCGCAGGCGGTTTCTTCGCAAGTATTTCGTACGGCGATTGAAGAATTGAAGACAGGTATTGCTCAGCTGACAGGTGTGCAGCCCTTGCTTCGTGAGGAGATGGATGCTGCCGGCTGCTGCTTGGTCGCAGGGACGCTGGGGAGCATCGAGAAAACGTTGCTTGACGGCTCGCCGGAAACCGGGGAAGCTTGGCGTGCAGGAGAAGAAGGTTACATCATACGCCGCGTCGTAAGAGGAGACCAGGATTACCTCTTGATAGCAGGAGGATCGGACAGGGGACTTCTGTACGGGGTCTTTCATTTTATGCGTCTGCTGCAGACGGGCCAAGGGAACGAAGCGCTTGACCTAATCGAACATCCGAAGTACCGGCATCGCATGGTGAATCAGTGGGACAATATGGACGGAACCATAGAGCGCGGATATGCGGGCCGATCGATATTTTACAAGGACCATACCATCGTCTCGGAGCTGAGTCGTGTCCGGGCGTACGCCAGAATGCTGGCCTCTGTCGGAATTAACGGAATCGCGATCAATAATGTGAATGTGCATCAGACCGAGACGAAGCTGATCACGCCGCAATTTCTGCCGGATGTGGCACGCGTCGCCGATGTGTTCCGCGATTACGGTATCGCCCTCTACCTCAGCGTGAACTTTGCTGCGCCGATCGAGCTGGGGGATATGTCCACAGCGGACCCGTTAGAACCGGACGTTCAGAATTGGTGGAAACAAAAAGCGGCGGATATTTACCGACACATTCCGGACTTTGGCGGATTTCTGATCAAGGCCGACTCGGAGAACCGTCCCGGCCCGTTCACCTATGGACGCCATCATGCGGACGGAGCCAATATGCTGGCAGAAGCGCTGGAGCCTTACGGCGGACTGGTCTTATGGAGATGCTTCGTGTACGATTGCCATCAGGATTGGCGGGATCGCCGGACGGACCGCGCCCGCGCCGCCTATGATCATTTCAAGCCGCTGGACGGCAAATTCAAGGACAATGTGATTCTGCAGATCAAGAACGGCCCGATGGATTTTCAGGTCAGAGAGCCGGTATCGCCATTGTTTGGAGCGATGGAGCGAACGAATCAGCTGCTGGAATTCCAGATTACGCAGGAATATACGGGACAGCAAAGGCATGTATGCTATTTGATTCCGCAATGGAAAGAGGTGCTGGAATTCGATACGCTGTGCCAAGGGGAGGGCAGCAAGGTGAAAGATATTGCAGCCGGACAAGTGTATCCCTTTAAGCACAGCGGCATAACCGCCGTGTCTAATATTGGCGATGACTTCAACTGGACCGGTCACTACCTGGCCCAGTCCAACCTTTACGGTTATGGCCGCTTGCTGTGGAATCCGGAGCTGACGGCAGAGGAAATCGGCGAGGAATGGACGCGATTGACCTTTGGCCCCGATCCGGCGGTGACGAAGACCGTGGTCGACATGCTGATGGAATCGTGGCCGGCCTACGAAAATTATACTTCCCCGCTTGGCGTAGGCTGGATGGTCGTGCCGCATGTTCATTACGGCCCAGACGTGGATGGCTACGAATACTCCAAATGGGGAACGTATCATTTCGCGGACCGCGACGGAATCGGCGTGGACAGGACGCAGGCCACCGGAACGGGGTATGCCGGCCAATATACTGGCGCCAATGCGTCGATGTATGAGCGATTGGAGACTTGCCCGGATGAACTGCTGCTATTTTTCCACCATGTCCCTTATACCCATGTGCTAAAGTCGGGCAAGACGGTCATACAGCATATTTATGACACCCACTTTGCAGGGGTCGAGCAGGTGGAGCAGTGGCTCGCGCGCTGGGACGCCCTGGAGCCTAAGCTTGATCGGCAGCGCTTCCTGCATGTTCAACAGCGCTTGCTGGAGCAGCTGGAAAGCGCGAAGGAATGGCGCGATGTCATTAATACGTATTTTTATCGTAAATCGGGGATCAAAGATGAGCATCATCGCGTGATTTACTCGTAGGGGTAAGGGCCTTGAATTTCAACCTGGGTTGGAATTCGGGGTCTTTTTTTGTTGGGGGAGTAGGGGGA
>NZ_QLYT01000034.1:0-153720 GCF_003269305.1 Paenibacillus sp. MDMC362
TGGTAGAACTCCAGCCTTCCAAGCTGGTAGCGTGGGTTCGATTCCCATCACCCGCTCCATACATAAGCAGGACATCACCGTGTGTGATGTTTTTTTACATATTCACACGACTACCCTGCGAAGTGTTAATGTGCTAAAGAAATATAGGCTGGTCAAGGTTTATAGGACTAATGTCCATGGTATAAGGGTATATCAATATCATGAGTTTTGTCGATTTGGCTAATTTTTTCGCCTGGAAAATGCAGATTTTCATGCGCTTTTATTGTATGATGTTAGGAAGGCGTTACGTCCTATAGACAAACTGCTGAAACGGGTTGAGATGGGAGGAGTAGCATGACTGAACTTACAGTAACCGCAAAGAGCAATTCCAACAATCTGCTGCGGCGAGATGTACGGTTCCTTGGCAATATTCTTGGAGAAGTTCTTGTCCACCAAGGTGGCAATGAGCTTTTAGATATAGTTGAGAAAATTCGTGAAACGAGTAAATCGTTGCGATCCGTATTCCTGCCGGAACTGTTTGCAGATTTCAAAAGGATCATCAGCACATTGGAGCCCGACATTCGCCATCAGGTGATTCGCGCGTTTGCCATTTATTTTCAATTGGTTAATATCGCGGAGCAGAATCATCGGATACGCCGCAAACGCGATTATGAGCGTTCTGCCGGGGAGAGTGTTCAACCAGGTTCCATTGAGAGTGCGGTCCAGGATTTGAAAGAGCGCAATATTACGTTTGAAGAAGTTCAAGAAATTCTCGAAAGTCTATCCCTTGAGCTGGTAATGACAGCTCATCCAACAGAAGCGATGCGTCGGGCTATTCTGGATATTCATAAACGGATAGCGGACGATGTAATGCAACTGGACAACCCGACACTGACATTCCGCGAACGAGAGCAGCTTCGGGAAAAACTACTGAATGAAGTGATTACGCTGTGGCAAACCGACGAGCTTCGTGACCGTAAGCCGACGGTTCTTGATGAGGTCAGAAACGGTATGTATTATTTTCACGAGACTCTGTTTCACATTCTGCCAGAGGTTTATCAAGAACTGGAGCGCTGCCTAAGTAAATATTATCCGGGTCACCATTGGCACGTTCCCACCTATTTGCGTTTCGGTTCGTGGATCGGTGGCGATCGGGACGGAAATCCTTCAGTGACGGCGGACGTAACATGGAAAACGCTTGAAATGCAGCGGAAGCTAGCGATTCGTGAATACCAACGGATTTTGCGTGAATTCATGAAATACCTCAGCTTCAGCTCATCCATCGTGAGCGTTTCGGATGAATTGCTTCAATCCATTGAAAAAGACCGCGAGCATGTAACACTGAAGAAGATGGAAATTTGGCACAATGAGAAAGAGCCTTATCGTGTAAAACTGGTATATATGCTGGCTAAAATGAGTCATATTCTTGATGAGAACATGACGGGCAGCGAGCGTTATCAGTCCCCTGAGGAATTTATCGAGGACTTGAATATCATTGATCGAAGCTTGCGGTTCCATTTTGCTGACTATGTTGCAGACACGTATATTCAAAAACTGATTCGTCAGGCGGAGTTATTTGGCTTCCATACAGCGACGCTGGACATCAGACAGCATAGCCAAGAGCATGAAAATGCCATGGCCGAGATTCTTCGTAAAATGAATGTGACTCAGGATTATGCCCAGTTAAGTGAAGATGAGAAGATCGAGCTGCTTAATAACCTGCTTAATGATCCTCGTCCATTGACTACGCCATATCAAGAGTACAGCGACAGTACCGAAGAATGCCTTGAAGTATACCGTACCGTATTCCGTGCGCAGCAGGAGTTCGGCGTCAAATGTATTTCAAGTTATTTGATCAGTATGTCCGAGGGTGCAAGCGACATTCTGGAAGTGATGGTATTTGCCAAAGAAGTCGGACTCTTCCGCAAGGACAATGATGGTTCTGTCATAGCTACTTTGCAGGCTGCACCATTGTTTGAGACGATTGAGGACCTTCATGCCGCACCTGATATTATGCGTAAGCTCTTCAACCTGCCGATCTATCGGGAAGCGGTTAGCGCGATGAATGAGCTTCAGGAAATCATGCTGGGTTACTCCGACAGCAACAAGGACGGCGGAGCCATTACCGCGAACTGGGAACTCCAGGTAGCACTCAAAGATATTACGGCTGTAGCCAATGAGTATGGCATCAAGGTGAAATACTTCCATGGACGCGGCGGATCGCTGGGACGCGGCGGAATGCCTTTGAATCGCAGCATTTTGGCTCAACCGGCATCAACGATTGCAGGCGGCATCAAGATCACGGAGCAAGGCGAGGTCATTTCTTCTCGTTATTCCTTGAAGGGAATTGCCTACCGCAGTTTGGACCAGGCGACTTCAGCACTTATTACGGCTTCTCTTAATGCCCGTTACCCTGAAAAGGAATCGACCGAAAAAGAGTGGGAAGAGATTGCCTCGAGCATATCGGCCGCTTCTCAGAAGAAATATCAGGATCTGATCTTCCGTGATCCGGATTTCCTGAGCTTCTTCAAGGAATCCACGCCGCTTCCTGAAGTGGGAGAGCTGAATATCGGTTCCCGACCATCCAAGCGTAAGAACAGTGACCGTTTTGAGGACCTCAGAGCCATTCCTTGGGTGTTTGCGTGGACCCAGAGCCGTTACCTGCTTCCAGCATGGTACGCGGCTGGTACGGGCTTACAGAGCTTCTATCAGGGCAAGGAAGAGAATATGAAGGTGCTTCAGAAGATGTACACGAGCTTTCCGTTCTTTACGTCACTGATCGATACCCTTCAGATGGCTCTTGCCAAGGCTGATCTGATCATCGCGAAGGAGTATTCTTTGATGACGAAGGATGATCAAGCCCGCGAGCGTATCTTCGGTCTGATTCAGGATGAGTTCAACTTGACGAAAGAGCTTGTTCTTAAGATTACGGGACAACAGGATATTCTGGATAACCAGCCGGTTTTGCAGGAATCGATTCGACTCCGTAACCCTTACGTGGATCCGCTTAGCTATTTGCAGGTTCAATTGCTTAACGAGCTGCGCGAGCTGAGAGAGCAGGAGCAGGACGATCCGGATCTGCTTCGGGAAGTACTGCTGACCATAAACGGCATTGCGGCGGGGCTTCGTAATACAGGCTGATCCTTTACAGGATGTCAATGCTGTCTGAAAGGGATAGTATAAGGCGAGGTTCCCTAAAGGGACCTCGTTTTTTCATCTATAGCAGCATAACCTCCGATGATCGGATATCGGCCGCAGCATGATTGTCTTTGATAGAGAATAGGGATTCTTTTTGAATTATTGTTGATTTTTAGAAACAGTTGAATTACGATTTGAATGATGCTTTTTTAGACGTTACCCATCAGACCATTCTGGGGGAATTGTGGTGGACAATTTGGATGTAAGACTGGCGAAGCTGGCCCGAAAAGGGGACCAGAGAGCTTTTGCCGAAATCGTAGAGCTTTATAAAGACAAGATTTTTCATTTGGCTTACCGGATGCTGAGTAACCGCCATGAAGCTGAGGATGTCGTACAAGAGACTTTTTTGCGAGTATATAAAAACCTTGATCGATACGACGAGAATCAGAAGTTCTCAACCTGGATTTACCGAATTGGTACAAATCTTAGCATTGATCGGCTGCGCAAGCGCAAGCCGTCTTTCTCGCTGGACGCCGACCTGAATGAAAGCGAAGGCATGGACGGCTACTCCTTGATCCCGAGCGATAACCGTACACCGGAGAGTGAAATGCTGCTATCCGAGACACAGCGCATTATCCATACGGCGATTGACGGACTTCCTGCCAAGTACAAGACAATCATGATTCTAAGGTATATCCAGGATTTATCTCTGCAGGAGATCAGCGAGATTTTGGACTTGCCTGTAACAACGATCAAAACGCGTGTCCATCGTGGACGCGAATTTTTACGCAAAAAATTAGAGTACAAATTATGAGAAAAAAACGCCTATCGCCGTTCTTTGAGGAAGAGAGATCGCGTTTAAGGGCGCTTTTTTCTTGCGGAGCCAGAAAGTTAGTCTCTGCAAAATTTTTCTGACTTTCTTTTAAAAATAATTGAAACATCCCTGATTCCGGCACGTATGAACAATAAGCAAGTCTTACGCCCCTATGGGGGAAGGGACCCAGCAAAGAGATTGAATGAAAGGATTGGCTCACAAATGGATTGCAAATTAGCCGTCTCTTTGATGCATGATTATCTGGATAATGACTTGTCCGACCCACAGCAGCTGGAATTGCAGAAGCATTTGCTGGATTGTGCTGACTGTCGGAATTACTTCGAGAAGCTGGAGCATACCGATATGCTTCTTTATTCCTTAACTCATCATGCGACCAAGCCATCCGATGATTTAACGGAACGTATAATGGGCATGCTGCCGCAGCCCAAGAGACAAAAAACTTGGGTCAAATGGGTTAGGAATCATCCTGCGCTCACGGCTGCAGCTTTGTTTTTGGTTGTCATGCTCTTCAGCACAATCAGTTTTTGGAGTCAGGATACTCAGCTGGTTGTAAAGAGTGATGAATTCGAAAAGCTTGTGATTGAAGGAGATACCGTCATTATTCCTCCGGATCAAACCATCACGGGAGATATTACAGTCGAGAATGGAAAGACGAAGGTCTACGGTCAAGTGAACGGCAACGTGACCGTCATTGACGGAGAATTATTTCAGGCTTCCACCTCACATATAGCAGGTCAAGTGAAGGACATAGATCGGGCGATGGACTGGATCTGGTACAAGATCTCCACTCTGTTTACAGATGCCGCTTACCGCTAGGTGAAACCTGAAGCCTACTTAATAAAAGCGCCTCTTTTCTGTGAAAAGACGGCGCTTCTTTTGTTGATTTTAAGATCTTTTTCATGGAAAGCGGAGGGCCTCCGCTTGCATCGGAAAGATTAACGTTATAACCTAGAGAGTGTAGAGTACATACTACATATATAAGTCTCATGCGTTATTAAAAAGGAAGTTCAAAAAGTCCCCGTGTGAACTGAAGGGAAATGGAGAGCTGGTTCGGTAAAATCGAATCTTAGCATTCATTTTCGAGGAACCGGATTTTTTGGGCCCGCACTTAAAGGAAATGACGGGGGTTGCTGTATGGAGTATTTCACAGATATGACCTGGGGTGAAACCATTAAAGATATCATCGATATCCTTATCGTTACTTATATAATATACCAGATGATATTGCTCGTCCGCGGCACGCGGGCGGTCCAGCTGCTCAAAGGCATTTTGGTGCTGGTGGTCATCTGGGCTCTCAGCACCTGGTTTGATCTGTATACGCTGAAGTGGCTGATGAATCAGATCTTTACATTTGGGGTGCTGGCGATCTTTATCATCTTCCAGCCGGAGCTCAGACGTGGTCTGGAGCAGCTCGGACGAGGCAAGCTGTTTGGGCGGACGGCGGATATTGACGAGGAGACCAATAAGTTAATCAGCGAAACCATTAAGGCGGTTAATTATTTGTCTCGGCGCAAAATAGGGGCTCTGATCGTCTTTGAGCGGACGACGGGCCTGAATGAATACGTAGAATCGGGAATTCCGATGAGATCGGTGATCAGCTCGGAATTGTTTATCAACATTTTTATACCGAACACGCCGCTCCATGACGGAGCTGTCATAATTCAGAACGGTCAAATTGCGGCGGCCGGCTGCTATTTACCGCTATCGGAGAATCCTTTTATCAGTAAGGAACTGGGAACAAGACACCGTGCCGCTATCGGAATCAGCGAGGTGGGGGATGCGATTTCGGTTGTCGTATCCGAGGAGACTGGGCAAGTATCGCTGGCCTTGAATGGACAGGTGGTTCGGGATATTAAGGAAGAGTCCCTCATCTCCAAATTGTATGAGGAGCTCAGGCCTGCCGCGTCCATTAAGGAGAAACGCACGTTCTTCTGGAAACGGAAGGGGGACGGCAGCAATGGATAAATGGATCAAGAACAACACGGCAAGCAAGCTTATTGCACTCGCTGTCAGTATTTTATTGTGGGCGATGGTTCATATGGACAGCGGAACGCCTGCACCGCCAACGACTTTCTATGATACCAAAGTCATTGAAGGCGTTGAGATTCAGACTTATGGATTTGATGACAGCGAATTTGCGTTAACAGGGATTGATAAGGACCGTGTAAATCTTGAGGTTCGGGGGAAGAAATCCAATATTTCGCTTTTGACCGACGATTATAAGGTGAAGCTTGATTTGAGCAACGTCAAAGAACCGGGTACGCACACACTTCCGCTAACCTACTCCATCCCGAGCGGCGTTGAGATGGTATCGATGGAACCGTCGGCCGTTACGGTGACGGTAGAACCGCGAGTGTCGAAATCCGTGACGGTAAGTATTGGAACCAAAGGCGAGCCTGCGAAAGATTACCGAGCCGGAACACCCGTGCTGATTGACCCAAGGCAAGTCACGGTTACCCTGCCTGAATCGTCCATGGCGAATCTGGGGCAGGTGAAAGGTAATGTGGAGCTTGATGGTGCCAAAGAGAAGATTACGGAGAAACGAGTCAAGCTTACGGCATATGATAAAGAAGGCAACGCAATGGAAGATGCGGTCATTGAGCCTGCTACAGTAGCAGCTGAAGTGCCGATTGAGCCTGCTTTTGTCACCCTGCCGCTGGAGCTTCAATATACCGGACGGCTGCCGGAAGGGTTTGTCCTATCCAAGGTGGAACAGAAGGTAAAAGAAGTGAAGCTGTTTGGCAGTAAAGAGGCGCTGGCAGGAGCTGAGACCTATATCGAAGCTACGATCAATCTGGGAGAAGTTAGAAATTCGGGGACAACAGTGCTTACGGCCGACTTGACGCCGCCTGAAGGTTTTGAGAAAATCGAGCCGAGCTCTGTAACGGTGGATGTTACGGCGGTATCGCATGGTGAACGGGTGATCACGGGGATTCCGATAACGTTAAAAGGGGTTGCCTCCGGCTTGGATGCTGTCATTACGGATCCAAAGACGAAGACCATATCTTTAACGCTCACCGGAGCGCCGGACTTGCTCAATAGCCTGGAACCGGCGGATATCGGAGCTGAAGCGAATGCAACCGGTTTGAAAGCCGGCGTTCACGAAATTCCGCTGCAGATCACGCTTCCTAATTTTATTAACCGTACGGATTCGGAGCGTCCTGTTGTTAAGGTAGAACTCAAGGATAACTCCAAGCCCGTGACAACGGAGCCGGACACCTCGAAGAATGAGGGAACGGAAGAAGACAAGCCGCCTGTTCCACCAGGAACGGGATCAGGAGCGGGAACAGGCAATGATCCGGAGGAGGATCCAGAGACGCCTCCTACACATGAAGACACGGATAACTCCGGATCAGCAGAAACCCCATCACATCCGCCGGGAGACGGATCGAATGATGGGACAACGGGAACAGAAACGTCCAATGATGGATAATAACGAAGAGTAGATAAAGGAGTATATAAAACATGGGGAAATATTTTGGTACAGATGGAGTAAGAGGAGTTGCGAATCAAGAGCTGACAGCGGAAATGGCTTACAGCATCGGTCGCTGCGGCGGCTATGTGCTCACGGGTGATAAAGAGAAGCCAACCGTCATCATCGGCATGGATACTCGCGTATCGGGGGCTATGCTGGAATCGGCTTTGGTTGCAGGCCTGCTGTCAATCGGTGCACATGTCATTCGTCTGGGTATCGTAAGTACACCAGCGGTGGCGTATATCACAAGACTTTTGAAGGCTGATGCGGGTGTTATGATCTCGGCTTCACATAACCCGGTAGAAGATAACGGCATCAAGTTCTTCGGTGGAGACGGCTTCAAGCTGTCGGATGAGACCGAGCTTAAGATTGAAGAGCTGATGGATGCGGAAACGGATAATCTGCCGCGGCCAATCGGGGCTGATTTAGGTGAATTGCTGGTTGATAACGAATCGAAGTATAAATATCTGGAATATTTGAAAACGACGGTCAATAACCGGTTTGACGGTCTGAAAATCGTACTGGACTGTGCTAATGGCGCCGCTTATGAGCTGGCTCCAAAGCTTTTCCGTGAATTGGGCGCGGATGTGATCACCATCGGTGCTGAGCCGAATGGCCTGAATATCAACGATCACTGCGGATCGACTCACCCGGAGAAACTCGTCGAGGCTGTACTCCAGCACGGCGCAGACCTCGGTCTGGCTTTTGACGGAGATGCGGATCGCCTGATTGCCATTGACGCAAAAGGCGAGGAAGTGGACGGCGATTTCATTCTGTGCATTTGCGGTGATGCCATGAACCGTGCCGGTAAGCTGAAGGCAGGCACCATCGTTTCGACCGTAATGAGTAACATCGGTTTCTATAAAGCATGTGACAGCTTGAAGCTGAAAACTGCTAAAACGGCAGTCGGAGACCGCTACGTGATGGAAGAAATGCGCCGTGGCGGATATAACCTGGGTGGAGAGCAGTCAGGACACGTGATTTTCCTGGATCACAATACTACAGGGGATGGCATTCTGACGGGAATTCAATTGGTGGATACGTTGGTAGCCTCCGGGAAGCCTCTGCATGAGCTGAAGAGCAGCATGCGCAAGTACCCGCAAGTGCTGGTTAATGTTCGTGTTGGCGATAAGAGCAAGTACCAAGGCAATACCGTTATTGAGTCTGCGATTGCTGAAGTCGAAGGCATTCTGGGGGATAATGGTCGTGTCCTGGTTCGCCCATCGGGAACGGAATCCCTCATTCGCGTCATGGCGGAAGGCCCGGACAAAGAAGAGCTCGACCGTTATGTAACGCAGATTGCAGACGTGGTGAAGCGGGAATTGGCGTAAGACTAAGGGTGTATTTTTCAAGGAAAGCAGACTAATTTTTGTCAGGGCCAGTGAACTATGCGGATCCGGTTCACTGGCCTGCTGCTTTTCGATGAAGTCAGTCGATGAAAGCGCAACACCCCCTGTCCTGGCAGTAAAGAGTGCGAATTACGGCATCGCTTGTGAGGATAGGCCATTCGATGTCATTCTTGGGGTTAATTTACGCAGGGATTAGCATCTGGGAAACAGCCGAGTTGCCAAAGTGATATAGCATGAATATAATAAAGGATGTCATTCAAGAACAGAAAGCGAGGATTGTGAGGTTACTTCAAGCTTCATAAGCGCCAGAGCTTGTACCTGCGCGGGGATTGGTTATTGCTACGATCGAGATAACCAAACGGCAGAACGCAAGTTGACGAGGTAGAGGTGTTCGGATTATTCGGCGGGGACCTCTCGGTTATGCACCAACCGTAAGTGAATCACGGAAAAGGAATGGGCGACCGTTCTTACAACGTATCCGCAGGTGCTTCTTATTACTAATACAAAACATGAATGTGCGATTTAGAACAGGGCAGCGCGGGGGAAGAAGAGTGCATTCATGTCTGTTCAACTTAGCAGCCTATATCATGCTGGATTTTTTGAACGTTGATAATTGAATAGATCATTCTTTTTTCCTGATACCGCACAGATGCTGCCGTGTTCTATTTCCGCCTACTATCATAGGGAAATCGAACGGAGGAATCATACTATGTGTGGTATTGTCGGATATATTGGAAATCAGAAAACGCAAGCGGTGTTGATCGAGGGATTGAGAAAGCTGGAGTATCGCGGATACGATTCAGCGGGGATTGCCGTGTTTACGAATGAAGGTCTGCGTGTGGCCAAGGCGCAAGGGCGTCTTGCCAATTTGGAGGAGAGACTCGAATCTGCTCCACTCGTGGGAACCGCAGGTATCGGTCACACACGTTGGGCTACGCATGGCCGGCCGTCGGACGTGAATTCGCATCCGCATACGGACGAAAGCCAGAAGTTCTCCGTTGTTCATAACGGGATCGTTGAGAACTATCTGGAGCTGAAGGAAGAGCTGATCAGCCAAGGACACCACTTTGTGTCGGAGACCGATACCGAAGTTATCTCCCATCTCATTGCCCGTGAATATGACGGGGATATCGTTAAGGCCGTGCAGAAGGCGATCTCTTACATGAGAGGCGCATTTGCCCTTGGCGTCTTGACTGAGTATGAGCCGGATCGATTGGTGGCTGTGCGTCAAGCAAGCCCGCTAATTATTGGTCTTGGCGAAGGGGAGAACTTCATCGGTTCTGATATTCCGGCTATTTTGAAATATACGCGTAACGTATATATTCTCAACGATGGAGAGATGGCACTGCTGACGGCAGATGCTGTCGAATTAATGACCATTGAGGGGAACTTTATTTCTCGGGAAATGATTCGTGTCGACTGGGATGCCGTTACAGCGGAAAAAGGCGGATTCGATCACTTCATGCTGAAAGAGATCCATGAGCAGCCAAAAGCATACCGGGATACCATGCTGGGCCGTGTGGATGAGAGCGGACGTAAAGTCGTTCTGCCGGAGCTGAAGCTGACACAGGAACAGATTAAGAACATTCGCAATGTTCAGATTGTCGCCTGCGGTACGGCTTACCATGCAGGACTTGTGGGACGCAGCGTGATTGAAGAGATGGTACGCATTCCGGTTGAGAATGACGTGGCGTCCGAGTATCGTTACCGTTCGCCAATCGTTACGCCAGAGACCCTGGTCATCGTTGTAAGCCAATCCGGTGAAACGGCAGATACCTTGGCTGCGCTTCGTGAAGCACAGAGCCATGGCGCTCATGTCCTGGCCATCACGAACGTGGTAGGCAGCTCGATTGCCCGTGAAGCCAACGACGTGCTCGGCACCCTGGCTGGACCGGAGATCGCCGTAGCTTCCACGAAAGCCTATACCTCGCAGTTGATTGCGTTCTATCTGTTTGGTCTGTACCTGGCTCAAGTACGCGGTACGATGACCGAAGACGCTGTTGCTGAAGTGATTGCAGCGATGGAAGCTCTGCCTGAGCAGGTTGAGTCCATGTTGACCAACGCAGAATCAATCAAGGGATATGCCGAGCAAATTGCGAAGCATGAGAACCTGTTCTTCATCGGCCGTGGTCAGGACTACGCCGTAGCACAAGAAGGGTCCCTGAAGCTCAAGGAGATCTCTTACATTCACTCCGAGGCTTATGCTGCCGGCGAATTGAAGCATGGTACGCTGGCCCTGATTGAGGAAGGCATTCCGGTTATTGCCTTGGCAACCCAGGAAGCGGTTATGGAGAAAACGGTGAGCAATATCAAGGAAGTGAAGGCCCGCGGTGCAGAAGTGATGGCGATTACGCATGAAGAGCATGTGGCAGGCCTGCTGAAATCCGTGGATCAAGCCTTCGCCATTCCGAAGACCTTGCCGATCTTGACGGCAGCCTTGTCTGTCGTACCGTTACAGCTGCTTGCTTACTACGCATCGCTTGCCCGTGGCAACGACGTGGATAAGCCGCGGAACCTGGCGAAGAGCGTGACGGTGGAGTAAGGTAGGAGCGGGCAATTAAGATCATCAGTTGTCCAGTTAATGAAAGTTAGGATTCATATCGTTTGAATTTATTAATGAAAAAGGCTTCGCCCCTGGTGATAAGGGGCGAAGCCTTTTGTCATGTTTAGAAGAACTCAAGATATTAAAGTGATTAAAGATTCAATAACTTACTCGATCGATTCTACCTGAATGACAGGCACCTGCGTGATCTGACCGGATACGGTGCTGTCACTACTTCCGTTATGTTCTTGTTGAACATCATCCGGATTGATATCCTCGGTAGTGACGGCGTCGCTTGGATTCTCGGTTTCATCTATAGTGTCTCCATTGTGACCGTCAACCTGCTCGGTCCCCGGTTCAACGGGAATTGAAGTAGTGGAACTCTGGCTTCCCGGGATCTCCAGCTGCTGATACTCGCCGCTGAATGTTCCGATGAGGGTCGCGCTCCCCGCAGGAAAATCCAAGTCTCCCCTTAAGAAGATATGGTATCCATCGCGTTCGGCAACGACTTCGCCATAGCCACCCTCCAGGATATGGACAGAGAAGCGAACCTTCTCATTCGGATATCTCTCGATATTAGCAATATCGATGTCGGTGTAATGGACCTGATATCCTGTGAATCCGTATTGGCCTCCCTGACGCTCGAAGATGGCGATCTCGTCCGGGCTGGCTCCCTCCAGATTGGTGACCAGCAAAGACTTATCAGACTGGACCTGGTAGCCTTCGGCCGTGAACTGGAACAGCGCCGTCAGATTGGCATCTCTGGCTTCATAACCTGAATACGATACCATTCCTGTCCCTGCGTCGCCCTCCACTAGGATAACCGGATGATTCGCGGTGCTAAGCGATTCCTCAACTGAAACCTGTTGGATGGCGATGTCGGACGGGTAATCATGGTTTTGGAATAATTGCACCGATTCATCGGCATTCAAGACAGCTAAATAGATGATATTTCCCTCATCGACTCCAATGGCGTAGGCCAATCCTCCAAAGCGATTCCCGCCTCCGCTTACGTAGCTGAAGCTGCCTTTGAGCCCCGCCGTTTGAAACAAACGAATCGGATCGTGGATCGTCCAGGCCAATTCGGCAGCTTGCAGTTTACCGTTCATATCCTGGTATCCCGACAGCGCATCATAAAGTGCTATCGCTTCCTCGTAGTTCTGATCTTGTACCATCCGATCGGCAGCTGCAATCCACCGATTGATCTGATTCTGAATATACGCCATGATTTCCGCGTTCTTCCGTTCGTTCCGTTCCAAGTAATCACTGTACCCCAAGGCGTGCGAAGCAAAATCGAAGGGCCGCTCTCGCTGCACATCCTTTTGCAGCATGGCATACACAAGTTCATCGGTCTTGCTATTCAACCAGGCAGCTGATATCGTCCGGGTGGCATATTCGGAACCCATGGATTGCGACCAACTTAGCAGGTCGGTATACCGTCCTGCTCCTGCCAGGCGGGTTAGAACCATTTCGTCATAATGCTGGAAAAGACGGAGCAGTTTGTCATTCTTCTGTTTCTCCCCGCCGTAGAATGCTTCGGGGATACGGAGCAGATTCCATTTGAAGCTGTTGTCGTCATACTGCTGCTCTTCAAGCAGCTCATCGGCCTGACGGTTAAACAAACCAATGAACTGCAGGAATATCCGTTTCACATCGTCGGGGATTCCGTAGAACGCAGCAATTTCATCGTAGTAGGAAGCATAAGCCCCTTGTTGCCCGGCAAGCTTCTGCTCTGCGTCAAGCAGTTCGGCATACACGTTCATGAAGCCGGAAAAATCGCCTGCTTCCCCGACCCGGCTCAATCGATGATCAAGCGAGGAAAGGCTCTGCTTCATGGAAGTAATGGGTTCGAGCTCTTGAAGTCTTGAGGCAAGCAGCTCTTCTTTATATAGAAGGGATCGATTATTTCGCGCTTTCTGATACCACTCTTCTGCCTGAACGAGCTTCTTCTGAGCATACAATAGCTCGGCTTGTGCCATCGATTCGATTTTCTGATAGATATGAACTCCCTTATATCCGATCAGCAGCAGAAGGACGATACATAAAAAAAGATACAAATTACGCAGGGTTAGCGTGTTTTTCATCGTCATAACGGTATAGCCCCTCTAATCCCATTTTTGAAAATCAGGGTCCGAGCGGTAGTGTTCATTATAAATAGCCGACACCCGGTCCCGCAGGCCGTTCCACGACAAGCCGGGATTGCGGCGTACGATCTGATACAAGCGGAGGAAGCGATATCTCGGCAATCCATCCGCATAGCGGCTAATGAAATCAGGGAACGTATCGATGTATTTTTTCTTCCGTACCGCTGCCCCGGCGGCGTCGATCATAATCTGCCTGCCTTGCTCCATCCGCAAAATGTTGGATTCATGGTCGAGCAGGTATTGGATGGCTTTGCTGTTAATCAACTCGCGTTTAATTTTGGCGATTTCACCGATATAAGCGGCTAGGTCCGGATCAAACTCATCCAGCAGCAGCGGCTCAAGCTCAAGCTCCATATCCTTGCGCAAGCTGAAGCTTTGAAGGAGAACGATCTGCTGCAGACGGATGCGGTCATTTCGGACCAAGGAGGCAATTTCCCTGACGATTTCATATCCTAGCTGGGCATCTTCCTTTATGGCGGCAGAAGCCGTCGCTTTGTTCAGGTCAAGGCCTTCAAGAATCTGTTTTCGCTGACTTCTTATAAGCTTGTCCAGAGCGTGCAAGGTCTCGGAATGCAGCACTCGCCGCTGGATCAGCCATAACCATACAAGCAGGGCCACCATACAAGCAAAGGAGATCACGATCTGCAAGAAGGTCTGACTGAGAAGAACAGCTGAGAGCCCAATAATGCAGAAGAGAAGTCGGTCACTCTGCATGGAACGCTTGGCCCGTTTCTCTGCAAGTTCCATAACGGGAACAAGGGCGTTCCGTTTACAGTGAGCGCAGCTGTCCTCCCAAAGAATCGTGAAATGGTGGCAATGTTTGCAAACCCTTAACTTTTGGTAGACATATCTCGTTTTACTATAGGGGCGAAGTTGTACGGGTTTTTTCTTATCCATGCTGTTCCCTCTGTGAGTTGGCAACTTCAAGCAGAGTCTGATGCAGCTGCTCCGGTGTCGGGGCGTTCTTCTTACGCTTGAAGTAGGCCGTGATCTTGATGATGACAAAAAGAAACAAAATCCCGAGACATCCGTATGTAATCATATATCTATTCCTTTCGGCATCGTATTTGTTCGAAAATGGCGGGTGAGGCTTGTGTCCTAAGTCCGAGTGGTACGACTGATTATGTTGAACTTTGGCAGGTATAATTATATCATATGGACATAGTGCTGGTATATTTTAGTGATTAGCATGGTATTTTCTATATAAATACACCAGAGAAATGGATGTTCCCGTTGTTGTTTTTTAAGCTTTCTTTCATGTAATTTTAAGACTTATTGCCTACAGTTAGACTATTGGTCTGACAAACGAACCGAGGCATCCACCTGATGCTAGACTAAATGGATGAAGGAGTAATTCAATGTTACGTAAAAATAAATGGCTGCTCTCTTTGATGGCAGCGGTGCTGCTGACCCTGACCTGGAGCAGAGGAACCATGCCTCAGGCAATGGCTGCCTCGCAAGGCTCCAAGATTGATGCCGTACTGGTGATGGATGCCAGCAACTCGATGAAAAACAGTGATCCGGAGAGGATCAGCAGCGAAGCGATGAAGATGTTTATCGACATGTTGGCGACCACCGGCGACAAGGTCGGCGTCGTATCCTATACTGACCGGATTCAGCGGGAGAAAGCGCTGCTTGAAATTCAATCGGAAGCGGACAAAACCGCGCTGAAGGAGTTTATCGATCAACTGGATCGCGGTCCTTACACGGATATGTCCGTAGGCCTTGATGAAGCCGTGAAAGTGCTGAAGCAGGGAATGGACCCGGCGCATGCGCCGATGATCGTTGTTTTGGCCGACGGTAATAATGACCTGGATCCAAACACAGGCAAGACGAGCCAAGAAGCGTCAGATCAGTTAGCGCAAGCCGTCAAGGAGGCCAACGGGAGCGGCATCCCGATTTATACGATCGGGCTGAATGCCGACGGGAAGCTGAATAAAGAAACGTTGGCTGAATTGGCTAACCAAACGGGGGGCAAATCCTTTACCACCAGTTCGGCGGATGACCTTCCGCAAATATTAAGCGAGATTTTTGCCAGCCACCAGCAGCTTAAGATCGTTCCGGTACAATCCATTACCGGCAACGGAAGCTATCAGGAAGTTACGGTTCATGTGCCGAATGCGAACGTGCTGGAGGCAAACATTTCCATTATGTCCTCCAGTCCCGTCGACGTGAAGCTGGTCGATCCTGCCGGCGCTGAGCAGACTATTCCTTCAAGCAGTGTCCTGCGATCTACTTCCAATTCCTACTCGCTTCTCAAGCTGCTGAAGCCGCAGCAAGGCGATTGGAAGCTGCAGGTGAAAGGCGTATCGAAAGACAAAATCGACATTAACCTCGTATTCAACTACGATCTGGAGCTGACCATGGATCCTCCGCCACCTTCAAAGGTAAGGGCAGGAGACACGATCGATATTAAGGCATATCTCGTCAGCAATGGACAGAAGCTGCAGGACCAGGAACAGTATGGCAATATGACGGCCAAGCTGTTGGTTAAGGATCTGGACACCGGGGACGAGTCAGAGGTCGAGCTTGAGAACAAAGGCGGCAGCTTTGAAGGGAAATACAAGATTCCGCAAAAGCACGAATACGAGCTGAGGGTACGGGCGGAGGAGCAGAGCTTCTACCGCGAAAGCGTGCCTGTGAAGATTAGCGCAAAAGCGGCAGCGGCGGACTCCGGAAGCGGCGGGAAGGAGATGACTGCGGGCGAGGATGCGAAACCTTTTCCATTATGGCCCGTAATCATTGGCATCGCGGCGCTGCTCATGGTTGGAGCGGCTGCATATTTCATACTCGGCGCGATTAAGAAAGCGAACAAAGGCTTTGTCGGTCAGATCGTAATCGAGATCAGGGACGAGAACACCGGCGAGAAGACATTCCCGCAATACAAGAAGCTGACTTCATTCAAAGGGAAGTTCAATCTGCATCAGCTTCTGCAGCTTGCACCGGAGCTGAAGGAGACCGAGAAGATCTTATTCATGCCGGGCAAGAACGACCGCATTATACTTAAGAACAATTCTTCAGCCGTGATTGAGAAATCCGGCCGCGCGCTGGATGCATCGAATGGCACGGAGCTTAAGAACGGAGACCGGCTGAGAGTTTCCCTGCAGCAGGCGGACAAAACGATATTATTTGAATATTTGGCTTAAAGCCATGACCTATCAGGAGGGGAAGTTATGAAACCGGTAGTAAGAGAACATATACAACAGCTTGACGTCTCACTTGGAGGCGGGATTGTCAGCGAGAAAATACGGGTCGATACCATCGACAATCCGATCCTTATCATCGGGCTTGGAGGGACGGGGATCGATGCGCTGCTGCGCTTGAAATATCAGATTAACCGCCGGTTCAAGCTGCCGGAGGATCCGTTGTCCAAGAAGAGAATGGACAAGCCGGATAATGTGGAGTTTCTGGCTTTTGAGACCAACGAGCAGGATAAGAATAAACGTTATAAAGGCATCGGGCTTGATCCGATCAATGAATTCGTGCTCCTCTCCAATGCCGAGATTGGAGGCCTCCTTCAAAACCGAAGCATCCTGGAGCCGTATATTACAGATTGGCTGTCGCCCGAGCTGAGCATTACCGATGGCATGAACGGAGCAGCAGGCGTACGCCAAGCGGGCCGTTTGCTCCTGTTCACGAAGATTACGCAAGTGGTGCAGGCGATCGACAAGAAGATCAAGACGCTGTCGGTCGGCACAAACAAAAAGCTGATGGTTTTCCTGCTGACGGGGCTGTCCGGCGGTACGGGCAGCGGCTGCTTCTTGGACATCGCCTATATCGTCCGCGGCATTATCGAACGCGACCACGGCTCTGCCGGCATTGACCGCGTGAACACCCTTGGCTATCTGTTTACGCCGGATATTAATCTGGCGAACAAAAGCTTGAGCGAGCATACGCGTGAATACATCAAGAAGAACGGTTACGCCGCACTCAAAGAGCTCGATTACTGGATGAACGTGGATGCCAGAGGCGAGCGGTTCAAGCAGCAGTACGGCAACATTCTGAACGTGAACTCTCCATTGCCTCCGTTTAATCTTTGCCATCTGATTTCCGCTACGAATACGGAAGGCAAGCTGCTGGAGAACGCCTATGATTATTGCATGAACGTTACCGCTGAGAACATCACAAACTTCATGGCCAGCGAGGAAAAACAGTCCGGCGAAGAGTTTGCGATCCATGACTATATCAGCAACATCCGCACCAATATCGCGCAGATGAACAAGGCGTACCCTGCCAATTACGACTACAACATTATCGGCGCATCTTCAGCTGTTCTACCCATTGAAGAGATGACCACTTATCTCGCGTACCGCGTTTTCGGCAAAATGCAAGCCATGTTCGAGAAGGCGCCAAGCCAGGAGGACGTCGAGAAATTCGCAAGCAAGCTGGGCATCGACCTGGACTCGATGACGAAGAACTTCGAGTCCCGCGTGCCGGAGCCGCTCCCCGGGTACCAGAACAGCGAACGGCTCAGCTACGCGAACGTGGTGAAGAACCAGGTCATCAACATGGACACGGAGCTTGAACAGAATTTCCTGGCGAGAGCCCGCGAGGAGTACATCAAAGCGAAGAAGCAGCTGCCGGGCGAGATCGTGGCACAGTTCAGCGACCAAATCCGACGCATGTTCCTGCATCCGCAGCAAGGTCCGTTCTATGTGTCCCGGTTGATCTATACGGAGAAGGGCTTCAGCCTGCTGAAGATGCTGCTGTCCTACATCGAAGCGCTGCGCGAGAATCTGACCCGCATTCCCCGTGACATCGAGTCGGCCAGGGAACAGGCCATCGAACGCCTGGGCGATGCAAAGAGCGCTTTTGTCTCCAAGGATAAGAAGAAGAATATCTATATCGAAGCGAAAATCAACGAATATTGGCTGGAAGCCGATGTGGAACGCACCGAGCAGATGATTGAGTTCTATGAGGATTTATATGATCTGCTGAACCAGGAGAATAACCGGATATACAGCGTGTATACGGAAATTCTGAATGCATTGAATTCGATTTTCGCCAAGAACGGCGACATTCTGGTTAACGGGGAAGAGCAGCAGGACCATAAAGGAAACAAGACGTATTACTGGAACCTGGTCAGCGTGCCCGATATTTCCGACGTGATCAACAAAATCATGGATCAAAAGGATGTGGACGATCTCATCCGCGATTTCGCGCAGGAGCTGCTGAGCCATGCCAATCGTTGGACGCGGGAGCAGGAGATCGATATCGTCAGATCCATTTCGGAGTTTCTTACCGATAAATTCGGCGATTTGATTACCCGCTCGATGGAGGATTTCCTCGTCATGAAATTCGGGCAGGAGGATTCCATCGAAAAATTTGTCGAGCGCAACATCGCCAGCAAGCTGGATGACGAAGCCGTGCCGGTCTTCCATTTAAGCAACAGCGCAGGCAATCTGTACTTCCCTTCGTGGGGGTTTGTGTCCGTTCCTGTACAGGCTCCGAGCATCCTGAAGGGGATTCGGAATTATCAGAACAATTCGGTCGGGAAGTCTCACTTCACCGTGAAGGAGAGCGAAGTGAAGAACCGGATTTTCTGGCTGAATACGAAAAACGGCGTGCCGCTGTTCGTCTATACGCCGCTTAAGGTTTATGAGGAAAGCTACGAACGCACGATTATGGACAAGGAAGGCGTCGGGCGTCACTTGGTGCAGACGGACCGCAACAATTGGACGTATCTGCCGTCACCGATTCCTGAAAAATCCTGGGGGGATACCTACGTCAACCCGCGGGTTCAGGATTACAACGCCAGGGTACGCGCTGAATTTAATCAGGCGCTTGAGTTTAAGGTCATTATCCAGAAGGATGTTGACCAGAATACGAGCAGCCGCTATGCGGTCGTGTTTACGAAGCCATTTGATCTGAACGAGCTGCTTCGCGCTTATGATGTGCAGTTGGATAGTCCCAAGCCTAATCTTGGGGAAGTGAAGCGGGCATGGACCGAGCTGAAGCGGCTCTTGAATGAGGGGCTGGAGCGGGTCGGCTCTAAGGATATTTTCAACAGCATCAACGAGGATATGGCGAAGGAGAATCTCATCCGTTCGCCGGAAATGATCCGCATGGTGCGGGATGAGTTGAAGAAATATGCCGCCATTACGGCCAAAATCACGGAATTCGAGCTCTTGATCAGCGACAATCAGAATGAAGAGAAATGGCTTGATCAATTCATCGAGGCGTTGTATACCGAGACGATCACCAAGAAGGGTGCGCTCTTCGTTTATGATCGCGATCCGGAGGAAGATTCCTGGGAGCCGTTTGCTAACCTGCTGAAAAGCGTGAACGACGTGGAGTATGAAGTCTACAAGCACTTCCGTCAGCTGGATGAGAAAAGCCGAAGCACGCTGCTTCGCAAATCCTCCCGCCGTGATCAGGAGCTGACCGCTTCCGAGGACATTACGCCGCTGCTCACGAAGCTGGAAGAATTGGCCGAGCGGTTCCTGGAAACGCGCGACCGGCTCGAATACGAGAAGGTGGAGCTTGCGGACGGTGAAGAGCGATACCAGTTCTACAGACAGGTCTCTTCGAAATTAAACGACATTCGAAGAAGGTTGAAATAGACGATGAGGGAGATTCTTCGCCAGTATGCTGCCGGTTATGCCAAGTCGGAAGAGCAGCTTACCTTGATGGAGGATGATCAGAGCAGCATCCACTACCCGGAGGTATACTTGTTCATTGGCGACAAGACAGTGCCCGCCATCGAACCGATCATGGAAATTCATAACCGCAAATGGGATAACAGCGCAAGCGTCGTTTATTTTCATGTGGGAACGGACCGGAGCGGGGATCGGGAGCCGAAAGGCTCCGAATCCTCCGGTCGCCTTCATCGGTATCATCTGCAATTGCCAGCGTCAGACGGCTCATCCAAGTCCGCACGCAAGGAGCTGTACCAAGACTTCTATCGGGACCCGCATCACCTGGCCGGGTTGAATAAAGCGATTCGGAAGCTGAGCCACCATATTTCAGATTATGGACGCAGCTATTCATCCTTTGACCGGATTCACCTGTCTGTCATTACACGGGTCGATGACCCGTTCAATGTGTTTATACCGGAAATTTCATTGCTGGCCGAATCCATCTTCCAGCAGTCATTCAAGTCGGTGCAAATGGATATGTATGCGCTCATTAATGAAAGGGAGCAGATTGATTCCTATGGTTATGCGAGCTCTGTGGGCGTTGCCTTCCTGCGGGAGTTGGAGTTGATGCAGAGCCGGGAATACAGCTTCTCCGCGCCGCTGCAGGTCACGGAGGATGGGCTGACCATTCCGGTCGTTCATCCGGCCTCGCCGTTGTTTGATCTCGTTTATGTACTATCCGATAAGAATGAACGCGGTATATCGGGTTATGCCGGGATGCAGGATATCTACGATATCATCTGCCATCTGGGTTTGCTTAAGAACCGGAAGCAGAAGGATGAAACCTATGACGGAGTCCGGGGCATATACAACAATACGTCGTTCAAAAGCAATATCATGACCGAATCCGGCCGCCAAGGCTTTGTCTCCGCAGGCTTTGCCCGAGTAAAGAGGCCGAATGAGCCGATTGCGCTAACGGTGCTCTATCATCTATGCCGCGGACTTCTCCTTCGCATGAAGGGCGGGCCCGAACCGGAGGTTCATGAATGCCTGACCTACTTTGGTCTAAATCCGGAGGCCGTATCGGCAAGAGCGGACCGGATGCTGCCGAACCCGGAGCATCTTGACGGGCTAAAGGGTATGATGTCACACCCCGTCAGTTATGCCGGGCTGAAGCGGATGAACATTCGTGAAGCAGAAGAGGCATTGTTCGGGGATGGCTGCCGGCAATTTTTTCACAGCAATTACGAGCTGGAGGTCCAAAAGAGACTTAGAGATATGAGTACTTCTGAGGAGCTTCATCGTGCGCTTCGTCGAACCTTGGCGGATCACCCGCAAATCGGTTGTTATCAAATCGTGAAGTGGACGAGCGACAAGGCGGGAGAGGGGATACTGCTGGAAGCGGTTCGTTCCCGAATCCGGGATCTCGGCAGCCTCCTGAAGAGCGAGCAGGACGGACTCAACCGCTATTATGAGGAAAGCGTGGAAAGTCAGCCGTTCAAGAAGCTTCCTTTTCGGGATAAACAGAATGTGCGCCATTTCATTCGATATTTCGTGGGCGAGGTTTATCGACGCAAATATGAGCTTTTGCAGCTGGAAACGGAGCTAGAGCTTTACAAGTTGTATGAGACGGAGCTCGAACGGATTCACCGTCAGTACAAGCAGCAGGCGAACATGCTGGACCAGCTCGAAGCGGAATTGCTGGAAGCGGCCAAGTCGAGCATCCGTACCGCAGACGATTACATCGGCCAGAACCTGATGGAGTATTATGGCCTGGTCACGGAAGAGCTGATGCTGGAATTGGAGAGCAAGCGCGGCCAGGGCGTATTTTTCGAAGAACGGTATGTCGGGAATCTCTCCATCGTTACGCATGAAGGGATCGAACCGATTCTGTCGAACATGATCCGGGTCTGTCTTAGAGATTTATTGACGGCAGAGCCGTTCGTGCAGACCTTCGAGGAAGAACTGCTGCGGCGGGCGAACGTAACCATCGACTATAATAACAAGCAGGTGCTTGCCAAGGAAGATCTGTTTAAGGTGCTTTACCGGATGCTGGAGGAAAACTCCGTTACGTTGGTCAGACTGCTTGACTATACGCAGGAGCATCGATACGAGGAGAAATACTTCTTCGGCGATGCCGACAGCGAATTCGTCCGTTACGCGATCCACGCCGATGAAGCTTTACGGGTGTACAAGCTTGGCATCGTGCATGAGAAGCGCTCAAGCGGGGTTGAGAAGCTGAACCTGATGGGAGGTTTCCACTTGGAGGATCTGATGTACTACCGGAATGGCAGAACCTACTACGAGACCTATACGGCAAACGGTTATGAATTTCATGGAATGGAACCGGCGCAACTTCCCGAGCTGCGCTAGCGTTCTTAGATTCTGATACAGAGAGTAGGCGTGTATTGTGCAACGAAAAATAAACCCTCTCCTGCTGCTGTTTAGTCTAGTCGGTGGGGGAATCGGATTTGCCATTGGGGAATTTTGGCTTCGCCAGTGGGGGACAGGGCTTCCCGTCATCGTGGTTACAGGGATCTATTTCGGAATTTTGGCCTTGTGCATCGGATTGGCCTGCTTAATCGCAGAACTGATCTCCCCTCGTTTGAACGGGAGCTCATGGAGACAGCGATATACAGGCACATCATGGAAGCTGCTGATTCCATCCACTTTAGTGGCACTATTCCTGCTAGGAATGCTGTTTGAGTGGGTGTACCAGTTGAACCCGGGCAGCGCCAAGCCCGTGAAGGACATCGTGCTGATCATTGATAATTCAGGCAGCATGAAAGAGACGGACCCGAATCAGGACCGATATGCGGCGGCCAAAAATCTGATTAACCGCATGGACGAGGATAACCGTGTATCGGTGATGGTGTTTGATCATGCGACAACGTTACTGCAGCCGTTTACGCGTGTGAAGAACCAAGAAACCAAGGATGAAATCATCGCGGAAATCGACGGTTTGGCAACGACCGACGGTGGCACGGACATCAGTCTCGCGCTGGAGGATACCATGACGCATATCCAAGAGAGCCATGATGCCGCTCGAAGCGCCATGGTCATTATGCTGTCGGACGGCTTTAGCGAAACGGATCATGCGCGTGTGCTTGCGGACTACAAGCAGCAGCAAATCGCGGTGAATACGATTGGCCTCAGCCTTGTTAACCCGGACGGCGCCCAACTGCTTCAGACGATTGCCGCCGAAACGGGCGGGCAATATTACGATGTGCAGAACGCGGCAGATTTGTCTTTTGTTTTCCAGAAAATCTATGACGATGTCGGGGATCGTTCCCTGTTGACGAAACGTACGGGCGTTATGGAAGATAGCGTTTATTACCAGATTGTAAGAATCGCTGCGATGCTGCTCATCGGCGCTGCCATGGGCCTTGCCCTCGGCATTGTGTTTGATAACCGCCATCTCGCGCTTAGCTTCAGCATCGGCGGGGCGGTATCCGGCGTGCTCGCAGGCGTTGTGCTGGAATATGGCCTATCCGGGGGAGAAGTGGGGGATGCCTCCATTCGTATGCTGGCCTGCTTTATTCTCGCAGGAGTCATCGCCTTGTTTACGTTGGTGATCCCGGTTAAGGAGAACAGCAGGATCATTCGTAATGAGCAGCGGCCGGGCCGAACGGGACGAGGACAACGGCCGAATGATTCAACAAGCCGAGGATTTTAAAGCAGGGGGCGTTCGATATGCGTTTTAAAAATGCGGAGCCCGGAGAATGGGTCATTCAGGGATTAAGCTATCAATTGGAAGATGGTTTCTGTACGCTCCGCTGGAGCTGGCCGCCAGGTCTTCAGGCGGTATATATTCACCGCGAGATGGATGATGGATTTGG
The DNA here is from genome assembly GCF_003269305.1 of Paenibacillus sp. MDMC362. NCBI lineage: Bacteria > Bacillati > Bacillota > Bacilli > Caryophanales > Paenibacillaceae > Paenibacillus > Paenibacillus sp. MDMC362. The sequence goes on from NZ_QLYT01000034.1 coordinate 23,880, forward strand.
TCCGCCCGCTGGAGCTTTGGAGCCTGGCAGCCTGCGTCTGTATACCCGAGACGAGTACAAAGCGAACAATGGGTATCGTGATCGGGTGGACGGAATTGGTCAGATTATGTACACGGTGTATGCCATGTCTTCCGAAGACGGAGAGATGGCCTTAATCAGGCAGCCGGATAAAGCGAACAGCATTCAGTTCAGCACCGGCAAAGCCATGCTGGCATACTCCATCCGCGAAAAGAGCCGCTGGCTGCAGCCCTATAAGACGATTGAAATTCAGGTGACGGCGGAAGTGCCGGTACCCAAGGACGTTTTATGTTACGTAAAGAAGCAGGGGGCTTATCCGGTTAACAAGGAAGACGGCATCTTGTACCCTTTCGTTACGGATTTTGCAGCAGGGCGCAACGAATTGCCTGCGATCGAGGTGGGCAAGAATGATTATATTCGCTTGTTTTTTACGGATGGCAAGAAGTATGGACAACGGTATGAGCTCGTTTATAGATAGAGAAATCGAACACACAGCAACCACGATGAACACATCAGTGTGTTCATAGGGTTCAGAGGGAGGTACGAAAGATGGGCATTTTTGATATATTCAAGAAAAAACCGGAGCCGGAGCCAAGGCCGCTGTTCTATGACATTGTGTGCCCTTACTGTTTCAGTAAGTTTGCTCCGAAGGAGGTTGTCTTCCGGGCTGCCCACGACCGAGAGGATGACGAGGACTATGCGCTTGGGGAAGATGATGAGCTGAATCGGTACCGTGAACGCTTTGGACTGGATTCGGTGTATGATATCGAAGCGATTATCCGTCCGGGCGACATACCGGAGGAGCAGCATATATATTCGGATCACGTGCTGGTTGGATTGAATGACCGTTACGGCGTCGTCACGCGCAGACGGTTGTGCCCGAAATGCCACAATGAGCTTCCGGTAACCGCCGGGAAGGTGCCAAGCAACATTATCTCGATCATCGGTGCTTCGCAAGTGGGCAAGTCGGTCTATATGACTTCGCTCATTCATACGCTGCAGCATACGACGGCGGATCATTTCGATGCGGCCTGCATGCCGCTGAATGCCGAGATCAGCCGCAAGTTCCGTACCGGCTATGAGGAGCCGTTATTTGAGCGGGGAGATTTGCTGGCGTCTACGCAGAAGGAGAAGATGCAGGAGCCTTTCATTTTCCAATTCGTGTTCAAGGACGAGTCCAAGCCGCCGTTAACGCTCGTATTTTTTGACGTGGCGGGCGAGGGCATGGTGGACGAGGATTATTTGGGCCTTCACGGACAGCATATCAAGAATTCCGCGGGTATTCTGTTTATGGTGGATCCGCTCCAAATCCGCTCCATTCGAGAGAAAATCCGTCTGAAATTCGGTGACCAGCCCGGTGAATGGGTATCCCAGTATGATGAGCCGCGTGACGTCGTACTGACGATGTTCGGCGATTTCATTGCTTATGAGGACAAGGGCAAGACGGATATTCCGACAGCCGTTGTTTTAACCAAGAGCGATATGCTTCATGCCCTTAAAGATGAGGATGGCGAGTATGTGAAGCTGAACAGCAACATTTTTAACAATGTGGTACACCGCAAGTTTTTGAATTTGACCGAGTTTGAAAATATTGACGGCGAGATCCGCCGTTTTATCGAGAAGGTTGACCGTCCGTTCAAGGGAACGATGGATGTATACTTTTCGAATACTGCATACTTTGCCGTGTCGGCTCTCGGCAGCAACCCTGTCGACCAGAAGCTGCAAAGCGTCGTTAGCCCGATTCGGGTGGATGAACCGTTCATCTGGCTTCTGTACAAGCTGAAGTATATTCAGGGGAGGGAAGACTAGTGCCGGATTTCCCATCCCGAACCATACAGCAGCAAATGTACACGCGGGAGCGGCGGGGCATATTCCGTTCAGCCGAAGGCTTTGATACGGTGGCCCGCTCGTCGGGCTTGGAGGCTTCCTTTATCAAGAAGGTGCTGCATCCCTTTTGTCAATACGAAGCTCCTGCCGAGCTGACGGCACGCAGCGAGAGGGAAGCGGCGGCTTATCCGGCAGCTCTTCATCTGTTTCATGCGGAAACAGGAGAAACGGTGCTGGGGCGCAGCGTGTTTCAGCCTGCGGACTTTACTGGACTTCGCAGTGCCTTTTTTACGCATCACTATGTCATTCCCGACGGTTTCCTTAAAGATGAGCATTCCGCTTATCAGACCTGGCTGCAGGCCTCCTTCGCCGATCATTACGATATCGAAGAAGGCGTAGATCTGCCGCAGCTTCCTGCCATTCCGGTTCAGGCCGATTCTCAAGCCGCCATTTCCTATAAGAGGGCGCCAGCCTTATTGCAGGAGCTTGGGATCGACGAGAAGGTATTCAAGCAGCTGCTCTATGCATGCATATCCGCGGCTGCCGGGAAGAGAAAGGTATATATCGTTCTGGATGTCCCGGTGGAACAGTTGTCCGCGAAGGCGGTGCAGCTGCTCTTTGTGTTGTTTGGCCGATTGCCCTATGCGCTGCGCCAGGTGCTTGGATTCGTAACCTATGCCAAGGAGCCGCAGAGCAAGAAGGGACTTCACCTTATGTTCGTGGAGAAGGGCAGCCTGCGTCTAAGCGACCGCAGCATCGAGAAGGATTATTTGTTTGAGCTCGCTGCCGGCAGGGTCATCAATGCCGATCTGAAATGGTCCGAGCAGCCTTATCTTGATTTTGCATGGGAAACGCTATTGGACCCGGATCGCTCCGAGCGCTTTTTTGCCTTCGCCGAGCAGATGCTTGCCGATATGGAGCCGGGTCTGGGGATCTTGCTGGACAGCTACGATGATTTATGTGTGCTGTTCCAGATTGAAGAAGGCCATGAGGGCTTGTACCATGAGCATAAACATGCCGTGCTGCGTGCAATTCTGCTTTATCTGAAGCCGGCAGGTGCCCTTGCTTCTAAGGGACGGCTGGATCAGCTGTTCCACACCCTGTTTGCCCAGGAATTCGAGCTTGTCAAAGGCGGACAGGTTCCGGATGCAGCCATTGCCGGTTTCGTTAGAGATTATCACGCCATCAATCCCAGGCAGCATCATGATCTGATTGTGGAATATTTTATCCGCTCATTAAATAACGCCTTATCGAAGCGGCGTCAGGATGTGACCGAGGCGATTTACGACCTGCTGGAAGGCAGCCCGGCCTTAAGCCGAGCCTTCTACGCCAGGGTGCTGACCAGTCCGGGACTGCCGGCGTTGATGTTTGATCCGTACATGAAAAAACGCATGCAGCAAGCGGCGTCGCCTACAGACTTGGTAGATCTGATCGGCTTGTGGGTTCGGAACCACCCACTTCTGCTGGAACAGGAGAATTACATCCGGTTAGCCGAAGCCCAGCTTGTCGATAAGCTTAAGCAGGATTCGGATCCGGTGAGAGCGGTCAACGCCGTACTGGACCAATTGGATTCGCTGGAGCACCATCCTCAGAAGGGAATCGGTCGTTACCAAGGCGGAACTGCATTTGCAGACCGGTTGATATATGCGGCAAACCTTTTCCTCTTGCGTGAGCTCGAGCCCGAGCAATTAAGCCAGAAACAGCTGCTGGATATCGGCTTTCTGCAAATGCCGAAGGAGTTCAAGGGCTGGGTAGAGCGGTTCGATTCACGGATTCGGTCCAAAGCCGCGGTCATGCTGTCCCTTCACCAATGGTCCAGCCGAGAAGAAGCAAGAGTGGAGGTGCTGGAGGATCTGTCAGCCGAGGAGCGGGAACGAACTCAGCAAATCATGCGAATATGGCTGCAGAACCATGTGGTGCCATCCCGATTTGATAGCATTACCCTAGCCTTTTGCACGGAGATTCGATCCAGTGCGGTAGACTATCGGGGCTTGCTTGATTATTTGCACAGATACGGCAACAGTCCGGAAGTGGTATACCAGTATATGAAGTGGTCTGCCGAGCAACCTGTATTCGTTAGACCGCGGGGACTTGTTCCGGCTTATGCCACCGCTATCGTTGATTATTTCAAAACCTATGACCGTGAAGCCTTCAAGAATAAGGAATATGCGAAAACGTATTTCAATTCTCCTGCTCCAATCCTTAAACCGGTGTATACGAAGGTCAGGGCCGAATTAGCTTCGCCGTTGGTGCGATGGATTCGACAGCATTCGCGGTTCGTAAAAATCACGTCATCTTTGCTTGCGGTGATCGTTATTGCTGGCGCTGTCTTCATGATGATCCAAAACGGCAAGGGACCTGCGGATGGCAGTGCCGATCCGAATCCGGTCACTACCCCTCCGGTTACCGCACCTCCGGCTTCTTCCGATACCATCCCTGAAAAGCCGTTACTGACGGCGACGGTAGTGGAGGAGGGCGAGCAGGAGGGCAAGACCCAGCTGAGTTTCCATTTTAAACAGCCGGCGGCTTGCCGGGGTTTCAATGTGGACGAGCTACAGATTGTGGGCAACGATGCAAGCACGTTGTTTGAGGCTGCCAGCCCTGAATTAACGCGGGTATGCGCGGATGAAACTCCAGGGGAAGCGGAAGCCGATCCATCAGGAACAGAGATTGAATCAACGGATAATCAAACGGACCCGAAGACTGGTACAGCAGAAGGGGAAGACTCGTCTGATCCTGCTGAAGGTGAAGCTGTGGAGTCATCGGAAAGCGTTGGTGACGCTCAGGAAAACCAGACTTACTCAAGTCAGGTTACCGTGAAGCTGGATAAGCTGCTTGACGTGTCCCTTGTCGAGAAAGTCGTAGTGGATGGCGTTTCCTATGATCTGTCCGACGAAAGCGCGCTTTCGGAAGAGCCAGAGCAGACTCCGGAGAATGAGACGGATGAAGGAGTTTAATATAGAAAACGAGCAGACGAATGATCGTCTGCTCGTTTTTTTTTCGACGCCTCTTTATATGCACGACCGCCTATTCATGCTGGCAGCAGATTTGTTCTTCTGTTTCGAGGTTTTGTACGGTTGCATAGGCGTTGCCCCATTCACACATTGTATTTAATACAGGCACAAAGGATTGGCCCAGCTCAGTTAAACTGTATTCTACCTTAGGCGGCACTTCTTTAAATACTTCTCTTCGGACAAGCTCATCTCGTTCCAGCTGCTTTAATTGTTCGGTTAAAACTTTCTGCGTTATGGTTGGCATGAGCAGATAGAAATCCTTGGTTCTCCTTGGTTTTTGACTCAGAAAAAAGAGGATTAAACATTTCCACTTTCCTCCTACCGTATTCATAAAAATATTGATTCCCGTATTGAGACCATTCATTATGGATTCCTCCTAAATAGGCACATAAAGGTGGCTAACCCACTTTATTGTGCGTTATTTTCTGCCACTGTACGGTCCATTATAATCGGAATGTGAAGCAAATAAAACATTTGGAGTGAGTGAGCACAATGAGTGTGAGAGAGATATTGGAACAAAGACGTTCTGTCAGACATTATGATCCCCATTATAAAGTGGAATCGGAAACGTTGGCTGCTTTGATTGAAGGAGCCAGCCAATCACCCAACGGAAACAATATTCAAGCGACACGGTACCTGGTTATAGACGACCCGAATTTAAAAAACTTGTTATTCCCCATTGCCTTTCATCAGCAACAGGTAGTAAAAGCGTCCGTACTAATCGTTGTACTGGGCGATTATCAAGCATTTGAAAAAGAAAATATTATAAATATCCATGAAGATGGATTCCAAAAGGGTTATTTTGACGCAACATTAAGAGACTATTTAGCCAACGCGGCTATCCAATATTATTTAAATAAATCAAAAGAAGATTTAAAGCTCGAATTAGTAAGAGACGCAAGCCTGGCGTCCATGTCGTTAGTCTTACTGGCGAACGAGGCGGGTCTTCATACGATTACCATGTCCGGGTATGATTCCGAACAATTAAAGTCGGCCTTACAGATTTCCGACAGGTATGAAGATGTGATGCTTATAGCCATTGGGAAAGGAATTAAACAAGGTCATAAAACCGTTAGACACGATGTGGACAAAGTCATTTATACAAACAAAATATAATTCATGGAATGAAATATTAGTTATGTGAAGCCAAAGCAGCCGATCACAATGATCGGCTGCCTTTTTCTTATTGATTGATAATGAAGCGATTACGGATAATGGTTACCTCCAAAATGTAATCTTGTCAGAGCTTAATCGAACGGACTCATGCCCATTCTCTTTGGCTTTTCCTAATGAGATGATCATGACTGGAGCATAGCGTTCTTCATCTAAATCGAATGCTTCTGCTAACTGATCAGCTTCAAAGCCTGCCATTGGATTCGTATCATACCCATGTGCACGAGCTACTAACATGAACTGCATGGCAAAGAGGCTGCTATCTACTTTTGCAATTTCAACTTTCATTTCTTTTGAAAGAGTCGGAAAGTAGGATAGAATGGTTTCGAGTTGACGATCTCGTACTTCAGCTGGCATTTTTCCTTGTTCCACGGCTGTATTGTAAATTTCTTCAGTATATAAATGGCTTTGGGTATCGCCAAAAATTAATAACATGGCTGATGAAGTATCATTCTGTAACGAATTGAACCTCACAAGAGGTCTTAGCTTTTCTTTTCCTTCTGGAGTATCGACCACAATTACACGCCAAGGCTGCATATTTGCCGAGGATGGAGCCAAACTGGCTTCCGAAATCATGTCGCTTATCTCTTCTCTCGATATTTTAATGTTCTCATCATAATGACGGACAGAACGTCGGCCCATAACGATATTGGCGAAATCGTTGTTTTGAATATGGTTAAACATAGAACCTCTCCTTTTGATAACATGGATTTTTTGACTTTGTAGATGTCATTCGTTATCATATTTCGTATTATGAACTATGAACCTAGGTTTATAGCAAGAAATAAAAGAGGTCATATGATGAAAATAAACGATGTTTCAAAATTAACGGGTCTGCCCATCTCAACATTGAGATTCTATGAACGTAAGAACCTAATTCCGGACAGCTATGTTAAAAGAGATGCAAATAATTATCGTGTTTATTCTGAAGACATTGTGGAGTTTCTATATGATGTGAAGACACTTTTATCCGTAGATTTTTCTATAGAAGAATTAAGTTTGTTGGTAAATCAACAACTTAACTTGTCATACGAGGCAAAAACAAAAATGGTTGAACAAAAAATCAAAGAAATTGAAGAGATCCAGAAGCGATTGAAAAAATCGAAGAAGTTCTTGAATGCAGTTTTGGAAGGAAAGGCAAATTTTCAAACCAAGTGTTAAGGACAATCCAATGATCTATTAACCCCGACTGCGATATAAGGGCTGCGATCAACTGCTGGAATGCTCGCAACCCTTTTTTGAATGGATCCGATTGTGGAGATCGGTCAGAACTTGTTGATCATTCAACTGTCTTGGTCATTATGAGGAATTCCCGTGGATAAGCGAAATCATCCTTTTTTATGACTAACAGTCCTCGTAACACCAGACATTGATCTGGTTGCCATATGGATCATAGGTATGGAACATGACAAGAAACTTGGGATTTCCGGCAAAATCGGTTACCTTCCATCCTTGTTCCTGCAAACGTTTATGGGTCTCGAAAAAGTCGGCCTTCTTCCGGATTACCCAATAAGGCCTTGCAGCTACAGTGAGCGCGCTCTTCGTTCGGTCCATCCGAACGGTTTCCAGATAGACTGGTGCGCCTTCGTTAGTGATGATTACGGTTGCGGAGGTTCCGTCCTCACTGATCCGTTCGACCCTGCCGTCCAGATTAGTCTGGTACCAGGCGATGGCTTCATCCAGTCGGTCTACGCCAAAGCGGGGGATCGCTTGGAATGGAAAGCGTGCGTCCGGTGCCTTAGCAACCAATGCCTCCGTACCTGGTTCCGGTTCGATTGCCGTTAAGCGATTGCCAACCGGATCGAAGAAATCGAAGGAGCGGTCAAAGGCGCCTTGGGTCACATCGGTTACTTGAATATTCTGTTCGCGAAAATAGGCGTGTGCAGCTTCAAGATTCGTTGTGGTAAAGCAGAAGCGAACATTCCCGTTCAGTCCCCAGTCTACTGCAAAATGCGGGTGATCATGTTCCACCGACTTGATATGTATGCATCCCAGTGCCGGGAAAGTAAGGGTGGCCATTTTTTCGACCGGGTAATCCTCTTCGTATGTCACTTTCAGATCCAAATGTGTGCTGTACCAATCGATGAGTTCCTTGAATCGATCCCAGGGGGCCACGATAAAACCTCCATCAAAATCATCCAGCCTTAATCCAACCATTCGCTTGATCCTCCTACAAGAAAGTTTTGGAGATGGAACAATCCTAGTATAAACCTTCAAGTAACTTGAAGGTCAAGTGAAGCGAGTTTGCATTACAGGAATCATGATTTCGAATATTGAAGAATCGGGAAAATGCCGTTCCAGGCGCTTGCCCGCAGGTTCGAAACCGAACTTCTGGAGATAGCGGATCGTTCGCATGCAGATGAAGGTATCCTCCCATGAACTATCCACCGATATGAACAAGGTAGGAGGGATGGTCTCCGGATAGGCTTCCGCAGAAGTCGGGAGAGGGGTTGGCTTCCGGGAGGACTCCGTTATGACTTGATATCCGACTTCAATCTGGACCGCGTGCGGGAGGGAATCGATCACCTTGATCAAGCTGGAGCCTTGGGTGCGAATGTTGAGGTCACGGAGTTTGGCAGCCGCTTGTTTCATTTCTCGAGAGTAGGAGTTCACTGGCTTGTCTACCAAAAACGGCTGCCATATCACGGTTAAGGGTTCTTCCCAATTGATGAGATGCAGACTGCCATGATCCGATTCCATCCCATTTAGATATTGACTCGCAATCTGAACCGAAAGTAGACGTGCTTCAGCCTCCCGCCGCCAGCGTTCAAGAAGCTGGAAACGCGTACTTTCCTCGGCCTCCAGGAAACAGCGAATATCCCCTAGACTGATTCCCGATTGACGGAGACTGTTTACAAGTTTGGCTGTCTGAATTTGATGGTAGCCATAGAACCGGTAACCGTTATCGTGCCGTTCAGCCGGAACTAGAATGCCTTTGGATTCATAGAAGCGAAGGGCACTGGGAACCATGCCCGTGCGTGCTGCGAATTGCGCGATACTCATCATTGGCGTTCACCTACTGTTTTGAATAAGTTCCAAAAGAGCACTTGCATTTTGAATGTACTAGAGTCTGCTGCTCCATATAATACCATAAACAAAGGCGAAATCGGTGTTGATGTAGCTTTGTAGGGATGATACAAAATGAGATTGAAATAAAGTGAGAAGTAGAGTCACACCATAGAATGTGAATTTTGTTGGATGCAGGCTTCACAATAAGGTATTCTGGATGTGAATGAGTTGGAATTGTGATAATAATGGACCTGTATTGTTGGACATGCAATAGTTGAGGGAAGGGAGGTGCGGCACCATGTCCTATCAAAAGGCACTTGAGGCATACATAGCGGCCACGAATACGCATGATTTTGACAATGTAGCCCGGCTGCTCGACGGAGCTGCGGTCTATTGGTTTTCGGACCGGAGCTGCCATACGTTGGATGAGATCCGGGCCTATTTCGAACATGCTTGGCATGTGATTCAGGATGAGGTGTACCGGGCGGAGGATGTAGTGTGGATCGCGAGCGATGCTCGTACGGCGGTATGTGTCTATACCTACCACTTCGAGGGTTATCATCAGGAGACATTTACGTCCGGAAGCGGGAGAGCAACGAATGTGTTCGTTCGCCATGCCGATAGCATATGGAAATTAAAGCACGAGCATTTAAGTTCGATTCGATGAAACGGTTGGATATCATTACATAAATAAAGGAAAAAGAGTCCTTGGAGGGCTCTTTTTCCATTTGTAAAGATTGCAGGCCCTGACAGATGACAGATCCAATCTGGGTTGAATTTATTAACAGAATATAAAATTACAAGAATTTATCCCATGGTTATGGAAATGTATCCCTTCTCAATCGATAGTGTAGGTTCCATGATACAAATATATGAATATTTATTGAACACAAATGAATTCATGAAAGGAGGCTGTAGTAGAGCGCTCGGACCATGATTCCATCATGAGTAGAAGGGGGATTTGAACTCTACATATGAGCTGGAAAAATTAGTAACCGCTTTCAATATAAGTTTGATTTGAGCGATCTGCGAAATTAGGCAAGTCATCAAAGAACGACCCGATGACACCGAGGGACAGACATTCATTGAAATGCTGTATCATTTGCAATCGAAATTTAATCAACAGAGGTGAAAACGGTGACACCCTTTCTAACGAAAAAGCACCCGAAATGGGTGATGTGTTTCTTGGCCCTTATTCTCATTTTTACGCCACTGCTTAATGCGCCTGCTTCCTATGCAGCAGAGGGCACTCCTTCCTCAGAGATTCCCGCCACTCGCTCCGACATCGATCCGGTAACGGTAACAAGCTCGACCTATGGAGCTCAGGATCCGCTGGCGCCGCAGAATCTGCGCGTAGTTCAAGACTCAATCACAGCCACTGAAGCAATGATTCAATGGGATTATGACAAGAATAATCCTCAACACACGTTTGAAATTGATGTGTGGAATGCCGTTGACGATGCATGGTATACATGGGGTAACGGCGGAAGCCGAACTCTTGATAACTTAAAACCCAATACGACTTATAAACTTTACATTACCTGGTATGAGAGGCCTTCTCAAGGACCGGCACAAAGACATAAGAGTAATGTAATAGAATTCACTACTTTGGACGGGGAGGTCAAACCTCCAAAAACGTCTGCTCCTCAGAATCTCCGATTAGTTGAGGTCACGCATAACCAGGCGACCTTTGAGTGGGATTTCCTTAAAGGTGACAAGAACGATATTGATGTTTGGAATGCAGACACGGGTGCTTATATCACATGGGGAAATTTAACCACCCATGCCGTTACAGGGCTAAGTCCTGAAACAACCTATCGTATATATATTACTTGGTATGATCATAGGCCATCCAAAGACATGAAAAGTAATATTCTTGAATTCACGACCACTGCGGATCAAACCGTGTATGAACAAGCGCCGATAGCGCCGCCAAGTTATTTGAAAGTCACAGATATTTCTGAGGAAGCAGTAACTCTCCAATGGGGAGAAAGCTCGGGTGCCACTGGATATGAATTGTATCTAGACGATAACAAAGTCGAGACATTGGACACGGTGACGTCGGTCACATACGCCTTGAATCCAATGGCAAATCGAGAATATAGCTTTGAAGTCACTGCCGTTAAAGCAATCCAAGGCCAGCCTTCGGAAACCTCTGCGAAGAGTAATGCCGTCAAACTGAAATGGGGAGAGCTTGCCAAACCAGAGGGGCTGCAGGTTGTTTCATCCACAAGATCTACGGCAGCATTGGGATGGGCACCAGTTCCAGGGGCTACAGGCTATCATATTTATCAAGATGGAGCGAAGATACAGACAAGTAATGAGAGCCGTTTTTTGGCTGCTGGACTGCAAGAAGGAAAGACTTATTCATACCAGATTGAAGCCTTCAACAGACTGTGGACATCACCTATAAGTGAAGAAGTTAGGGTTGTACCCGGAAGCAATTACAACAATATTACTTACTACACATCATGGTCAGCACTTCCAGACGAACGGAATTTCTATCCGTCTGATATTGATGTTTCTCAGGTAACTCATATTAATTATGCGTTTGCAGATCTGTGTTGGAAGAAATTCGGAAGTACTGTGAGAGCATGCGAAGACCCGAATGTTCCTTTACAAAATAGATATGTTTATGATGGTGAGATGATTATTGGAGATCCAGAGAACGATTTCAAGAACTTCCAAGCGTTTGAGGGAATCAAGGCATCGAACCCACACTTGAAGCTCATGATTTCGGTAGGCGGCTGGTCTTGGTCAAACAACTTCTCTAATATGGCGAAGACCGAAGAAACTCGCCGAGCCTTTGCGAACTCGGCGGTTGATTTCCTTCGCGAATACAAATTCGATGGTTTGGATATCGATTGGGAATACCCGGTTGAAGGTGGAGAAGATGATAACTCCAGAGGACCGGAAGATACGGAAAACTTCACATTATTAATGAAAACCGTACGTGAGGCATTGGATGCAGCTGGTTCCGAGGACGGGAAATATTATCTGCTGACGATTGCTTCAGGGCAGGGAGACAATTTTGTTAAAAATGCAGATCTTGCAAATTCCGTGCAATATCTTGATTTCATCAATATCATGACTTACGATTTCAGCGGAAGCTGGGAGACGCTGGGTCATCATAATGCACCGCTGTTCTATGACAAAGAGCATCCAAAAGCAGCATCATCCGCTCCAAGAAATCATGTGCTTGGCGGTTTGTTAGGACATCTGAGCGGTGGGGTGCCGACGCACAAGCTGATCGCCGGTGTTCCCTACTACGGTAAGGGCTGGGATGGTTGTCCGCCAACGGGTCAATATCAAACTTGTAAGGGTGGCTCTTCATTAAAAACTTGGGAAGCGGGAGTTTTCGATTTCAGCGATCTCGAGAATAACTACATCGACAAGAACGGCTATAAAAGATATTGGAACGAATCCGCCAAGGTACCTTATCTGTACAACGATCAAAATAAAGTGTTCATCACCTATAACGATAAGAACACCATGAAGTACACCGCTTCTATCGTGAAGTCGCTGGATATTGCCGGCGTCATGAGCTGGGATATCAGCGGCGACCGCAATAAGACGCTGACGACTCAACTCGTTACCGACTTGCCGATCGACGGCAAAGTCAATGCTTCAGCACTTCCGGCTCCGGCGAATCTCTCAAAGGTAAGTGTCGGCGCAAGCTCCATTCAGGTGAAGTGGGATGCTGTGGCAGGTGCAACGGGATACGAAGTATATGTGAATAATGCTTTGTCAGGCTCGGTTACAGAGAATAGTTACACCGTGAATGGCCTTAGCTCTCTGACAAACTACAAGATTCATGTGCTTGCGGTAGATCGAACGGGGAATGAGATTAACCTCGTCTCCAGCGCTTCGAATCTGCTTAGCGTAACAACTTCAAGCAGCGGTTCCGGTGGATCTGACGGTACCGGCGGATCAGGAGGCACTGGAGGATCTGGAGGATCTGGTTCACCAACGCCTTCGACGCCACAACCGCCTAAAGCCAAAGATCAGCTTGAGGCAAAAGTCACGCTTCATGGCGATAAGGCTGTGGTGACCCTACCTACGGCTGCAGCAGTTAACAGCATTAACCTTTCGGATTCTTCCAACTTCCAGATCCATACGGGTGCAGGTGCGAAGCAGGCTGAGGTTGATATTCCGCAAGAAATCATCGCTGCCTTAGCCAAAAAAGGAGCCAAGGCCAGTCTCTCTATTATCGTGAACGGGACAGAATACCGGATTCCGGCTTCGCTGATTACGGTTCCTGGTCCTGTGAAAGTCTCGATTGTTTCTCCAGAGGCTGCCGATGCAGCGGGCGTGGAGAATCTGATGAAGGAAAGGGAAGTGCTAGCCACTCCGCTGTTGTTCAAGCTCGAGCAAATCAACGCGGATAAGACAACGACCGATCTGAAGCATTTCGGTAAAACCCATGTCAGCGAATTTGTGACGTTAGACGCGAAAAAGATAGATGTAAAGCGTGCCACTGGAGTGGTTTATATACCAGGTACCCATGAGCTTCGATCCGTTCCGACCTTGTTTAAAGTTAACCCGGATGGTACGGTAACGGTTGAAATCAAGAAAACCGGCAGTGGTATTTATGCCTTGATTCAGCAAGATATCCGGTTTACCGACGCGATCCCTTCATGGGCAAGAGAAGACGTTGCGCAGGCTGCTGCCAAGCTGATCATATCTGGTGAAAGTAACGGATCTTTCAGCGGTAAGCAACCCATTACCCGTGCCGAAATTATATCCATTGTGGTGAAGGCGCTGGGTATTCTGCCTGACGACACTTATTCCAACTTCAAGGATGTAGATCCGAAATCCAGCTATGCCAGAGAGATTGCAGCCGCGAAAGCGGCAGGGCTGGTGAAGGGACGCTCAGGCGATATCTTTGATCCAAACAGCTTGATTACGCGTGAGGAATTGGCCGTCATGCTAAGTAATGTGCTGGATTATGCCGGCAAGAAGAATGAAGCCAGCCAAGGACTGTTAAACAGATTCAAAGATCACGCCAAGGTTTCGTCCTATGCGAGGTCGTCCGTCGCCTTCGTTGTGGAGCAGAAGATTATGCAAGGCGTATCCGCCTCCAAGCTGGATCCGCAATCCCATGTAACCAAAGCTCAGACGGTGGTAACCGTCATGAGATTGCTGCGGGCAGTGGGTTTATCTAATTAACATGGATTCGTAATACGAAGGGGATGTCTCGCAGGCGAGTTGTAAGACTGCCTGGAGGCATCCTTCTTTTTTTGATATGGAGTTATAGCCGTCTGAATCGCGTCTGTATGATATTGAACATAGCAATTGAAGAGAAATGCCGTGCTGCTGCTCATGCTATGATGAATCTATCAAATCGATGAGGTGATTCGAAATGGCTTTGAAAAGCGATAATATTTTTGTGAACCTACCAGTGAAGGACTTGGAGAAAACGAAGGACTTTTTCTCAAAAATCGGTTTTGAATTTAACGCGCAATTTACGGACAAAAACGCGGCTTGCCTGGTCATCGGCGATAACATCTTTGCCATGCTGCTCACCGAGGATTATTTCAAGACGTTCACGAAGAAGGATCTGTCGAATGCCGCGAACACAACGGAAGTAATTCTGGCACTATCCGCCGAAAGCCGGGAGCAGGTGGACGAAATCGTCAATGCCGCGCTTTCCGCGGGAGGGTCGCCTTCCAATGATCCGGTGGATCATGGCTTTATGTATGGATGGAGTTTCCAGGATCCGGATGGCCACCTGTGGGAAGTCATGTATATGGATCAGAGCCAGGTCGAATAGAAGCATTGCAGCAAGCAGATGTATCTTCAACATGAAGCAGTTTACAAGCGGCAGAGGTCTCCGAGGTAATTGGGGGAAATCTGCCTCTTTACTTTTATTTGGAAATCCGTTATATTTGTATGTGCAAACAATTGAAGGTGATTCAACAGGATGAACTCAGCGAAAGAGGTAGCCGTTATGTTAAATACGTATATCAAGGAATGCCTTTACTTCACAGCCAACCGTCTTAGCCGGGTCATTACCAAGATGGCCGAAGACGAGTTTGCAGCCAGCGGATTGTCACCCACATATGCTTATTTGCTTATGGCTGTATATGAGAAGGAAGGGATCTCGCAGAAGGAATTAGGCGAAATTCTTCATCTTCAGCCTTCTACCGTAACCCGACTGGTTGAGAAGCTGGCCGTTAAAGGGCTGGTTTATAATCGGGTGGAAGGAAGGATGTCATTGATCTATACAACCGATAAAGGGAAGGCTTTGGAGAAAGTGATTCACGAGTGCTGGATGAATTTGCGAAGTCGTTATGGCACTATTTTAGGTCATGCCGAAGGTGATGAATTATCGCTGCACCTATACGAAGTGAGTGATCAATTGGAGAATAAGGACTGAGGTCTTTATTTTCGCGGAATTATAATTGTATGTACAAACAAATAAATATAGGATTATTTGAGATGAGGCGTGTTAAGCGATCATTCTAATCGGGAGGTGAGGCAGACTGCAAGCTAGCTGGTGATTTTGGTTATCCACATAATAAAAGGAGTGTTGTCTATATGGAACGCCTACTCGTTATTAATGCACATCCGAGGGTAAGAAGCGAGAAGTCCTTGAGCTTGCAGGTGCTTGAGTTTTTCGTAAGCAAGTATGCAGCGCAGAATCCGGCCAGCCTAATCGAACAGATCGACCTGTATCGGGAATTCATTCCCGCTATTGACGCGAATCTGCTGAACGGGTGGGAAAAGCTTGAGAGCGGGGAGCCATTAACCGAGGATGAAGGAAAGATGATGGGGCGGATGGATGAGATCCTGCAGCAGTTCAAGGGGGCATCCAAGTATGTAATCGCCATGCCGCTCCACAATTTTAACATCCCTTCCAAGCTGAAGGATTATATGGACAATATCATCATTCCGAAGGAAACGTTCAGATATACGGAAAGCGGGTCAGAAGGACTCCTTACCGACGGAAGAAGCGTTGTGGTCATTCAGGGCAGCGACGGCATATATACGGAGAATGATGGGTACCGTGAGATTGAATATTCGCATAAGTATTTGAAATTCATGTTCGAATTCCTCGGTATAACGGATTATGAGATCATTCGTGCACAAGGCCGCGCCACGCTGGATGTCAAAAATATACTGGACACAAGCCGATTGGCCGCAGCGGAAGTCGTGGATCGTTGGAGTTCCGTATAAATAACGCAGAAAAGGCCCTCCAAGTGAAACTTGAAGGGCCTTCTAATATTAATTGACTTGGACTTCGGTCGTTACCTGCCACAATACGCCGAACTTGTCTTCCAGCAACCCGAACAGCGCTCCCCAGAATTGAGTCTTCAGCGGATCAAGCACCTTACCGCCCTGGGACAAGCGGTCAAAAGCTTCATGCGCTTCAGCATCGCTCTCAAACGACAGGCTCAAGTGAATCCCGTTCCCGCGCTCCAGGGTTTGGAATATGGAGTCTGACATAAAGATTGGAATGCCTCCGGCTACGAGACTAAGATGCATGACCTTGTCTTTATGCTCTTCCTTGGTTCCGGGAATCTCGCCATGCGTTTGCACGGACAGGATCTCCCCGCCAAGTGCTTGGGTATAAAACTCAGCCTGCGCTTTTGCATCCTCAGAGAAAATATACGGTGTCAGTTTAGCCACGTTCAACATCCTTCCCGATTCTATAATGATGGATTTGTTTTCCTTGGCTTTAGTATAAACGGTCCGCGTCTTGCGTATTTCTTCTGAATTGCTAAATGTTGAGGCAGCGCTATGGTTTGTTTTACAGAATAGGGGACAGCAAGCGCGAGATGGATTCCTTGAACTTGATCCACCTTGATCGCTCCAGATACTGCTTCATCGTAAGCTGACTGGATACGCGCAGATCCTGATGGAAGATGTGAGTCAACTGTTGTGATAAATTCTCATCGTACAGGAACGCATTCACTTCAAAATTCAGCTTGAAGCTTCGAACATCGATATTCGCCGTGCCGACGGAAGAAATCTTCTCGTCAATGATAATCGTCTTGGCATGAATGAAGCCATTGTTGTAGAGATATACGTTAGCTCCGGTTCTCAGCATTTCCCCGATATAGGATAAGGTCGCCCAGTAGACAAAGGGATGATCCGGTTTATCGGGAATCATCAGGTGAACCTTGACGCCGGACAGCGCCGCAATGCGGAGCGCATCCAGAAGGCTGGCATCAGGGATAAAATACGGCGTCTGAATATGAATCGATTTCTTGGCGGACGAAATCATTTTGATATAACCATTCTTGATGTGCTCATACCTGGAATCCGGGCCGCTGGTCACAATCTGAATCCCGACATTGCCAGGCGAATCGATCTTGGGGAACAGATTCGATTCATAATAAATATCGTGATGGTGCGAAGCCTGATTCCAATCGAGAATAAAGCGAACCTGCATCGCATAAACCGCTTCACCTTGAATGCGCAGATGGGTGTCCCGCCAATACCCGAACCTGGAGTTAAGACCCAGGTATTCATCCCCAACGTTAAAACCGCCGACATACCCGATATTGCCATCAATGATAGCCAGCTTCCGGTGATTCCGGTAATTCAAACGCAGATTAATGAAGCGCAGCTTGGAAGGGAAGAAAGCCTCGGCTTCTCCGCCGGCTTCGCGAAATGCTTTGAAGAAGCCCTTGGTTAATTGACGCGAGCCCAGCTCGTCGTACAGAACCCGGACCTTCACGCCTTCCTTTGCTTTTTTGGTCAACAGGGATATCAGTTTCTTGCCCAGCTCGTCGCGACGGATAATGTAGTATTGAATATGTATGTAGACTTTGGCTTCCTCAATATCCTGAAACAACCGTTCAAATTTCCTGCGTCCATCCGTAAAAATTTCAACGTGGTTGTCGTCCGTAAGGATCGCTTGATTCTCGTTGATATGCATATGGATCAAATCGCTGCTATCCGCGGCCGCTTGATTGCTGAACGGGTATTCTCCGTTATTCATCCCTTCCATTTGAGACAGCAATACCTTCTCGATTCCGGTTTTCTGCAGATCATCCCAATGAAAGAGACGGATTCTTCTTAAATTTTGGGCGAACAACAGGTACAGCGCAAAGCCCAGAATCGGGATAAAGGACAGCACCAGCAGCCATGCCCAGGTGGAGCCGGCATCCCGCCGTTCCCTGAACACAACGAACATGGAGAACACGATATTCAGTACGATGATCAGACCAAGAATGATGGATGTAACATGCAGGTTCATAATATCCTCCTAAACTATATCCTTGCTCTTGTAATCCTTCATATTATACGTGAGGCGTTAGGAGAAGTATATATCTCCAGAATGAAGTGAACGGAATGGTTATAAAAGCGAGGGCGCCTTAGATCCGACACTCTGAACGTGCGAAGAGGAGCGATTTGTATATGCACACATGGTCATGATACGATGGTGAAAAAATAGGAGAAGGGGCATGCTTTTTGCTGAAAATGAACAAGTTTTTCAAATTATGTCTTGCCGTGATCCTGGTCCTCATTATTATTTATTTGGGATCGCTGGTGGATTTTATATTCAGACCGGTGCTTTCGTTCTTCTCGATCATCCTCGTCCCGCTGATGCTGTCTGGATTCTTCTATTACCTGCTCCGGCCGCTGGTGGATCTCCTCGAAAAGCGTAAGCTAAATCGCTCGCTGGCCATCCTGCTGATATATGTCGTGTTTGCAGGCATCCTTACTGGATTTATTATTGGGGTATGGCCGTCCCTGCGGGATCAGATCGTGGCCCTTGTACAGAATGCTCCCACACTGTTTGCAAAGCTTGGCGAGCAGCTTCAGGAATGGGAAAATAACGGCTTCTTCCAGAATATATTCCCGGAGAACGCCAATCCGCTTACACAGCTAACCGATTATTTGAACCAAGGCTTTACGTTTTTGACGAATTATATTATGAACCTGTTTTCGTTTGTTTCGAGTTTTGCCATCGTTTTATTTACGTTCCCGATCCTGCTGTACTACATGCTGAAGGAAGGCGGAAAGTTCGGGGAGATGATTGTCAGCTTTTTGCCCGACCGCTTCAAGGAAGTGGGCGCATCGGTGCTGGATGAAATCAATAATGCGCTCAAAGGGTTTATCGTAGGCCGGGTTCTCATCAATCTGGCGCTGGGCGTTTTGATGTATATCGGGTTCCTGATAATTGGGTTGCCTTATGCGCTGCTGTTGACGGTTGTCGCGGTCATTGCGAATTTCATACCGTTTATCGGGGCTATTCTTTCCTCGATCCCGATCGTGATCATCGGGTTCATCCAATCCCCGGGGACGGCGATCTGGTCGCTTGTTGTCATTCTGGCCGCCCAGCAGATTCAGGATAACCTGATTGGTCCGTATATCTTCGGCAAACAGCTGGCAATTCACCCCATTACAATCATTATCCTAGTTCTGGTGGGACAGGATCTGGGCGGAATTATAGGGATTCTGCTGGTGGTACCGATTTACATGATCATTAAGATTATCGTAACCAGAGTGTATCAGCTGTTTTTTAAGGAAAAATGGCAAAAAGCATAAACGCGGGATAGACATGTGGCCGAAGCTGCATACTGGAGCCGCCTAAGAGCGTGGAATCGTTCTTGGCGGTTTTTTGTCTGTCCTGGATGTGAAGGGCCGCTTGACAATGGTATGAAAAAAATATAATCTTAAATTAAAGATATTATATTTAAAGATTATTTATCATCATACAAACGGAAAATCATGTAGGAAACATCGGTATGGACACAAAATGATGAGGAGTTGATGGAGATGGCATTACAAACGGCAGGCATTCATCATATTACCGCTTACGCTCAGGATCCGCAGAAAAATGTTGATTTTTACACAGGTGTGCTGGGGCTCAGACTGGTGAAGAAGACGGTCAATTTCGATGCGCCTGAGGTTTACCATTTGTATTTCGGGGATGAGGAGGGGCATCCGGGGACCATTATCACCTTCTTTCCGTCTTCTGCTTCACGAAGAGGGATACGTGGAGGAGGGCAGGTTGGGTATACAACATTTGTCGTCCCTGCGGGTGCCCTGCCTTATTGGGAACAGCGGCTGCGGAGCTTTGGCGTTTCTGTCATGAAAGCATTTCGGTTTAACGAGCATTATCTTCAGTTCTCCGATCGCGATGGACTTTCTCTTGAGCTGGTTGAGCGGGAGGAAGGACCGAATAACGGCTGGTCTGTGGACAGTATTACTCCGGATACGGCGATCAAAGGGTTTGGCGGCGCGGTCCTGTTCAGCAGCAAATGGGAGGAAACGAAGAAGGCGCTGGAGCAGGTCATGGGACTGACCTTCATGGGAGAGGACGTTAATTATGCACGGTTTCAGTCAGCCGGGCCCTTCGGCAACGTGATTGATTTGCCGATGCGGGATATCCCTTTGGGAGCCGGAGGCGCTGGAACGACCCATCATATTGCATGGCGTGCTCAAGATGATGAGGAGCACGGCAAATGGCTTGAATGGGTGAAACAACATGGCTTTTTGCCAACCGAGATTAAGAACCGCAACTATTTCAGATCGTTATATTTCAGGGAACGAGGGGGGATCTTGTTTGAGATCGCAACCGATCCGCCCGGGTTTACGGTGGATGAAGACCCGGACTCGCTGGGGGAGCAATTGAAACTTCCTGTCTGGTTTGAACCGGAGCGAGTCCGTATTGAGGAAGGTCTGGAGCCTATAGAAGTCAAAAATACAGGAGAGGGGAAGCTCAAGTGAAATCCATTGACCCGAATACTCAAAGCGAACGGGACATCTACAAGCTGCTGATCGGGAGCGTTGTTCCGCGGCCAATCGCTTTTGTTACGACATTATCGGAGGACGGTGTGCTGAATGCCGCGCCGTTCAGTTATTTCTCCATTCTGACGAGCAATCCGCCCATGCTGTCCGTTTCCGTTCAGCGAAGGAACGGCACGGCGAAGGATACAGCGAGAAATGCCATGCAAAGCGGCGAGCTTGTGATCCACATCGTGGACGAAGACACCGTTGAAGCCGTGAACGAAACGGCCGCGAACCTGCCTCCGGACGAAAGTGAGCTTATCCGAACCAACCTAACCCCGATCGTAAGCGAAGTGGTTAAGGTTCCCGGCGTTCTGGAATCCAAAATTCGCATGGAATGCGTACTGGAGCAGGTGGTTACCTTGAATGGCGCGGATCAACTGCCTGCCGCTGATCTATTGATTGCCCGCGTCGTTCGCTTCCACGTTGCGGAGGAGCTTTACGAGCAGGGCCGGATTAATGCTGCCAAGTTAAAGCCTGTGAGCCGTATGGCGGGAAACATCTATTCTACACTGGGAGAAACGTTTACGATCGAGCGGCCTATATAACAACGGACGAGCTGGATAAAGGGTTGGTTAGGACGCAGCGAATATCAAGTTGTGAACGTTCATAGGCCGTCATTCGATACAATGAAGCAAAGCCCCGATATAAAAATCGGGGCGTATATAAATACCTATAATTTCCAGAGTGTACGCTAGCCCCGGAGGCATTCAACTATTGACGAATAGCAAAACTATAGGATGAATTTTGGACTTCCCTACGATATTCATAGGCTCTGTACGCAGCGTTTCAAAAAAAAATTTGCGCCGTAAATGTGTGGGGAAAGCTTTCACAATCCGAATGTAATTCATGGCATAAACGATCCACTACATGAATGAGTAAGGGAGGCATGGCAAATGCCTGCTATATAGCGAAAAATGAGACTGGAATAAAATTACTGTATCGTTGGGGGAGAGGCTTGAATGAGGCGTTTTTCATGCTTGTCATAGGCCCTGGAAGAACGGCACTTCCGCCTCTGAATTTCCAGAAAAAGCGGTTAAAGGGGTTTGACTTTTCCTGAAGTTCCCTTTATCATGGACACACGCTTAGTTTCCGGCATACATTTTCCGGAAAGCGGGGGAACCAGTTTCATCAGGGGCGAGTCACTTGGAATCACGAGTGTAGGGTACCATCTTACCCGAGTCCGTCAGCTAACCTCGTCAGCAGTGGATGGGTCTTGCATACATAATGGATGTTCATAACAAAGGCCCTTAATTCTCTTTAGGGGCCTTTTCTCTATTTTTTGACCCCCTGCTGGCGGAGCTATGTCTAGATCCCCTGTTTGGTGGTCTTTTTGTATTCTGCTAAAGAGGAGGGGCAAGGCCTGCAAATGTTTAACCAAAACCAATTAAATCGGTCAGATGGCATTGGGTTTAAGCGTGGAAGGAGATGGATGAATCATCTTCCCTGAAGGTCCGACCCATGCAAGGTATCTGAATATGCTTAAATCCTAGTTAACATATGGGTTAACATGGGTAATTTCAACATGCCATTTTTAAGAATACCAACAGTCATAATGAAAGGTTGTGGGAAATTTTGAAGAGAGTGGTTGTACTGATGTTGTCATTGATTATGGGGGTGTCGCTTGCGGCTTGCGGCGACAAAGGGAGTACGTTGGAGCAAGCCATTGAGCAGGGGTATATCACCGTGGGATTTGCGAATGAGAAGCCTTATGCCTATAAAGAGGCCAACGGGGAGCTGACAGGAGAAGCGGTTGAGATTGCAAGGGTTATTCTGGAGCGCCTTGGCATCAAGGAAATGAGGGGAGAGCTTACGGAATTCGGATCGCTGGTTGCCGGACTGCAGGCCGAGCGGTTTGACCTAATTACCGCAGGCATGTTCATTAATCCGGATCGCTGCTCTGCCGTATTGTTTGCTAATCCGGAGTACAGCATCGGAGAAGCCATTGCGGTGAAGCAAGGGAATCCGCTGGGACTCGGAAGTTATGAGGATATTGCCAATCATGACCAAGCTAAGGTCGCCGTTATGACCGGTGCGGTCGAAATCGGCTATATGGAAAAGTCCGGCATTCCTACGGACCGGATTGTGCAGGTCCCCGACCAGGCCTCGGCCATTAGCGCCCTTCAGGCAGACCGGGTGCATGCGATAACCATGACAGGGCCGTCCCTGCAGGCAATGCTGGATTCGGCCAGCGACAACAGCATCGAACGCGTGGCTGATTTTGAGCAGCCGGTCATCGACGGCGAAAGCGTTCGCGGTTATGGAGCTACGGCTTTCCGCCAAGCGGATACGGAGTTCCAGGAGGCTTATAATGCGGAGCTTCAAAAAATGAAGGAGTCGGGCGAGCTGCTGGAAATTTTGCAGAAGTTTGGGTTCACAGAAGAAGAGCTCCCGGGCGAGATGACGGCCGCTGCGCTTTGCGGGGAATAGCATGCCCATGCCGAATTCGTGGATTGATTTTCTCCCTACGCTGCTGAAAGGGGCGGAGATCACGATTGTGGTTGCTTTTTTTTCAGCCATTCTTGCGGTTGTGATGTCCTTTGCAGCCGGGTTATGCCGACTGTCGAAGCTGTGGATCATTCGCACGTTGACAGCCGTGTATGTGGAAGTCTTTCGGGGGACCTCCTTGCTGGTGCAGCTGTTCTGGTTGTATTTCGCCCTTCCGTTCATCGGCGTCGAGCTTCCGAAAATGCTGGCTGCGATCCTGGCGATCGGGCTGAACTTCGGCGCATACGGCTCGGAAATCGTTCGCAGCGCCGTGTTGGCCGTTCCGAAAGGACAATGGGAAGCCGCTGTAGCGCTTAATCTGAAGCCTTGGCAAAGACTGTGGAATGTCATATTGCCTCAAGCGTCCCTGCGAATGCTTCCCCCTTTCGGGAATCAGCTTGTAGAGCTCATCAAATCCACCTCACTGGTTTATTTCATCACGATGGCGGATTTAACGTATCAGGCGATGGTGCTCCGCAATAATTACATCTCCTGGACGACTGAGATTCTGGTGCTGCTGCTCCTCATGTATTTTGTCATTGCTACGCTCGTTTCGCTGGCAGTTCGACTGCTGGAGCGCAAATGGACAGCGGGGAGGTTATAGTCATGTGGGATTGGAACTATGTATGGGATATCCTGCCCCAGCTCTTGAGTGCATTAAAAATGACGGTGTGGGTGACGATCTGCGCTTTCGCGGTGGCATTGATCATCGGGTTGCTGCTTGCTTTTGCAGCGCGGAGCCGATTTAAGGTGCTGTCACTGATAACCAAAGGAATGATCGAATTTATTCGCAATACGCCGCTGCTGGTGCAGGTCTTCTTCCTGTATTACAGGCTGCCGCTTCTTACCGGAATTTCCATTCCGGCCTTCTATGCCGGGGTGATCGGTCTCGGGCTGCATTACAGCACATATCTGTCCGAAGTGTACCGATCCGGAATCGAGGGTGTGCCGAAGGGACAATGGGAGGCTGCCACAGCACTGAATTACACGAAGGCCCAAACCTGGCGCAGCATTATCCTGCCGCAAGCGGTGCCGCCGATCATTCCGGTACTGGGTAATTATTTGATTGTTATGTTTAAAGAGACGCCGATTCTATGCGCCATAACGCTTGTGGAGATGATGCTGACGGCCAAAAATATCGTGTCGCAATCGTTCCGTGCATTTGAACCGTATACAATGGTCGGGATTCTGTTCCTGATCATCAGTTATATCGCCTCATTGCTTGTGCAAAGGCTGGAGAAACGCATGAATCTGCAGCGTGGAAGATAAAAGGAGGGAATCAAATGAATGCCGTTGTGATCGATGAGCAAGCAAAAGCGTCGAAGGTGCCGCAGCAGGAGGGAAATCCTGTTACCGCTACGGGAACAAAGCCGATTGTGAAATATACCGGCGTGACCAAGTCTTTTGGTGATCTACAGGTGCTTAAAGGCATCGACCTGGAGATGCGGCCTGGAGAAAAGGTGGCTGTGATCGGTCCGAGCGGATCTGGCAAAACAACGATGGGCCGGATGCTGATGACGCTGGAAGAACCGACCGAGGGAACCATCGAGGTTGATGGTGAGCTGCTCTGGCATATGGAAGAGAGGGGCAGGCTGGTTCGGGCTAATGAAAAGCATCTGCACCGGATGCGCTGCAATGTCGGCATGGTCTTTCAGCATTTCAATCTGTTCCCGCATATGAACGTGCTTCGCAATGTGACGGAGGCCCCGCGCAAAGTGCTGGGTTTATCCAAGGAGGAGGCGGAGGAGCGGGCCGTCTCCATGCTCAGTAAGGTCGGTTTGGCCGACAAATTGAAGATATACCCGTCCAATCTGTCCGGGGGCCAGAAGCAGCGGGTTGCCATCGCCAGAGCGCTGGTCATGCGGCCGAAGGTGATGGTGTTTGACGAGGTGACCTCGGCGCTTGATCCGGAGCTGGTCGGCGAAGTGCTGGAGGTGATCCGGGAAATCGCGGAGGAAGGTGAAATGGCCATGATGCTGATTACGCATGAGATGGATTTTGCGAAGGAAATCGCGGACCGCGTCATCTTCGGAGCCGAGGGAAGGATCGTTGAGCAGGGCACGCCGGAGGAGATATTCGATAATCCCCAGAGCGAGCGGCTGCA
Organism: Paenibacillus sp. MDMC362; assembly: GCF_003269305.1. NCBI lineage: Bacteria > Bacillati > Bacillota > Bacilli > Caryophanales > Paenibacillaceae > Paenibacillus > Paenibacillus sp. MDMC362. The sequence continues at coordinate 49,260 of NZ_QLYT01000034.1, forward strand.
GAGCTTCCTGCAGCGATTCCGTTCAACGGAAATTAGTTCTGGAAAGAGGTGATTGTATAGTATGGCTGTGGATACCGAAATCGAAATTGTATACCGAAGACCGGAAGCCCGGGATGGCACCCGGGTGTGGGAGCTTATACGCGATACCGGAGCGCTTGATCTGAACTCCCCCTATTGCTACATGCTGCTTGGAGATTACTTCCATGATACCTGCATGATTGCTGAGCATGAAGGAGATATCATCGGTTTTATTTCCGCCTTCCGTTCGCCTCGCAACCCGGAGACGCTGTTCGTATGGCAAGTGGCCGTAGCTAATTCGCATCGGAGGCAAGGCATTGCAAAGGCGATGCTGACAAATCTGATGAATCAGAAGGCATGCCATGGCGTCCGTTACATTGAAGCTACGGTATCGCCGAGTAACATGGCGTCCCGTCGGTTGTTTCTCGGTTATGCCGAGGAGAAATCCATTCCCAGCACCGTAACCGTAGGTTATGGAGCAGAGATGTTCCCCGATGGAACGTCCCATGAAGATGAGCCCTTATTCGTGATTGGCCCCTTTTTCAATGACATTTAAACAAATGGAGGGAACTATGGACAACCAAGTCATGGAGAAACCGAAGCTTACCGTGTTTAACCAGCTGGAATCGGAAGTGAGAAGTTATTGCCGGAGCTTTCAGACGGTCTTTGATAAGGCCCGGAATGCGAAGCTGTGGGATACGCAGGGGAATGAATACATTGATTTTTTTGCGGGAGCCGGGGCTTTGAATTACGGACATAACAATGAGAAGATTCGCGAGAAGGTAGTCGACTACATCCTGAAGGACGGCGTCACGCATAGCCTGGATATGGCTACGGGTGCGAAGGAAACGTTTCTGACCCGATTTCAGGAGGTCATCCTGAAGCCGCGCGGATGGGATCACAAAGTGATGTTTCCCGGTCCGACCGGAACGAATGCCGTAGAGGCCGCACTCAAAATCGCCCGTAAAGTGACAGGGCGCAGCACCGTTCTGTGCTTCACGAATGCCTTTCATGGCATGTCGCTCGGATCGCTGGCGGTAACCGGCAACTCCTTCAAGCGCCAGGGTGCCGGGGTGGATCTAAGCCACTCGGTGTTTATGCCTTATGACGGTTACTTTGGTGACGACGTGGATACGATGGCATATATGGAGAAGCTTCTGGATGATCCGGGAAGCGGCATTCCGCTGCCGGCTGCAGTGATCGTCGAGGCGGTGCAGGGGGAAGGCGGATTGAACGCCGCCAGCAAGGAATGGCTGCAGAAGCTTGCGCGCATCTGCAAGGATAAGGGAATGCTGCTGATTCTGGATGATATCCAGATGGGCTGCGGCCGAACCGGGCCGTTCTTTAGTTTTGATGATGTCGGTATTGAGCCGGATATCATATGCCTCTCGAAATCGATTGGCGGCTTTGGCTTGCCGATGGCGATTACGCTGATCAAACCGGAGATTGATATATGGGAGCCGGGGGAGCATAACGGTACCTTCCGGGGCAATAATCTCGGATTCGTTGCCGCAGCCGAAGCGCTGAATTATTGGAAAACGAAAGATTTTCAGCTGGATATCGCCATCAGGGAAAATCGGATTCGCCAATCATTGGAAGGCGTCGTGAAGGATTATCCTGAGCTCGGCGGCGAAACCCGAGGCAGAGGCATGATTCAGGGGGTAGCTTTTGATAAACCGGAGCTCGCAGGCAGGCTGTCCGAGATGGCCTTCGAGCATGGACTGATTATGGAAACGTCCGGGCCGTACAGCGAAGTGGCAAAGCTAATGCCGCCGCTCACGATTGAAATGAACACATTGGCAGAGGGATTGGGGATATTTGAGAACAGCATGAAACAATTAGCAGCAGAGGAGAGGTTGTTATGATTGTTAAACATTTGGAAGAGATCGTGGATACCAAAGACGATATCGATACCCAGACATGGAATTCGAGAAGGCTGCTGCTTACAAAAGACGGCATGGGCTTCTCTCTCAATGATACCCTCATCAAGGCGGGAACGGAGACGCTGATCTGGTACAAAAACCACGTCGAAGCCGTGTACTGCATCGAAGGCGAGGGGGAAATCGAGATTGTCGGGGGTGAAACCTACCCTATATCCCCAGGCATGATGTATGCGCTGGACGGTCACGAGAAGCATTATTTGAGAGCTCGTTCGCAGATGCGGATGGTCTGCGTATTCAATCCGCCGCTTAACGGCGCGGAAGTTCACGACGAGGAAGGAACCTACCCGCTGCTTGCCTCAAATTTGGACTAAGGAGATGATATGCGATGAGTAATAATCATGTGTCGGCCCTTCAGGAAAAAGAACTGGACGTTTATCCTTCAAGAGTGCATTCGGAGCCCCGGATCCTAAAGAGACAGGATCCTGTCGTTCATTCGGAATGGACGCCGGATGCTGCGTTATCGCAGGAGCAATCCGACTTCTATGAGCGCAACGGATATTTATTCCTGGAAGACTTCTTTGGTCGGGAGGAACTGTCGGTATATCAGGCGGAAGCCCGCAGTTTACAGGTATCGGCAAGAGAGCTGAACCAGGATGAAGTGATCCGGGAACCGGGCGGGAACGAAGTTCGATCGGTCTTTGCGGTTCATGAGAGCCATGAAGTGTTCAAGAAGCTGTCCCGGCATCCGAGACTTTTGGCGATCATGGAGTATCTCTTGGGAAGCGAGACGTATATCCATCAATCGCGGATTAATTACAAGCCGGGCTTCACGGGCAAAGAGTTCTATTGGCACTCCGATTTCGAAACATGGCATGTTGAGGATGGCATGCCTCGTATGAGAGCCTTGAGCTGCTCCATTGCTCTGGAGGATAACTACTCCTATAACGGACCGCTTATGGTTGTGCCTGGATCGCATAAGGAATTCGTGGCTTGTATCGGCCAAACCCCGGAGAATCATTTCAAGGATTCCCTGCGCAAACAGGAGTACGGCGTTCCGGATCATGACAGCCTGACACGCATGGTGCAGAAAAGCGGTATCGACACGCCTGTCGGCAAAGCCGGTTCAATCGTGATTTTTGACTGCAATATTATGCACGGTTCGAACAGCAACATTACGCCGATGCCGCGCAGCAATATCTTTATGGTTTACAACAGCGTGGAGAATAAGGTCAGGCAGCCGTATTCGGGCCAGAAGCCAAGACCGGAGTACATCGCCACCCGCGATTCTTTATGATCTCGCTGTCACTTATCGGCTCCATCATCGGCATCAACGTGGTTTATGTCTCGATCTTTTCGCTGCGTCTGATTCTGATGATCAAAGGCAGGAGAGGGATCGCCTCTCTCCTGGCCATGCTGGAGGTATTCGTTTACTTGCTCGGCCTCAATCTTGTCCTGCAAAATCTGGACAATCCATTTAATATGGCCGCTTATTGCCTGGGCTTTGGCCTTGGCGTATATGCCGGCAGCCGGATCGAAGAATATTTGGCACTTGGATACATCGTGGTACAAGTGATCGTGAATTCCGTTGAGACGAACCTGGCGATGAACCTGCGGGAGAAGGGGTATGGCGTGACTGCCTGGGAAGCGGACGGCAAGGATGGCAAACGGCTCGTGCTTCAAGTTCTCGTGAAACGGAAGAACGAACGGCGGTTGATGGAGTCGCTATCCAAAATGTCGCCGCAGGCGTTCATTATCTCCCATGAACCGAAGAGCTTTAAAGGCGGCTTCTGGGTTCGATTGACGGAAGGACGCAAATTGTAACATGCTTCTAAAAGGAAACAGGAAACAGGAAACAGGAAAGCCTGCTTCGGACCCGTTCGGAGCAGGCTGTTTGGCTGCGGCTTTTGCCGGTCCGAACCGGCATGGAATGTTAAGATCAGGGGAATGCCACTAGTGCTGCCGTTATTTAGGCAAGCACCAACTCCGGTTCACTCTGGTACCAAAAAAAAGCGTAGTCGGTCATCGCGGAGGAGCTTCCGAGCTGGCGCATCATGGCGGCAATATTTCCGCGATGGTAAGTGCCGTGGTTCACGACATGAAGCATGATCTCGGAGAGGCGGGTGTCCCGGATCCCGGCATAAGGATTATCCAATCGGATGATCCGTTCCAGGTCAGGATTTTGGCTCAGAAAGGCCGTGAATCGCTCGGATAGTTCGATAAACCGGAGGTTTAGGTCCTCCAGTGAAATGGACTCAAGCTCTTCCCGAAGCTGGAAGGCCTCTGTTAAAGCATGCTTCATATCCATCCCGGACAAAACGTTTATCCATCCAAGATCCGCCGTGTAGATGTGAATCAACGCCTCGGATACGGTTGGGAAAATGCTCGTTATTTTCCGATTGTGCAGTTCCCCCGGAAGCTCCAGCAGGCGGTTGAATATCGCTTGGTTGGCCCATACATGGTACTCATACATTTTTACAGGATAATTCATTGTGATCGTCCCCTTTGGCTTCGTGTTTTTTGCTTTCTTGGGAACATTGTAAATAAAAAAGTATGACAGCGGACTGTCATACATTTGCGTATACCTGCAGCATTTTTTCTAATTTGGATTGCATGAGCGCCCTTAAGTCAGCCGGCTCAATGATCTCGATATCCTCGCCAAAGCTCAGCAGGGTCGACCAGAACCACCAGGAATCAGGATCTTGGACCTTGAACGTGAGACGGAGCGAGCCGTCTTCATAAAATTCCCGCTGCACATCATAGAATTGATCCATCGCTTTGGCCAAGGCCCGGGGGGATACGTGAAGGATGACTTCCGTCGCATCGGGTGAAGGCTCCCAGGCATGCTGCCCTCCTCGGGCGTACGGATTTTGCTCTTGAAGATGAGGACCGTGCGTGTGCTCCTCCGAATGCTGGTGCTGAAATGGCTCGGCGGAGGGGGAGAGCTCCGATATCCTCGAAATTCGGAATTCGCGGTAATCGGCCCTTGTTCTGCAGAAACCGTACAAATACCAGGATCCGAATTTATACATGAGTCGCAGGGGCTCGACTTTACGGTGAATACGTTCATTCTTGGCGCTTATGTATTGAAAGGAGATCACATGCTTGTCGGTAATGGCGCGGCGAAGAAGTCGGAGGCTTTCGTTGTAAGAGCGCCAGCTCCCGATATCCATGGACAATCCCTGCGATGCCGAATTGGCGGAACGATCAATGGTCTGCAGACGCTGAATGGTATCCATGGCCCGTTCATCCTCAAACACCGTGGACATGCTGTGCAGGATGGTGATCAAGGCGCTGACATCGTAGGAGCCAAGCAAGCTTTTGTCCATCTTGTATTGCTCCATAATGCCATAACCGCCGTTCACTCCCTGATACGATACAACGGGAATGCCGGCTGCGCAGATCGCATCAATATCGCGGTATATGGTTCGTTGGGACACGTTATATTTCTCTGCCAGGGCAGATGCGGACAGGATCTCGTTGTTCAGCAGCATGTAAATCATGGATATGAGCCGCTCAAGTTTCATATCGCTTCAACCCCTCTTATCTTAATTGGATCTATTCTCCAATGATTCCGTATTATATCATAGGTTTTATGAAGGAGGAGAGGAAATCCCAGACTGCCTTTTGTTCCATTCCCATCCATTTTGCCGTACAATATAAGGGAATTCCATAATACAAGGAGTGTGAGCCTCATGGCCCGTACCAAAACGCAAAAAACGCTCCGCAAAGCGGAACGTGCCGGAACATGGTCAGCCGTCTCGATGAGAAAGACCAACGAAGATTACAGTGCGCTGTCACAGCATGTGAGAGTAAAGCCGACGAAACAGGAACAACTGAATAAGATCAAACACAGAAAGCGGATCGGAGACGATGGCGCTTTTTTTGTTGGTTTCGGAGGATGTGATATAGTACGCTAGAGAGGTTAGTTCAGGATGGAGGTTTAGGATGGCGAAGCAAAAATATTATGTAGTCTGGGTAGGTAAAGTACCCGGAATTTATACAAGCTGGGGCGACTGCCAGCAGCAGGTAAATCAGTTTACAGGTGCCAAGTTCAAGGCGTTTGAATCCCGGAGCGAAGCGGAACAGGCTTATGCGGCAGGTTATAAAAATTACTGGGGGCAGCAGTCCGGTAGCAAATCGGGCAGCTCAGGCTCCAAAAACTACAAGCGAAGCAGCGCATCTGCCGCCGAAGAACCGGGCGAGATCGATTATGACAGCATTTCCGTAGATGTGGGGACGCGAGGAAACCCGGGGCCTGTCGAGTACAAAGGCGTGGATACGCAGACGGGAGATATTCTGTTCTCGTGCGGGCCGATTTCGAAGGGAACGAACAATCTCGGCGAGTTTCTGGCCATCGTCCACGCACTGGCTTACCTGAAGAAAATCGGCAGCACCAAGACGGTGTACAGCGATTCGATGAATGCGCTCAAATGGCTGAAGCAGAAGAAGGTGGTCTCCACGCTTCCGCGCGATGCGTCAACCCAAGAGATCTGGGATCTGGTGGACCGGGCCGAGCACTGGCTTCAAACCAATACATATGAGAACAAGGTGCTGAAATGGCAAACGAAGAGCTGGGGAGAGATTAAGGCCGATTACGGGCGCAAGTAACGAGGGGGAGCAGAAGGGAGCCGTTCGAAGCTATATTAAGCCTGGTTGTAGATATCGAAGTCTTTATGGGTAGACGGGCACCCTACTAAAAAGCGAAGACAGGGAGGAGGTTTCCCTGTCCTCGCTTTTTTATATGCCATGATTCCGGGTTCATGCGGAAAAATACAAATCAACGCATGTGGATAATTAACACAAAAGACTTACCTCACCCCGGCGGACTGTGCATAACATCTCGAATAAGTTCGTTATACACAGAGTTATGAACATTATCCCCGTTCGTTCCGCACAAACTGAATTTCTCATCTTTTATTTTAAGGAAGTTATCCAGCGTTTGTGAACAAATGTGGAGAAGTGCAAGGATAACTCCCTATTAATTTGAAGCGGTGGCGGGTTATCCTCAACGCCGAAGGTCAGCCTTTAAACGCTTGCTTGGATCTATCCACGATGATACAACGACTTATTATACAGGGAGCCAGAAACGGGTAAACCAAGCTTATTCCTTCTCGCGGACCTGCTTATAGTATTGATTCGGGGACATGCCGACGTATTTTTTGAAGATCTTGCTGAAATAGAACGGATCCTCCAGGCCGGTCAGATACCCGATCTCGCCGAAGCTAAGGTGCGTGGCCTCGATTAATTCCTTCGCATGATTGATTCGTACCTGATTCACATATCGCATGATCGTATGGCCGGTAAGCTTGGCGAATACCCGATTGATATAATCATAATTGCATTCGAATCGCTGTTCGATATCCGAGCTGATGATTTTCTCGGCGTAATGTTCATGGATATAGTCGAGCAGTGCATGCACCTTCATATAGGACTTGGTATGAGGGCTGTTCTTCTCCAGCTCATCGAACAGGCTCTCCCGGGACAGCTCGATCAGCATTTCCATGAATTTGAGCGCGGTCAAACTGCGGTTAAAGTGTTTTCGCCTGTACAGCTGCAGCATTTCGCCGAGGGCATGGTACATATGATGAAGGCTTTTTTTCTGGGTTAGCGTGCAGGTCTTGGGGAAATATAGCTGCCTGCTGTCGTTCTTGCCTGCCGTCTCGTTCTCGCCCATGATCCACTGCTTGGCCAGCAAGGGTAAGGGGCGCTCGGGCGCTTGACGAATATCGGGGTGTTCAAAATGAATATAGTAGTAGTCGCAGGAATGCTTCTGGGTTCCCTCGTGGTCCAGATGCGGTTCAAGGACAAGCAGATCGCCTTTCTTAAGCACATGGGAAACGCCGTTCTCCCGCATATGAAGCTCGCCGCTCTTCACGAAATACAGAATATACTCGTGTGTGTTCCGCTTGAAATGAATCCAGGGGTTCTTGTAAGAGACAAATCCCATCAGTTTAATCCTTGGCACATAATCAGCGTTCATCGATAGCACGCATTCCACCCTCTCTCCCAAAAAAACGCGAAGTCGTTTTTGTACAAAAAGAGTAACTTTCACACATTCCCGTTCATTGTAACACAGCTTATACTTGGGATGAATGTATGAGAGGTCGCTGGATTTCAATATTAAAGGAGGCCACTACCCTTGGCTAATATCAATGTAACGGTATGGAATGAATACCGGCACGAGAGACATAATGAACAGATCGCTAAGATTTACCCTGAAGGCATCCACCGTACGATTGCCGATTTTCTCGGGAAGGATGCACAGTTCGTCGTACGCACCGCCGTATTGGATGATCCGGAACACGGCTTGACGGATGAGGTGCTCGCTTCAACGGATGTTCTGATCTGGTGGGGGCATGTGGCTCACGGTGAAGTACGGGATGATATCGTGGAAAAAATGCGTCAGCGCGTATTGGACGGCATGGGAATCATTGTCCTGCATTCCGGTCACGGCTCGAAGATTTTCCAGCGCCTCCTCGGCACGAACACAGGCGCGTTGAAATGGCGCGATGACGGCGAGAAGGAACGGTTGTGGGTCATCGATCCGAGCCATCCGATCGTAAGCGGACTTGGAGAATATATCGAGGTTCCGCAGGAGGAAATGTACGGTGAGCGTTTTGAGATTCCGGCACCGGATGAACTGGTGTTTGTTTCCTGGTTCGAAGGCGGCGAGGTGTTCCGCAGCGGCTGCTGCTACAAGCGCGGACGCGGCAAGCTGTTCTATTTCAGACCGGGTCATGAAGCATTCCCTACCTACCATCAACCTGAAATTCAACAGGTAATTGCCAACGCCGTGGCCTGGGCGGCGCCGATCCAAGGCGCAAAGACCTCCTATGGCCGGGTATCTCCACTCGAATACGTTCAGCCGGTATAGGCTGATCCCTAGCAAGCGTCCATATCAACGGTGTATCCCTGAAACGTCAGGAATACAATCGTTGATCGGCGCTTGTTTGTTCATAACGACGGCCGCTATCGAAATCATCAGCATAACGATGTATAATGGACCCAATTCGATTACGACATAATAAAAGTGGGTTGGATCATGGATCAGGATAAACAGCGCCTTAGCATCGAGGCGGCAAGATTGTATTATATGTCGGATTACAGCCAGCAGGATATCGCGACAAGGCTTGGCGTTTCACGACCCACGGTCTCCAGGCTTCTTCAGCACGCCAAGGAGCAGGGCTACGTGCAGATCAGCATCGTGGACCCGCTCGAGGACCTGGACGCTTTGGGCGAAGGAGTGAAGAAGAAGTACGGACTGGAACAGGTGCTGGTGAGTTATTCTCCCATCAATGAATACCGTGAAATTCAGAAGCATATCAGCAAAAGGGCAGCCGATTATCTGCATGAAACGGTCCAGGATGCCGATATCATCGGCGTGACCTGGGGGACGACCATGCATGCCGTGGCGCTTCAGCTGCAGCAGAAGCCCGTTCGGGGCGTCGAGGTCGTGCAGTTGAAAGGCGGCGTCAGTCATTCGCATGTGAACACGTATGCCGCAGAGATCGTCAATCTGTTTGCCGAGGCGTACCACACGATGGCGAGATATTTGCCGCTGCCCGTCATCTTTGACACCACCGAGCTGAAAGAGATGGTGGAAAGGGACCGGCATATCCAGCGGATTATCCAATTAGGCAAACAAGCGAACATCGCCATGTTCACGGTGGGTACCGTTCATGAGGATGCGCTTCTGTTCAGACTTGGCTATCTTAGCAAGGAGGAACAGAAGCTGCTGCAGCGGATCGGCGCCGGCGATATTTGCTCCCGGTTTTTTGATGCGGAGGGCACGGTGTGCAGCGAGGATATTAACAACCGTACAGTGGGCATCGATTTGGAAGATTTGCGCCACAAGGAGCAATCCATTCTCGTGGCAGGCGGGCAGCGTAAGGTAGATGCCATTCGAGCCGCGCTAATCGGCAAATATGCAAACATCCTGGTGACGGACCAGTTTACGGCCCAAGCCTTGTTATCATAAAAAGTTTGACATATTGTCAAAGTTTACAGCACCTCGTTCAGGGAGATTCGAACCGGTTACGGCTTCAAACTTACCTGGACAGGGTGTTTTTTGTGCGCAGAAATTTGATGACTCTTGCTGAATAGGAGGCCGATTCTTTGTTTCTGTTGACCTTGATCGGGTATAGAGCATAGTAAATGGAGAGAATTGTTAGATTATTCCTGAATGATGGATTGTCATTTTAGTTAACAATGATAAATATCATTGCCATAAATCGGAATGAACATATTTTCAATATGTGTTTTACATATGTTCAAGGCTGTGATATGATGGTCCCGTCTAAAGGATTAAGCGTTATGATAGCGCTTTTACAAATTACTAAAAAACAGATTAAGGAGTGTTTTAACCAGATGAATATAGCAGGAATGATCGACCACACGCTCTTGAAGGCGGATGCAACCCAAGCCGAGATTTCGAAAATTACGGAAGAGGCCAAAAAGTACGGATTTGCTTCGGTTTGCGTGAACCCGACTTGGGTATCCTACTGTGCTGAGCAGCTAGCGGACACCAACGTCAAAGTATGCACGGTCATCGGTTTCCCTCTGGGAGCTACGACATCCGCAGTAAAAGCTTTTGAAGCGAAGGATGCCATTGCTAACGGGGCAACGGAGGTTGATATGGTCATTAACATCGGTGCGCTCAAAGATCGTAACGATGAGCTTGTGCTGAACGATATTCAGGCTGTAGTGGATGCTGCAAAGGGCAAAGCCCTAGTCAAGGTTATCATTGAGACAAGCCTTCTGACAGAAGAAGAGAAGGTACGTGCGTGCCAGCTGTCCGTGAAAGCGGGAGCGGATTTTGTGAAGACGTCAACAGGATTCTCCACCGGCGGGGCCACTCCGGAAGACGTAGCCTTGATGCGCAAAACCGTTGGCGAGAACACCGGCGTGAAGGCTTCCGGCGGCGTGCGCAGCAAGGAAGATATGGACCGCATGATCGAAGCGGGCGCAACGCGTATCGGTGCCAGCTCCGGCGTGAAAATTATGGAGGGCGGCCAATCCAGCTCTTCCTACTAAATGATGTTGCAAAAATCCGGTTTTCGATGATTCGGTAGACGTGTCATATCAAAAAAAACACCTATGGGGGAACAACGACGATGAAATTTATAATCGCCATACTAGGTTTGCTGGTCGTATTCGGCCTTGCGTTCCTTATCAGCAATGATAAGCGCCGCATCCGTTACCGTCCGCTGGCTGTCATGATTGTGCTGCAGCTGATCCTTGGATTTTTTCTGCTGAACACGAATTTCGGCGAGTATCTTGTTAAAGGGATAGCGAATACGTTTAAAGCGCTGCTTGATTATGCCGGAGCCGGGATCGAGTTTGTGTTTGGCGGCATTGCCAATGAAGGTGCGGGTCCGTTCTTCCTGAACGTCTTGCTGCCGATCGTGTTTATTTCCGCATTGATTGGTATACTTCAATATATTAAGGTACTGCCGTTTATCGTAAGATATATCGGTCTCGTCTTGAGTAAAGTCAACGGCATGGGCAAGCTGGAGTCTTACAATGCGGTAGCTTCGGCGATTCTTGGGCAATCCGAGGTGTTTATCTCGGTTAAAAAACAGATCGCCTTAATTCCGAAGCACCGTATGTATACGCTCTGTGCTTCCGCGATGTCCACGGTATCGATGTCGATCGTCGGGGCATACATGACCATGATCGAGCCGCGGTATGTGGTGACCGCGCTTGTGCTTAACCTGTTTGGCGGATTTATTATCGCTTCCATCGTCAACCCTTACAAGGTAGAGAAGGATGAGGATATCTTGGAGGTGCAGGAGGAGGAGAAGCAATCCTTCTTCGAGATGCTGGGCGAATACATCATGGACGGCTTCAAGGTAGCGATTACCGTTGCCGCGATGCTTCTCGGATTCGTTGCGTTGATTGCGATGATCAACGGCATCTTTGATATGATTTTCGGGATTACCTTCCAAGAGCTGTTGGGATTCATTTTTGCCCCGTTTGCTTTTGTCATGGGCGTGCCTTGGAAAGAGGCAGTGGATGCAGGCAGCATCATGGCTACGAAGCTGGTATCGAACGAGTTCGTAGCGATGCTAGACCTGGCCAACTTCACGGATATGTCCGAACGCACTGTGGGAATCGTATCGGTATTTCTGGTGTCCTTTGCCAACTTCTCCTCGATCGGCATCATTGCCGGCGCAGTCAAAGGCCTGAACGAGAAGCAGGGGAATGTGGTTGCCCGTTTCGGCCTCAAGCTGCTGTACGGCGCAACGCTGGTGAGCGTGCTGTCGGCAACGATTGCGGGACTGTTCCTGTAAGCAAGTTATGGAAGGATAACAACAAGCGAGCCTTATGGATAGTTTTGATGTAAAAACTCATATATGAGGGGGATCACTTGGAGATGGAACGTTTTGATCGAATTCATTTAATTGTATTGGACTCTGTAGGTATCGGCGAAGCACCGGATGCGGCTGAATTTGACGATATCGGATCCGACACCCTGGGTCATATTGCCCGCGAATGCGGCGGGCTCAACATGCCGAATATGGCTGCGCTCGGGTTGTCCAATATCCGGGAGATCGAAGGAGTTCCGGCCTCGGATAAACCTCGGGCTTACTATACGAAGATGCAGGAAGCTTCGAATGGTAAAGACACCATGACGGGGCACTGGGAAATCATGGGCTTGTATATTGACACGCCATTCCGAGTATTCCCGGACGGGTTCCCGGACGAGCTAATGCAGCGGATTGAAGAGAAGACCGGACGGAAGGTCATCGGCAACAAGCCGGCCAGCGGAACGGAGATTATCGAAGAGCTTGGCGAAGAGCATGTAAAAACAGGGGCTTTGATCATCTATACCTCTGCCGATTCCGTGCTTCAAATCGCTGCTCATGAAGATGTGGTTCCTCTCAAGGAGCTGTACGAAATCTGCGAGTTCTGCCGCGAAATTACGCTGGAAGATCCTTACATGCTCGGCCGGATCATCGCCCGTCCTTTCATTGGCGAGGTGGGGAGCTTCAAGCGAACGGCGAATCGGCATGACTATGCCTTGAAGCCTTTCGGACGTACGACGATGAACGAGATGAAGGATGCGGGTCTTGACGTCATCGCCCTCGGTAAAATCTCCGATATTTATGATGGCGAAGGCATTACGAAGGCTGTCAGAACCGTATCGAACATGGACGGCATGGATAAAATGGTGCAAACCCTGGGTGAATCCTTCAAGGGTCTGAGCTTCTTGAACCTCGTGGATTTCGATGCCGTGTACGGACATCGGCGCGATCCGAAAGGATATGGCCAAGCGTTGGAGGATTACGATCGGCGCCTCCCTGAGGTGTTCGAGAAAATGACGGAAAATGATCTTCTGATCATCACGGCCGACCACGGGAATGATCCTACCTACAAGGGCACGGACCATACGCGTGAATACGTGCCGCTGCTTGTATATTCCCCTCGCTTTACGGAAGGAAAGGAGCTGCCGCTTCGCAAAACCTTTGCCGATATTGGCGCTACCGTTGCGGACAACTTTGGCGTGAAGCTTCCGGAGCACGGAACCAGCTTTTTGAATGATTTGAAATAATCGAAAATGCGGAGGAATGGGACATGAGTACACATATTGGAGCGAAACCGGGAGATATTGCGGAGTCGATACTGCTGCCAGGCGACCCGCTGCGGGCTAAATTTATTGCCGAGACGTATTTGGAGGATGTGACCTGCTACAACGAAGTGCGGGGTATGCTCGGATTTACGGGAACCTATAAAGGAAAACGTATCTCCGTGCAAGGTTCGGGCATGGGCGTGCCTTCCATCGGGATTTATGTCAATGAACTCATTCGGGATTATGGCGTGAAAAATTTGTTCCGTGTCGGAACCTGCGGCGCGATGCAGGAGCATGTTCGTGTGCGCGACGTCATTCTGGCCCAGGCGGCATGCTCGGATTCCGGCATGAACCGTCACCACTTTAACGGATATGATTTCTCCCCGATCGCCAGCTTCCCGCTGCTGCTGGGCGCGTATGAGCGCGGCAAGGAGAAAGGCCTGAAAATGCATGTCGGCAACGTGTTCACGTCCGATGTGTTCTATCGTGAAGACAAATCGGTGGTAGAGAAGCTGATGCAGCACGGCGTGCTGGGCGTAGAGATGGAGACAACGGCCCTCTACACGATTGCCGCACGCTTCGGCGTGAATGCCCTGACGATCCTGACCGTAAGTGACCACTTGCTGACAGGGGAAGAGACTTCGTCAGAGGAACGCCAAACGACGTTTAACGAGATGATGGAAGTCGCGTTGGATACGGCGATTTCGTTGTAAAAAAGCTGCCCTAACGAAGAAGGCGGAATTGTTTTGGAGAAGCAAAACGGTCACCTTTGCCCACGGATTCCAACCTTATTAATAATATATATGAGGAATCTGGGGGCAACAGGAATCGGAAGAACAATCCGCATTCGTAGTGATACCCGTGGAAGGAACACAATCATCGCAAACAGTGAGGAGAATGTACGATGAGAATGGTTGATTTAATTGCGAAGAAACGCGACGGCAAGGAACTGACAACAGAAGAGATCAATTTCTTTATCGACGGATATACCAAAGGAGACATTCCCGACTATCAGGTGAGCGCCATGAACATGGCGATATATTTCCAGGACATGTCCGACCGGGAGCGGGCGGACTTGACGATGGCGATGGTAAACTCCGGCGAAACGATTGATCTGTCCGCAATTGAGGGAATCAAGGTCGATAAGCATTCCACCGGAGGGGTGGGCGACACGACGACGCTGGTGCTGGCTCCCCTCGTAGCGGCTCTGGATATTCCGGTAGCGAAGATGTCCGGACGCGGCCTCGGCCATACCGGAGGAACGATCGACAAGCTGGAGTCTATCGAAGGATTCCATGTGGAGATCAGCAAAGACGAATTTGTGAACCTTGTGAATCAACATAAAATCGCCGTCATCGGCCAAACCGGGAACCTCACCCCAGCGGACAAAAAATTGTACGCGCTCCGGGATGTGACGGCCACCGTCAATTCCATTCCGCTGATTGCGAGCTCCATCATGAGCAAGAAGATTGCCGCCGGCTCGGATGCGATTGTGCTGGACGTGAAAACCGGCGCAGGCGCGTTCATGAAAACGGTGGAGGATGCCAAGGAATTGGCACACGCCATGGTCAGCATCGGCAACAACGTAGGCCGCAAAACGATGGCGGTCATCTCCGATATGAGCCAGCCGCTTGGGGCCGCGATCGGCAACTCGCTGGAGGTGCAGGAAGCGATCGATGCGCTTCGCGGCGAGGGGCCGAAGGATCTGGAGGAGCTGTGCCTGGCTCTGGGCCGGCAAATGGTTTTCCTTGCGCAGAAGGCAGATTCGCTTGAAGATGCCGAAGAGATGTTAAGAGAGGTTATCCGCAACGGCAAGGCACTGGAGAAGTTCAAGGAATTCATTCAGAACCAGGGCGGAGACCCGTCCGTGGTGGATCAACCGGACCGTTTGCCGAAGGCACAATATCTCATTGAGCTTCCTGCACGGCAGGACGGCGTTGTCGCCGAGCTGGTAGCGGATGAGATCGGTACCGCAGCGATGCTGCTTGGAGCCGGCCGCGCGACGAAGGAATCCGAGATTGATCTGGCGGTAGGCCTGATGCTGAACAAGAAGGTCGGCGATGCCGTGAAAAAGGGTGATTCCCTTGTAACCATTCATGCTAACCGCGAGAACGTGGATGACGTGAAGCAGAAGCTGTATGAAAGCATTCGGATTGCAGATCATGCGGAAGCGCCTGTATTGATTTATGACATCGTGACGGAGTAAGGGAAGCTAATCCGTAGCGAGTCATATTCGGAACACGGGGGTGCATCGGGATGAGCACTGCTGCTCCGTGCGAATAGCTCATCTCATCACCATATCCGTGCTCATTTTCCAAGCTATGCCGATACAGCCTGCCTTCCCGCGTTTTATAAACGGGGGGCAGGTTTTTTTGGCGGTCCCGTCATAAAACGGGTGGGAGTCCTCATAAGATGGTAGTGGGGAAAACGTAAGGCATTTAACGGGAGAGGGAGATGTGTAGCCGGGCAAGAGCCATCCTGCTTGAAGGAGGCTTTTGGCCATGACCATCGATCAGTTGATTGCTTTGCTGGCACTTATCGTTATGATCATTGGACTTGCGGTGAAGAAGGAGTCTTAACCTGTGAGTCCGGGAGGGCTGCTGCTAAGTAGAAATTCTACTGATGCGGCAGTCTTTTTCTTTTCATAGGTTGATAGAGTTCGATATAAGTCATATACTTAGAATGCAATGTTCTCCATTATTCATCATTTATTGGGAGGAAACCATGCTCTATTTTGCAGCGTTTGTCATATCCATGGTGCTGGTATTGGTACTGATTCCGCCATTTCGTAAACTTGCGATCAAGCTTGATTTCGTGGACAAGCCAAGACCGGACAGCGAGCGGAAAATACACCGCGAGCCGATACCGCTGACAGCGGGGGTCGCCATATTTATCGGATTTTTTATCACCTATTTTGCGCTTACCGGCGCCATTTCAAGGGAAGCGGTAGGCATCTTTATCGGTAGTGCTCTTATTCTTGGCATTGGGCTTGTCGATGATTGGTATAAGTCCCAAGGCAAGGAGCTGGCTTCGCTGCCGAAGCTCATCGTACAGGTCAGCGCAGCCGTCGTTGTATACAGCTATGGCATCGCGTTTGAAGGATTCAACAATCCGTTTACGGGTCAGTATATTAACCTGCCGGAATGGCTGCAGCTCATCTTAACGATTTTGTGGATTTTTGGTGTAACGACAGTTATTAATTTCTCGGATGGCATCGACGGTCTTGCTGGTGGACTCTCCGCCATATCCGGAGGCACGCTGTTTGTTGTGGCGATTACGCTGGGCAGAGGCGAATCCGCGCTGCTGGCCGTCATTCTTGTGGGTGCTGCGCTGGGATATTTACGATATAATAAGCCGCCGGCCCGAGTGTTTATGGGGGATGCCGGTGCAACCTTCCTCGGGTTCATCCTCGGGATCATTGCCCTGGATGGTGCGTTTAAAGGTGCAACCCTGGCGTCCTTATTCGTTCCGATCTTCGCACTGGGCGTGCCGATCTTCGATAATATCATTGTAGTCATCCGCAGAATGCTTCAGTCCAAGCCGATCTATCAGGCCGATGCATCGCAAGCGCATTATCGTTTGCTGGCAACGGGGCTCAATCAGAAGCAGACATTGGTATTTCTATGCTTGCTGAATCTTTGTTTCGGTCTGGCTGCCATCATACTTGCCATGAATGGCGCCGCCTAGGCGGTTTAAGCCTGACATAAGCATTTTTCGGTCCGTTATTAAAGTCTCGTCTCCAAATTGATATTGGTGGCGGGGCTTTTTTTTAGAGATAAGAAAGTAAAAACTTCAGAGGTTTACCCTCCTTATCTCGCAAGAAAAACTTCGCTAAATGTGGTCTGTCTTCTGAGAAAGTGCGTCGATAGTCGTTTTTCTTATTACAATGGTAGAAGGATACGAACAGGAGGTTGTGCATGAATGATATGACAGGCAAAATCGTCATGATAACAGGGGCGAACTCCGGCATGGGTTTGGCTACGACAGTGGAGCTGGCAAAAAGCGGAGCGCATGTGATCATGGCTTGTCGTAGTCAATCAAGGGGTGAAGCGGCTCTTCGCGAAGCTCAGCAGGAGAGCGGCAGCTCGGACATCGAGCTGATGACGCTGGATTTAGGGTCTTTTGATAGCATCAGAGCGTTTGCTTCCGACTTTAAGGCCAAATACGACAGACTCGATGTTTTGGTGAACAACGCGGGTGTGGTTACCATCAAGCGGGAATTGACGCAGGACGGATACGAGGCCATGATGGGGGTCAATCATCTGGGGCATTTTTTGTTGACGAACGAACTCCTGGAGCCTCTACAGCATGCCCGGCAGGGGAGGATCGTGAATGTATCCTCTGGCGCGCATAAAGTGGGCAGCCTCCATTTTGATGACCCGAATCTCAGTAAGGGATTCAATGTGGCCAAAGGGTACGCGCAGTCCAAATTGGCGAATATTTTATTCACGAAGGAGCTGGCGCGTCGGCTGCAGCCGACAAGAGTCACGGTCAATACGCTCCATCCCGGTGCCGTCAGCACCAGCATTGGCGTAAACAGGGATACAGGCTTTGGCAATGCGGTTCACAAGCTGCTTCGCCCGTTCTTTTTAACGCCGCTTGAAGGAGCTCGGACAGCGATATACTTGGCTTCAAGTCCTGAAGTGGAGCATGTGACGGGGGAATACTACGTCAAATGCAAACCGGCCAAAATCACCGAGAAGGCAAGGGATCCGAAGCTCGCCGCTCGTCTGTGGGAGTGGAGTGAACAACAGGTAGGATGGAAGCCGGACCAGGGCCGATGAATTTACGCGTTCCAAAAGGCCCGGCTCCCCGAGTGAGGCTATAACTTGAAATGTTCCGGACAATAAGGAACGACGAGACCAATCAGCCCATCAGCATGGTGACGACTACAAGGATAAGTGGCGAACAATGAAACGGGATATCTCCAGATCAACATGATCTGAGGATATCCCGTTTCATTTTACGTTAGATATTCAGCATAGGCCATAGAAGCGCACACCTGAAATTACTTCGTCGTTTTCATATCGATCGCGCTGCGCACAAATCCGCTGGTGCCGTCAAGCAGTTTGGACGCTTCCGCGGCACTGACATTAGCCAGAAGCATCACGATAGCGGTTTTGACGTGGGCGCCGGCTTCATGGTACGCCTTTTCCACAGCATCCTCTGATGCTCCGGTTGCCAGGGTAATGATGCGTTTGGCGCGGTGCACAAGCTTGTTATTGGACGGGTTGAGGTCGACCATCAGGTTTTTGTACACCTTGCCGATTCGAATCATGGCGGTTGTTGTCAGCATGTTCAGAATCAGCTTTTGCGAAGTGCCGGCCTTCATGCGCGTGGAGCCCATAATTACTTCGGGTCCGACAACAGCTTCAATTACAAATTCCGCGTACTGCTGCATCGGCGATTCGTAGTTATTACAGAGTCCGATGACAACGGCTCCACGCTCCTTGGCGCGTCTCATCGCCCCAAGAACGTAGGGCGTGCGGCCGCTTGCAGCAATGCCGATGACCACATCCTTTTCGTTGATACCGTTTTCATTGATATCCTGTTCACCTAACTCTTCGCTATCCTCGGCACCTTCGATAGCTTCCTTCACGGCTCTGAAACCACCTGCGATCAATCCCTGCACCATGGAAGGGTCTGTCCCGTAAGTAGGCGGACACTCGGATGCGTCCAGAATCCCGATTCGGCCGCTGGTTCCGGCACCTATATAGAACAATCTGCCGCTCTTCTGGAAAGCTTCCACGACGAGATCTGCAGCTTTGGCTATAAGAGGAATAAGCTCGCGGATCGCATCAGTGATCAGGCTATCCTCGCTATTGATGAGGATCATAATTTGTTCTGAGCTCAACTGATCAATGTTCTGCGTATTTTCATGAGGCTGTTCGGTTGTCAATTGACTTAGAATATTCGTCATGAGACAGGTCTCCTTTTTTGCCTTGGAATATGGACGGGCACTGATGTAAAGCTACAGCAAGTCAGAGACGCCGTCTGTAAATAGCTTGCAGGCTAACAGAGCCGCACCATGGGCGGGTGTACGTTCACGATTTCCTTCGGGGAACCGGAGGCGGGGATAACGCGATAGCAGAATGCCGGCGTATGTCTCCCGAAACAATGGCGAATGTTTGAAGATCGAGCCGATCCGCACGAGTTCACTCTCAGCGAATTCAGCTTGCTGCCTGATGAGAGCGCTTGTCGTATCGGCCAGTTCTGCCGCCTGCTGCCGGATGATGCGGTCCGCCGCTTCGTCACCAGCTTCGGCTGCTTCTATGCAGCAGCGGGCGAAGGAAGCGATATCCTGTTTCGTTATAGCGGGCTGGTAGATGTAAGATTTAAGATCGGTAATATGCTGGAGAGGATAGGCTGCAACAATCAGGCTGCTCATAATGGTGGGAGGCATAATGCCCTCATGGCTCTTCATGACGGTTTTCAGAGTCTGAAGTCCGATCTGATAACCGCTGCCTTCGTCTCCAAGAAGATGTCCCCAGCCACCGACGCGGTGAATGTCTCCCGATTTGGTTATAGCGTAGGTATTGGATCCGGTTCCCGAGATCGCAAGGATTCCATACTGGCGTTCCAGTACGGCCATTAATGAAATTTCAGCTTCCGAGCGCATGTAAATATGCATCGAGAGCTGCCGTTGCTGGAAATAGGAATGAAGGAAAGACTGAACTTGGCGTCGTTCTTCTGCAGAGCTTATACCTGACATTCCAAGACATATTGATGTAAATAATGGTGACTTATCAAAAAGAGGTGCCAGAAGCTCATCCAACACCGTTCGGAGTTCCTCCATCGCTTTATCAAAGGTTACAATATAAGGATTGGTGGAACCTCCGGTATACCGGGACAACACTTCCCCAGCGCTATTGATAGCGGTTGCTTCAGTCTTGGTACCGCCACCGTCAACACCGATAAAAATTTCCATATTGAACCACTTCGCTTTCTATATCCAGTATAGGAGAAAACAGAAGTGTTGTAAAATAAAATTTTAAATAATGATTTATGTATTGAAATATAATTTCATACAATTTATAATGAACTCAATCCACTGATAGTGAAAGCGATACCAGTCATGCTTTCATTCAATATGTGTAAAGTAATGTTACATAGTAGTGACCGTCAGAGGATGATTTGTAAAGGGGGGCAAGAAATGAACGGCGGATTGGTTCGATTGCGTGAGGTGTACGATTCATTAAATCCGTCCGAGCGCAAAGTTGCAGCCTTCATTTTGCAGGAACCGGCAGAGATGATACAGATGTCGGTCGCGGATCTTGCAGTCCGAAGCGGTTCCAGTCAGGCTGCCATTGTGCGCCTGTGCAAAACGATGGGTTTCAAAGGCTATCAGGATCTGAAGCTGAAGGTAGCCGGAGACTTGCAGGAGCCATTAGCCACCGGATATCAGGATATCCGGCCCAATGACAGCATTTCTGCAATTATACAGAACGTCTCGAACAACAACATTCAATCGATTCGGGATACGATGAAGATTATGGAGGAAGGGAAGGTGGAAGAGGCCGTTCTGGCCCTCGATCAGTCGAAGCGCATTTTCATGTTCGGGGTAGGGGCTTCAAATCTGATCGGAATGGATGCCCAACAGAAATTTTTGCGGATTAATAAGGTATGCATATCTTTTCCGGACCCTCATGTTCAGCTCACCTCGGCGGTGCTGCTGACTCCAGATGATGCGGCCGTATGCATTTCCTACTCCGGTGAAACGGATGAAGTAATCCGCGCGGCAGCTATTGCGAAGGAGAAGGGATGCAAGACGATTGGCATTACCAAATACGGCGATTCTACCTTGAGCCGATCGGTGGACATTCCCTTGTACACTTCCTCCACGGAGAACGAGATTCGCAGTGGCGCGATGTCCTCTCGTATTACGCAGCTTAATCTTATCGATATTTTATATCTTGGCGTCGCCAGCCGGAATTACGAGAATTCAGTGAAATATCTGGATGAGAGCCGGCAAGCGATCAAGCGGTTGTAGTTCATAGCGAAAACCACAAATATATAAATGATAAGGGGAGTAGTGCATGAAGAAAAAAGGTTGGCTTACATTGTTGGCTTCTTTAATGCTCGTGTTTACCGCAGCTTGCGGCGGTTCCGGCGGGGCGAAGACTCCGGAAGGCGGAACAGGAACCGCTTCGGAAGGAAATGGTGAAGCCGCACCGAAGCAGGATACGGTTGTCGTCTGGACTTATCCGGTACATGGTAAATACGAAGATGAGTTGAAAGAGCATGTAGCGGATCTGAAAGAAAAATATCCGCATATTACGGTCCAAACCGAAGTGCTCTCCTGGGCCGAAGGTCCAAAGAAGTTCGATGTGGCCCTGAATGCCGGTAACCCGCCTGATCTTTACTTCCACGCGGTGGATGGCGCTTATGTAGATACAGGCCTGGCACTGGAACTGACCCCTTATATTACGGACGAGATCAAAAACGACTACCTGCCGGGAACGCTTGAGCTGGGTCAAATCCAGGGCAAGCAGTATGGGCTTCCGCTGTACCAATCCCTTTGGGCTTGGGGCGGCAACAAGAAGATCCTCGAAGAAGCGGGAATCGACTGGAAGGCCATTCAAGAGAACGGCTGGACCTGGACTGAGTTCAAGGCAGCTGCCGAGAAGCTGACCAAGAAGCTTCCTAATGGCAATACGCAATATGCGCTGGTAACGGACGGCACTTCGCTGGACTTCATGGAAATGCTGACGCGCAGCAACGGCATGCCGGACGTGTTGAACGATAAAGGCGAGTTCCAATGGAACGACGAACGGATTCTGGATACGATGACCTTCGTGTCGGATCTGATGAAAGCCGGTCATCTGCCTGCCGAGACTGCCGCGATTACGCCGGCAAAACGGATGGACCTGTTCTACGCCGAGGAAGCCGCGATCGTGTCCAAGGCGATCCCTTACTATGACGTGATGCTGCAGAACCGTGCGAAGGATATTGACAGCGGTACGGTCCAGGGCGCCAAAATCGACTTCGTTCTGCTGCCGGTTCCGCATAATGATGGGGCTGAGCGAAAGACATCCATGTTTGGAGAAGGTTACGTAGCGTTCAAGCAGAAGAAGGATAAAGGCGAAGAGCATGCAAAGAACACATTCCTGATCATGGAAGGATTGAGCGGGGCGAAAGCCGGTAATTCCGCCAATGAATTGGTATTGCCTTTCGTACGTAAATCCCAGGCGGAGTTTTATGAAGGTAAAGGCCTCGGTACGGAATCTACAATTAAGGCAGCGGAAATCTTCGCAAACTTCAAGGAAATTCCGGTGACCTTGAATCTCGATGCAGAAGCTTCAGGTAACCAGAAGAAGTTTAAGGAGCAAGTGGTGAAGCCGAATATCCAAGCGCTGTTCTCGGGTGAGAAGACGCCGGAGCAGATCGCACAAGACTTCAAGGACAAAGGCAAACAAATTTTAGGACAGTAATTGAAGTTATAAGGGGGTGTCCCGTTGTCCTTAGCAGGAACGATCGGGGCACTCCCTTTTTAAACCAATCGCTAAAGGCTCTATAAGGCCTTCATGAAAATACTTCACCTGTGCGCAAAGGAGGAAATCAAATGCAGACTGCCCCGGCGCAAGCCCGGCCATCACGTCCCCCCATGAAGGGGTACCTACGCGAATATGGATGGGCGTATTTATTCATCCTGGCCCCAGTCTTGTTGTTCTTGATATTTACGCTTTACCCGGTCGCCTCCGCTTTTCTGATGAGCTTCCAGGAATACAGCGTAATGGGCTCCGAATGGATTGGAACGGACAACTATACACGGATGGTACAGGATGAAGTGTTCTGGAAATCCATGAAGAATACTGTCATATTCACGATCGGCACGGTTCCGGTCAACATTGTCATTACGTATGCATTATCCTTTTTTATTTTTCAAATGAAGAATAAATGGCAGACGTTCTTCAAGGCTACAATGTACCTGCCGGCCGTTGCTTCCGGCGTCACCATTTCGGTCGTATGGCTCGCGATTTACGACCCGACGCATGCCGGGCTGTTGAATCGTTTTATCGGTTTGTTCGGATTGGACCCGGTCATATGGCTCGGTAAATCGAACACCGCGCTCTTTTCGCTCATTTTGATGAACTGGCTCGGTTCGCATGGTGCAGGTATTATTCTCTATCTGGCCGCCATGGGCGGGATTCCCAAATCGCTCTATGAAGCCGCGGACATCGACCATGCAAGCGGCTGGTCCAAATTCTGGCGCATTACGTGGCCGCTGATGAAACCAACCACATTATACCTGCTGGTGACGGGCGTCATAACATCCTTCCAGGTGTTTATATCCGTGTATTTGATGACGCAGGGCGGACCGAACTTCGCGACGACAACGATCGCCTATCTGATTTACAGCACGGCGTTCAACTTCTACGAGTTTGGACTCGCGGCAGCGCAATCTTTTGTACTGGCTGCATTGATTATTGTCATTTCCATCATTCAGTTCAAGTACTTCTCGTCCGACGTGGAGTATTAACGTTTATTTCTGAAGCTAAAAGGGGGTGCACCTATGAAATCAAGATCAAAAGTGATCATGCTGATAGTGGCTTCGGTCATCCTGGTGGTATGGAGCGTTCTGACGATCATTCCGATGTACTGGATGCTGATCGGTTCTGTGCAGGACACGAAGTCAGCGGCATCGTTTATCCCGAAAATGATACCGGAGGTATTCTCCGTAGCCCCGTACGAACGTTTTTTTGGCAAAACCAACGTCATGAGGTGGCTCTTTAACTCCTTATTGATCTCATCCATCCTGACGGTGACCAACGTATTCCTGGCTTCGCTCGCAGGTTATGCTTTTGCGAAGCTGAAGTTTCCGGGGAACAAAGCGGTATTCTGGATTTTGCTCAGCACGATGATGATCCCGGCGCAGGTGACGCTGATTCCGCTCTACATTTTGATGATTGACGTGTTTGATCTCGGGAATACATATACGGCTATTCTTCTTCCCGGCATTGTAAGCGTGGGCAACATTTTCTTGATGAAGCAGTACATGTCATCACTGCCTACCTCGCTGATTCATGCAGCGCGTATCGATGCTTGCGGCGAATTCGGCATCTTCTGGAAGGTTATTCTTCCGATGGCGAAGCCGGGTCTCGCCGTGCTGGCGATTTTCACGTTTGTTGCATCATGGAACGATTTCTTCTGGCCCTTCCTCGTGACCAACTCGACGGAGATGAGGACGATTCAGGTCGGTCTTGCATCCTTCGTCTATGCGGACACGACCGATTTCGGCGCACTTATGGCTGGAGCAACCGTCGCGGCACTGCCGATGATGATCTTGTTCTTCTCGCTTCAGCGCTATTTCCTGCAAGGCATCACCATTGGAGCCGTTAAAGGCTAGAAGGAGGCAAAGTTATGGCACGCGTAGAATTCCGTAATATACGAAAAGAATTTGTAGACGACAACAAAGGGACGTTTACCGCTGTAGCGGGGTCGGACTTTGTGATCCATGATAAAGAGTTCGTTGTTTTCGTCGGTCCTTCCGGCTGCGGCAAAACCACTTCCCTGCGCATGATTGCCGGGCTGGAGCGTCAAACGTCCGGCGATATCATCATCGGCGACAGAGTGGTAAACAATCTTCACCCGAAAGATCGTGATATCGCGATGGTGTTTCAGGACTATGCGCTGTATCCCCATATGACCATTCGCGAGAATCTCTCCTTCGGCTTAAAGAACCTGAAGAAGCCAAAGGCTTATATTGAGCAAAAGGTATCGCAGGCAGCCTCCATCCTCGGCCTGGAGTCGATGATTGATCGAAAGCCGCGCGAGCTGTCCGGCGGACAGCGTCAGCGCGTTGCGGTAGGGCGGGCCATCGTGCGCGATCCGCAGGTGTTCCTGTTTGACGAGCCGCTGTCGAACCTGGATGCGAAGCTTCGCGTGCAGATGCGGGTGGAACTGTCCGAGCTGCACAAGCGACTGGAAGCCACCATTGTATACGTCACGCATGATCAGGTTGAAGCGATGACGCTCGGTGAGCGGATCGTCGTAATGAACAACGGAATTATCCAGCAGATCGCATCACCTACCGAGCTGTATGCGAATCCGCAAAACATGTTTGTGGCCGGCTTTATCGGCTCTCCGCCGATGAACTTCATCGATGTGCGGAAGGAAGGGAACGTGCTCCGGATGGAAGGCGGAACATTTACCATCCCGGATTCGATGGCGGGTGCGCTGAGCAAATACGATAACGGGCATCTCATCCTGGGTATCCGCCCTGAGCATATAACGGGTGAGGATATGCCGGGCACAACCAATCTGGATTACAAGTACTCCACGAAGGTCCAGGTCGTCGAGCATTTGGGTTCGGAGAATCTGGTGTACTTCCGCGTAGGGAACCGGACGGTTACGGCGAAGGTTCACCCGGAAACGACGGGTTATCCGGGCATGGACAAAACCTTCATTTTCAATTTCGATAAAGTGCATTTCTTCGATCCTGAGACGGAGCAGCGTATCGATTGGTAAACAACGACGAAGAGGAGAGGAAAGCTATGCGCAAGCTGAATGATGTGTTGAAGAAGACCGGGGTTGAGATATACCGTGAGATTACGGCGGTGGCCTTATACAGCATGATTACCTCGCTGGTGCTCGTTACGGTGGTTATGTTCGTTCCGCTATGGACAGCGCTGGTGCTGCTGCCGGTTCTGTACATGCCGTTATTTTACGGAGTTTGTTATGCGTATCACCGCA
This sequence comes from Paenibacillus sp. MDMC362, assembly GCF_003269305.1. Taxonomy (NCBI): domain Bacteria; kingdom Bacillati; phylum Bacillota; class Bacilli; order Caryophanales; family Paenibacillaceae; genus Paenibacillus; species Paenibacillus sp. MDMC362. The sequence goes on from NZ_QLYT01000034.1 coordinate 75,426, forward strand.
GAACGGAACGGGGCAAATCGAGACTCAAGGATGTGTTTCAAGGTGCGCTTAAGGGATTTGGACCTGCCGTAGTCATGGGCTTCTTCTTCGTGGTGATGGTGCTTATCTTGTGGTCCACCTGGTGGTACTACGGGGGCAAAGAGGGAATCGGTTATCTTGCGATTGGCGTGTTCCAGACCTATTTCGTTATCATGGCGCTCATCTCCCAATTCTACACCTTTCAGCTTGTCCTTCAGGAAGGGATGGGCATCTTCAAGGCCATGGCCCACAGCGTGAAGCTGTTCCTGAAGTTTCCGGCGTATACGCTGGGCGCATGCTTTCAAGCCTTCTGCGTTGCGATTCCACTGATGGTTACGGTCGTTGGCTTCGGATTTTTGTTTAACGGCATGTGGGCCATATACCAGCATAAGGTTACGTATAATGTACTGAATCCGGAAGAGGCCAAACCGGCGGAGGACGGTATTGTAGCCTCGAAAGCAGGAGGTGTAAGCATATGACAAGAGGTAATGTACGAAGCGGAATTGATGTGCTGCCGGACATCGAGCATGAGAAAATCACGGGTCGTCGCCTTGGCGTCATTACGAATCCGACGGGGCTCACGTCGGATTTTCGCTCATCTATCGAGGTGATTGCAGGCTTGCCCGGATCGGAGTTGACGGCTTTATTCGCTTGCGAGCACGGGCTGCGCGGCCAGCTGCAGGCAGGCAAGCACGTCGATGATGAAGTGGACCCGGTATTCGGTGTGCCGGTGTATAGTCTGTATGGCTCGCGGCGTAAACCGGACGCCGACATGCTGAACGACGTGGATACGGTCATCTTCGATATTCAAGACCTTGGGGTGCGTTTTTATACGTATATGACAACGCTGCTGTATGTCATGGAGGCCTGCGCCGAGCATGGGAAGAGCCTGCTTGTCCTGGATCGGCCGAATCCGCTGGGCGGCAAGCGTGTTGAAGGAGGTTTCCTTAAGCAGGGATATGAATCCATGGTGGGCGGATGGCAGATTCCGATTAGCACCGGGATGACCATCGGCGAATTCGCGCGCATGGCCAATGACATGCGGGGAACAGGCAGCGATCTGGATGTTATTGGGCTCGAAGGCTGGACGCGCGGTATGGAATATACCGACACGGGTCTGCCGTGGGTACTGCCGTCGCCGAACATCCCCACAATGGATACGGTACGGCTGTACAGCGGGACCTGCTTCTTCGAAGGGACCAATCTTTCGGAAGGCAGGGGGACGACCCGGCCGTTTGAATGGATCGGCGCTCCATGGGTCAATGGCGAAGAACTGGCGAAGGCGTTCAACGCGTACGGACTGTCAGGCGTTCATGCCCATTCCATGTACATGACGCCTACCTTCTCGAAGCATCAGGGCGAAGGCTGCGGCGGGGTGATGCTCTTTGTCACTCATCCGGCAGAAGTGGAGGCTGTGCGCACAGGGCTTGTGCTGCTGCATCTGGTCAGCCGGATGTACCCGGATCAGTTCCAGTGGCTTAGCCCGCCGGAAGGACGTAATCGGTACTTTATTGATTTGCTGACGGGCAGCGAGGAAGTTCGGCGGCATATCCACGAAGAAGCCGGGCTTCAGCGCATGATTGCCGAGTGGGGCAAGGATGCGGAGCAGTGGAGAGCGATACGGGCTCCTTATCTGCTGTACGGGGAGGCGTAAAACATGATGTTCTCGCCATGGAAGGATGGAAGGCCTACCGTTGTGGTCGGCTTGATGTCGGGCACTTCGCTTGACGGCATCGATGCAGCCATCGTTCGCATACACGGCAGCGGCTTCGAGGCATCGGTTGAGCTGCTGCATTACTATAACAAGCCTTACGAACCGGAACTCCGTCAGCGGCTGCGCGATTTGTGCAGTGAGGAGAATTCCAATAGCGCTGCTGTTTGCAGTATGAATGCATACTTGGGGTATCAGTTTGGAACGGCAGTCCTGGAAGCGGTTGCCGATGCCGGCATGCGAATCGATGAGGTGGATTTGGTAAGCTCTCATGGACAGACGATTTGGCATCAGCCCATACCGGAACAAGGGGATCCATATGCTGTCGCTTCCACTCTACAGATTGGCGATATTTCCGTTATCGCCAAGCACACCGGCAAACTTACGGCAGGGGACTTCCGGCCGGCGGATATGGCGGTTGGGGGGCAAGGGGCCCCGTTTGCGCCTTACGGAGATTTAATTCTGTTCCGGCACCCGGAGCGGGGAAGGCTGCTGCAGAACATCGGCGGGATCGGCAATTGCACGGCGCTGCCCGCAGGGGCGGATCCTTCGGATGTGCTGGCCTTTGATACCGGACCCGGCAATATGATCATGGATGCCGCAGCTCATATGCTATCCGGAGGGCAGCTTTCGTATGACGACAGCGGACAATGGGCTGCCCGAGGCAACCCGGATCAGGATTTGTTAAGGGAGATGATGGCGCATCCCTATTTTCATGCAGAACCGCCGAAATCAACGGGCAGGGAACTGTTCGGTCACAACTATGCGGTTTCGTTTCTGGAGCAAGCCGGGCTCAGAAACCTCTCGGATGAGGATACGATGGCCACGGCCACGGCGTTTACCGCACATTCCATTGCGGATAGCTATGTGAAATATGTGTTTCCACGTCATACAATCGATGAAGTGATCATAACCGGCGGAGGGGCCCATAACAAGACGCTGCTCTCGATGTTAAGGGAGCTGCTGCCGGAGCAGAAGGTCATGACCTCCAAGGCGCTGGGCTTCGATGACGATGCCAAGGAAGCCGTGATTTTTGCGCTGCTGGGCAATGACTTCATGCTCGGCGTTCCTAACAATTTGCCGGCAGCTACCGGAGCGATCAGACCGACCGTTATGGGGAAGCTGGCGCTGCCATAAACCTTCATTAAAGCCAGCAAACGGAAGAGCCAAGCGATGGCTCACGGATAAAGTTGGAACCAATTTGTTAAGTAGTGGATTACTTTATTACAGTCAAACCCTATAGGGGAGGGGAGAAACAACATGCTGGAATCTGCCATTCGCGAGCAGCTGGCCGCCGTGGTTGGCGTGAAGTGGTTCAAGGATGATCCGGAGAGCCTCGTTTCTTACAGTTATGATGCTACGCCGTTGTATCAAGCGATGCCGGACGGGGTTATCTTTCCCGGAAGTACGCAGGAGGTCTCCGACATCGTCAAAATTTGCTCAAAACATCGCATACCCGTGATTACGCGGGGCGCAGGCAGCAATCTGTGCGGCGGGACCATTCCGCTTCAGGGTGGTCTGATCGTGGTCATGACCCGTATGAATAAGCTGCTGGAGATCGATGCCGATAATCTTACCGCAACCTTCCAGACCGGTCTGAATACGAAGCAGTTTCATCTGGCGGTTGAACGGACGGGATTATTCTATCCTCCGGATCCGAGCAGCATGATTATCTGCACGATGGGCGGCAACATCGCCTTGGGAGCCGGTGGCCTGCGCGGCTTGAAGTATGGAACGACCAAGGATTACGTACTCGGCTTGGAGGCCGTATTGCCGGACGGGAGCATCCTGCGCACAGGCGGCAAGCTGGTGAAGGACGCTGCAGGGTACGATTTGACCCGACTGTTGGTAGGATCGGGCGGTACGCTGGCCATTTTGACCGAGGCTACGGTCAAGTTGATTCCGAAGCCTTCTTACAGGAAGGCCATGGTTGCGGTCTATGACGATCTCAACGCGGCGGCCCGAACGGTTTCGAATATTATTGCAAATCATATTTTCCCGTGCACCCTGGAATTTATGGATCAGCCGACCCTCCGGGTGGTCGAGGATTTTGCCAAAATCGGACTGCCGGTACACGCCAAAGCGATGCTGGCGATCGAGCAGGACGGCAATGTCGATGATGTGGAGCGGGATCTGAAGAAGCTGGAAGAGATATGTCTCGCTTCCGGGGCGGTTCAGCTCAGTATCGCCAAGACACCGGAAGAAGGGGCGAAGGTAATGGAGGCAAGGCGGAGCGCGCTTGCGGCGCTGTCCCGATTGCGGCCGACCACGATCTTGGAGGACGCGACGGTCCCTCGTTCGAAGATTGCGGACATGGTGGTTGAAGTTCAGCGTATCGCACAGAAATACGACGTGCAGATTTGCACATTCGGCCATGCCGGAGATGGCAACCTGCATCCAACCGCGATGACGGATGCCCGTGACCCGGAAGAGATTCACCGCGTGGAGGAGGCATTCGCCGAAATCTTTGAGGCTGCGATTGCCATGGGGGGTACCATTACCGGCGAGCATGGCGTTGGTATCGTGAAGGCTCCTTACCTGGAATGGAAGGTGGGCGAAGCCGGCATCCAAATGATGAAATCCATTAAAGATGCGATCGATCCGCATCAGATCATGAATCCCGGCAAGTTGTTTGCGGAAACCCGGAAGCGGATTGTCTTCCAGGAGCGGACGGAGCAGGCAGAGAGGGACTCGAGCTCGGATCAGGATCAGAAGATCGAAACATCGTGAGAGGAGGCGATAGCGCATGAATTCAACCCATGAGAAGCTTGCACAATCGCTGAAGCTGACGCTGGATGAGGATCAATTGACGAACTGTATGCGCTGCGGGTTTTGCCAGACCGCCTGTCCGACATTCCTTGAGACAGGGCTTGAAGCTGCCTCCCCGCGCGGGCGGATTGCGCTTATGAAAGCGGTCGTGGATGGTTTGATGGAACCGGATGAAAGCTTTCGTAGCCAAATGGATCTTTGTCTGGGCTGCAGAGCCTGTGAGCCTGCTTGTCCTTCCGACGTGAAATACGGTCAGCTGATCGAGCAGACCCGGGCGGCCATTGCGGCGGAGAAGCCTTATTCGCTGCCGGTACGAGTCGTCCGTAAGACGTTCCTGCAGGGGATATTCCCGCATCGCGGAAGACTGAAGCTGATCGGCAAGACGCTTTCGTTCTATCAGAAATCCGGGCTGCAGAAGTTTGCGCGCAGCTCCGGGGCCATGAGGCTGTTTCCCGACCATCTTCAGCAGTTGGAAAAGGCGCTGCCTGACGTAACGGGCGATGGCCTGGAAGAGCTGTGGAGCAAGGCTGGCTTGCCCTACCGCCGCGAGAAGACAGACAGCGGTTCGGGGCTTATGGTTATCCCTGCGGCCGGATCTAAGGTCGGCCGGGTCGGCATGTTCCGTGGCTGCATTATGGACGTCATGTTTGCATCCACGAACGTGAACACCGTACGGCTGCTGCGGCAGGCCGGGTTCGAGATTGTCATTCCGGAGGAGCAGGTATGCTGTGGTGCGCTGCATGCCCATGCCGGTGAAATGGACGATGCCAAACAGCTGGCCGGCCGGAACATATGGGCTTTTGGAGAAGCGAACGTGGATTACATTGCAAGCAATGCGGGTGGCTGCGGCGCCCTGCTGAAGGAATATGATCATCTGATGCATGCCGAACCGGATGAGCGGCTTCAGCGAGCGGCTGTTCTTTTTGCAGATCAGGTGAAGGATATTTCCGAGCTGCTGCACAGCCACGGTAGGCCGCTATCGCCGGTTCATGCCAAAAGCACACAGAACGAGGCCATAACTGTCACCTATCAGGACTCCTGCCACTTGCGCAATGTGATGCGGGTGCAAGGAGAGCCGCGCCAGCTGATGCAGCAGCTTCCGGGCGTACAGATGTGCGAGCTCCAGGGGGCTGAGGTTTGCTGCGGCTCAGCCGGCATTTATAATCTGACCCAGACGGAAATGTCGACCACGCTTTTGGATCACAAGATGGAACATGTGGAGGCTACCGGAGCCAAGGTCATCGTGACTTCGAACCCGGGATGTCTGCTGCAGATGAAGTGGGGGATCGAGCGTGCCGGCATGCAAAATGGTGTAGAGGCCGTTCATCTTGCGGATTTCCTGGCAGAGCAGATGCTGATTGAGGATAAGCCGTGACGAATGGTACAAATGGGGCAGCTTCATGGTCACTAGGATCATGGGGGTGCCTTTTTTTAGTCCGATTATTATCCTTCAGCGTGTTCATTGCGATCAGTTAATATATAATGGTTCTCGGATCGATATAGTGAAATAGGAAGGTTACAGTGATGAAGCAACGAACCGGTTTACATCGTTCCCTATCAACGGTATGGTAGATCGACAGGGGGATTTTTCCCCTCACAGGGTTCATAAACGTACATATGAGCAAAATGCAATCATGCGAGGAGGAGAGCGATACCATGAAAGAGAGCTTTGATCCGTCACTCATAGACCGATTGGAAAGTCCGGAAAGGAAGAAGGAGTTACCGGCATCTTCGCTGCTGGAGAAGCTCCAAGTGAGCGGCGAGGTGGATGTCCTTGATATCGGGGCAGGTACCGGTTATTTATCCATACCGGCAGCCTCGTTAACGACAGGGACGGTTTATGCGCTGGATACCGAGCCAGCCATGCTGGACATGATGCGCGGGCGTGCACAGGAACAGGGACTCACGAATATTAAGGTGATGGAAGGGATGCTGGAAAACCTTCCTTTCGAGCATGAAGCTGTGGATCGAGTCATTGCCTCCCTGATCCTTCATATCACCGATCAGTTGGAGCAATCCATCCGTCAGATAGCAAGTGTGCTGCGGCCAGGAGGACGATGCTTGTGTCTGGAATGGCAGGAGGATCCAGCCGAGAAGCGGGTTCCCCGTCCGAACCGGGTTGATCCGCATGTGATGAAGGCATTGTTGGAGCAAGCAGGGCTGCATGTGGAAGGAATCGAGTATCCTACGGAGCGTCATTATCTGATCATCGCCAGTAAATAGCCAATGACGATGAAGCCTCTTGCTGGATGCCATCTCCCCTTTAGATCTTGCCGCCCAGCGCCGCCTTACTACGTTTAGTGGAGGTAGATCTCGAATCGGTGCATTTTATGGATGCGGCTGGAACATTTTGGGGGAGGGGGCCGTCTAAGGATTGAGGTGATTCATTGATGAGGAAATCCAAGGTTATCATACTAAGCTGCTTGTTGCTGCTCATGAGCCTGCACGCCGTCAAACCAGCCAACGTATTTGCCTGCTCCTGTGCGGGGCCGCCTACGGTTGAGGAAGGCTTGGAACGAAGTGCAGCGGTATTTGCAGGCAAAGTGACCAAGCTGGTTAGCCCGAAGGCGAAGCTGGTGATGTCATCCGCAGATCCGGTCCATGTTAGGTTAGAAGTAACGGAAGTATGGAAGGGCGAATTAGCTGGAATGACGCAGCTTACCACGGCGGTGTCATCAGCCAGCTGCGGTTATGATCAGTTTGCCGTAGGAAGCGAATTCCTGGTGTTCGCGTCTGCCGAATCGGGTCAGCTGAGAACAGGAATGTGCGATGGCACGAAGCTCCTCTCCACCGCAGGCCAAGAGCTAATTGTGCTTGGAGATGGATATCCTCCAGAAGATGCATCTGCTCCTAGTGAAGCAGGGCCTGATACACTCGCTGAGGGCATACCTCCAGGTGAAGGTCAGGGTTCAGGTCAAACTCCATTCTTACTGTAGCCCGTCTTGTGGATAGCGGCAGCAATGCTGCTGGCAGCGGGGGGATGGCTTTATTTTTGGAGGAAGAATAAGCGAAATATATAGGGGTATAAAAATTTCATCAACTCTTTTTGCGCGGCTAAACAGCTATGCTGTAACTCTTGTAATTCAAGTGAAGGGGAGTAGCAGTTGCTGTACAGTCGCCATTTCGTGGCACGAACATGTCTTTCGGCTATTTCTGATAAGATGGAACCTTTATCGCGATAAACGGGGTGAAGGTTTTTTTGTTTCCTTCTGCCTATGGATTCGTATTAAAGGTAGAGCTTGCGATATTGCATTCGCAGTTAATGTGGTTTTGGCTGCCGTTGCCCTAGCCCTGACGCTGCCGGAAACAAGTGGAAAGCTAAAGAAACGGCCGGTTTGATATAATGAACATAGGAAAAAAGAAAGGAATTGTGATCTGGCGTGTAAAATTATCGTTTCTGCGCAACCTTACATTATATTGATGATATGAGGAGAAACGATTGTCATTGGATACATGAAGTTCGAAGTTAGATAAAATGCTGCGTGCCCTGATTCTGTTCATGGTCATAGAGAGCCATATGACTTTCTGGGTTACAGCCGAGTTGAAGCTGCCTCCGAGGATGCAACAAGCATACGCCTCCGTTCCCGTGCCTGTCCGCACGTAAACCGAAAGGCAGACGTTCCTAATGGAAATGATTGAGGTTCCTTTGGCTTAGGAGTAGAATAAGATGAGGTAGGGCGCTTTTCGCTTTTCTTTTTTTGGATACAGACCAGAAGAAAGCAGATACACCTTGTGATTGTGAATCAGCCTTATTGGCCGGGGAGTGGGAAGAGGCAGATGCCTGTCCTTCAGAATCTTCGGTCAGCTAAGGCTTTTTGATTTGAATAGGGGATAACAGCCATATGAGAAGGAGTGAGCAGGATTGATAATCCTTAAAACACCAGAACAAATCGCCAAGATGAATAAGGCAGGGGACATTCTCGCCGAATGCCACCGGCAGATTGCCAAGATGATTAAACCGGGCGTGACGACACTGGAGATTGATCAATTTGTCGAGCGGTTTCTGGCAGAGCGCGGCGCGACACCGGAGCAGAAGGGGTATCACGGATATCCCTTTGCTACCTGTGCGTCGGTTAATGACGTGATTTGCCATGGTTTTCCGAGCCATGAGCCACTGAAGGACGGGGATATCGTTACCATTGATATGGTGGTGAAGTATGATGGCTGGCTTGCCGATTCCGCTTGGTCCTATCCGGTCGGAGACGTGTCCGAGGAAGCGCAGCATCTGCTGGACGTAACGAAGAAATCCCTGTATCTCGGCATAGAGCAAGCCGTGATCGGCAATCGAATCGGAGACATCTCCCATGCGATCCAAACCTATGCGGAATCCCAAAATTTATCGGTCGTCCGCCACTTCGTGGGGCATGCCATCGGCGAAAGTATGCACGAGGAGCCCCAAGTGCCGCATTATGGACCGCCGAACCGCGGGACGCGTCTTAAAGAGGGCATGGTCATTACCATTGAACCGATGCTGAATCTTGGCACATATCAATGCAAGATCGATTCAGACGGATGGACCGCAAGAACGGTGGACGGCAAATGGTCCGCGCAGTATGAGCATACGCTTGCCATTACCAAGGACGGCCCGGTGATCTTGACAGAACAATAAGATGCGACTCCTTAGGGGCGTTGCTCCTTTGGAGCCGTCGGACGATACAAGCTATAAAGCACTATTCATGACTCAAAAGAAATGCTCCAACGGAGCAGGCGGAATTGTTCTGTAGAAGCGCAGCGTTCGCCTTTGCCCCGGATTTGAACGATATATCGCGATTCAGGGGAAATCGGGGGGCAACAGCGATCGGAAGAACAAACCGCATGCGGAGTGATGTGGTAGCTCTCAGAATTCATCTTTGAATAGACTTCGATTCGACATCTGCGAATAGACGCCACTCCCAGTTTTTCTTTAGAGATCAGGAAGTAATTGCTCAGGTGCTGTCCCTCCTGATCTCGCAAGAAAAACTTCCGCTAAAGAAGGATGCGACATCTACGAATAGACGCCAAACCGAGTTTTTCTTATAATAGAGTAATCATTTTACAAGCGAAGGGAACATGGAACATGACGATACGAAAAGCACTAACCGTAGCCGGCTCGGATACGAGCGGGGGCGCTGGCATCCAGGCGGATCTGAAGACGTTTCAGGAATTTGACGTATACGGTATGACCGCATTGACTACGATTGTCTGCATGGAACCAAAGACATGGGATCATCAAGTTTTCCCGGTGGCGCTAGATATTGTCGAAACCCAGTTGAAAACTGTGCTTGAGGGCATTGGCATCGACGCCATGAAGACCGGGATGCTCGGATCCGTAGAGATCATCGAGCTCGTGTCCCAGTATATCGACCGCTATAATCTGGAGCGGATCGTCATCGATCCGGTGATGGTCTGCAAAGGTACCGACGAAGTGCTGCAGCCGGAAAATACGGAAGCGATGCTGGAGTTCCTTCTCCCGCGCGCCGATCTGGTAACGCCAAACCTGTTCGAGGCGTCCCAGCTGGCCAAGTCCGGCCCGATCACGACCCTGGATCAAATGCAGGAGGCGGCGGCCATCATTCATGAGCGCGGCGCGAAGAATGTGCTGATTAAAGACAGAGGCAAGATCCGCGAAGGCAAAGCGATGGACCTGCTCTATGACGGAAACAGCTTTGAATGGTTCGAGGCCGACACCATTGTAACGAAGTACACCCATGGTGCGGGCTGCACGTCATCCGCTTCCATTACGGCTAATCTTGCCAAAGGTTTGACCGTTCGCGAGTCGGTACAGCAAGCGAAGGCATTCATTACCCAAGCCATCTCCAATGGCTTCCCGCTAAATGAATTCGTAGGTCCGACAAGACATTCCGCGCACCGCAGTTTATCTGCAAATTAAACAAGATACACTTTTTTGCAAGCTTATTCATGCATGGAATTCGGCTTGCAGAAGTGACCGAAAACCTTTCTTCCAAGAAGAAAGGTTTTTTTGTTGTTAGTTGAACTCGCTGCATATAGTGTATAGGAGCTAAGGCATGCTCCGTTTTACGCGGTTTTTACACAGGGATAGAGCCGCTTAGGTCCTTTCCAGTATAATTATGTGCTATAATTTATAAAGGGTCTGATAGAAGCAGGAAGAAAATGTTTAGGGGTTGAGACATGTTTCAGGACATTTTGGAATTTTTGAAAAATTTTGGTCCATGGGGATTGTTTATTCATTCGTTTGCTGATGCTGTAATTTTTCCGGTTCCCGCTTTTTTTCTGCAGGTTTCGCTTAGCATCATGCATCCGCAGGATGCGCTATGGCTCGCAACGTACGGTTTTATCGGGTGCTTGCTGGGGACGCCGCTGGGTTATTTAATCGGAAAGCTGCTTGGGAAGTCGGTACTATACAAGATTTTGAAAAAAGAGTGGATTGACGCTGCGACGAACATGTTTCAGAAAAACGGCGAGGCCGCCATATTGATTGGTTCCTTCACGCCGGTGCCCTTTAAGGTGTTCACGATTTTATCGGGGTGTTTGAACTTCCCGTTATGGAGACTTCTGGCTTATGCCGCTGTGGGCAGAGCCACCAAGTTTTATGTTGTAGGCACCTTGTTTTACCTGTACGGTAACGCGGCAGAAGGCATGGTTAAGGACGTATCGTTATATATCGCGCTTATTGCCGTTCCGCTTCTGTTGATCGGTGTGTACTTTAACCGCAAACGCAAGCGCAAGAAGATGGAGCAGGAAAAGCTCGCTGAAACTGCTGGTGAATCTAGTCCTGTTGTGGTCGAAAAGACGGTACTGGAGCAGACGTCGGACCAGACTCCATCGGCTTAACGCTGAACATTGACGTGGGGGATACCCTCCCGCGAGAATCATATAAAAAAGCAGCCGGGTGAGAGCCCGGCTGCTTTTTTCCAAGGTGTCAGAGAAACATATTTATATGATAGCTAAATATTTAGGTGTTAACCCGTTTTTCCGAATCTGAAGAACTTGCCTCGGCCTTTCGTTGTCACAGGAGTATACGTCGGTGATGGGGATAGCGGGGATGTCATGTCTTGAGTAAGATACCCGTGGAGAGGTCCACGGTAGACTTCATTCAACTGCGGTGAATGGGAGAAATCCTCCGGCGTTACGAGATGACAAGGCTTGTTTACAGGCCGCAGGCCTGCTTGCTCCAGCACCGTAGCAACAAAGTGGGAGCAGAAGAAAGCGTCGTCACGATCAATATGAATCCGAAACAATATACCCAGCAGCCCTAGCAGATTATATTTGTAGCGGTCCTGATCACGCATCATCTCTTTGACAAGGTTGTGCATGCGTTGATAGTCTTCCTTACTAACGCGGAAGTGATAAACCGCGCATTCCGAAGTGTAGAAGAAGGGGTCGCGCAGATTCTCGCGAACTAAACCGCCGTCAAACGGATTGTTCGCCTTCTTTCGCCCAAAGCTGTACACTTCGCGTAATTCGGAATCAAACGCGATGGATGCATGGTTGAGAGGGGCCTTCGTGAAATATTGGATCATTCTGCTGAACCAGGTGCCCGTGCCTGTAAGCACAATCCAAATATCTTGTTCCGTGTACATACTCGCAAACTCCTTTGTTAACGGTCCTAACGACTAGCAATTGTAAATGACTTGCTTTCTTTCACAATAAACGAAAAAGCCCAAGCGTTCAAGTCAAAAAAAACCATTTTCTCTCAATTTCACTAGAATAGCGCTGGGATTGCCACCAAAAAATAGAAACCTCATAACAATATATTCGCTTCATGTCCAAATTATCCTTTGGTTTGCGTTATTTATATTTTTCAATAGGCGATAGGAAAGGAGAAGCAATCCGATATCTCGAAATAGGTAAAACGATGGAACAATGAAAGACAGGAGGATCTCCAAACGATGATGAATAGTGAAAGTCTCAGCTATGATTTTATGGTCCAGGCGATTGAAGCAGCGCCGATTGGAACGGTATTCATCGATTCAGAGGGGAGCATTATCAAAATTAATCCCGCTGCTTGCGTCATGCTGGGGTATGAGGCGGAAGAGTGTCTGCATCATTCCTATTACAATTGGATTTATCCGGAGGATGTGAATAAGGACAAAGATAGAATGGAGAAGCTAAAGTCGGGTAAGACCGCTTCTTTGCAATTGGAGAAGAGACTGATACATAAACAAGGCGATATCAGGTGGGTATCTTGTATGCTAAGCACAGCTCGCAGCAAGGAAGGAACTACACTCGGCTATGTGGCGCATTTTACGGATATTACCGACATGAAAAAGGCGGCCCATCAAGAAGAGGAGCGGCTGATCCAGTCCGATAAGCTGTCCATGGCCGGTCAACTTGCAGCAGGGATCGCCCATGAAATTCGTAACCCTATGACTTCCATTAAAGGGTTCGTGCAGCTCATTCGCTCCGGCGCTGGCCGGAAGGATGAATATTTCGATATTATCTCCTCGGAGATCGAAAGGATCGAGCTGATCGTCAGTGAGCTTCTGTTTTTGGCGAAACCGCAAAGCGTGAAATTCGAGCGTGCCGATATCCGGCAGCTTCTGGACCAAGTGATTACGCTATTAAATACGCAGGCCATCATACATAACGTCGAGATTATAACGGATTTCGGAGAGCGAGAGGCCAATGTGGAGGGTGATGTGAATCATCTGAAGCAGGCGTTCATCAACTTTATTAAAAATGCGGTGGAATCCATGCCGGGTGGCGGGGAGTTGACCATTCGGCTAGAGAGAGGCGACGGCCACACCGTGGCCATCTATTTTACGGATAATGGCTGCGGGATTCCGGAAGCGATCCTCTCCCGTCTAGGGGAACCGTTCTTCACGACGAAGGAGAAAGGGAACGGCCTGGGATTCATGATCAGCAAAAAAATGATCGAGGACCACAAGGGGCAGGTTCACGTGTCCAGCAAGCATCAGGAGGGAACGACCATAAAGGTTATCCTGCCGCTGAGCATAATCTAGCTTGACCAGACGTATGGTTCGCTCTACATTATAGAAAGATATAGGAGAGGGGACGGCTGATATGGGCAATATGCAATTGTTAAAAGAGCCGAAGCGGCGCAAGCTGCTGTTCAGTGCGGGTGCCAGCTGGATGTTCGATGCGATGGATGTCGGCATGATTTCGTTTGTTGTTGCGGCACTGGCAGCCGAATGGTCGCTGAGCTCACAGCAGGTAGGTATTCTGACAAGCACTACATCGATCGGAATGGTGTTCGGCGCGGCTATGGCTGGATTCCTGGCAGATAAATACGGACGGAAAAATATTCTGCTGTGGACGCTGCTCATATTCTCGATTGCGAGTGGTCTATCCGCGCTGGCTACCGGTTTTATCATGCTGTGTCTGATGCGCTTTATTGCCGGCTTCGGACTCGGAGGAGAACTTCCGGTTGCCTCCACGCTGGTATCGGAAAGCATGCCGGTTCATGAACGGGGAAGAGCGGTTGTGCTGCTGGAAAGCTTCTGGGCGGCAGGCTGGATACTATCCGCACTCATTGCTTATTTCGTCATCCCGGATTACGGCTGGCGGACAGCCTTTGTTATTGGAGCTCTGCCTGCTTTTTATGCGCTCTATCTGCGGCGTGCCATCGAGGATTCGCCAAGGTATATCGAGCAGAAAGCCAAGGTTACCCGTAAGCTGACCTTCGGGCAGCGAGTGGCTTCGGTCTGGTCGGTGGAACATCGGCGTACGAGCATTATGCTGTGGGTGCTGTGGTTTACGGTCGTATTTTCGTATTACGGCATGTTCCTGTGGCTTCCGACCGTCATGGTCGATAAAGGGTTCAGTCTGGTCAGGAGCTTTCAATATGTGCTGATTATGACGCTTGCCCAGTTACCGGGCTATTTTACGGCCGCGTATTTTATAGAAAAGTTCGGGCGAAAATTCGTGCTCGTTACCTATTTGGTGCTGACGGCCTTTAGCGCAATCTGGTTTGGCTACGCCAACACGGAAGGCTCGCTGCTCGCAGCAGGCATTTCCTTGTCATTCTTCAATCTGGGAGCATGGGGAGGTCTATATGCCTACAGTCCGGAACTCTATCCGACGAAGGTTCGTTCAACGGGGGTAGGGCTTGCCACTTCGTTCGGACGGATCGGCGGCGTTATTGCGCCGCTGCTTGTGGGTGTGCTGAAGCAAAATGGCACTCCTATCGAATTCATTTTCGTGATGTTTTTCGTGACCATTCTGATCGGTGCGCTCGGCGTATTGATACTTGGCAAGGAAACAAAAGGGCTGGAGCTTGCGGACTAAGGCTAAAGAGACCAATTTAGATGGCGTCTTTCTTTCGAATCAAGCAGGACATGCTTCGAAAGTGTATATTGTCTGATATCTGAAGAAAAGGGTGGATCCGAAGGTTCAAATTACCTCGGATCCACCCTTTTTATGTTTGAGATACAGTCAAGGCTCAAAGACAATGAGACTTATACTTCCATAATGGAAGGCATAATGTACGGGCTTCGGCCCAGTTCTCTTTTAAAATAACGATTGAGCGTGTTGTTCGTCATCTGTTCCCAGGCAGCGCGGTTGTATTCACGCTGTTCACCGGCTTTGTTCAGCTGTTTGCGCAGCATCGCTTCAGCCCGGCGCAGAAGAGGTTTGGAGTCCTGCATATACACAAATCCGCGGGTAATCAACTCCGGCCCGGAGAGCAGCTTGCGGGTCTCGCGATGAACGGTGATAGCGACAATGACAACGCCATCGTGAGCGAGCTGTACTCGTTCCTCGAGCAATTCCTTCTCATGGGTACGCAGCTCACCATTGTTGATGTAGACGTCTCCAGAGGGGATGTTCCGCCCTTTGCGCGCATAGTTGCGGAATAGGGACAGTGTATTCCCGATGTTCATCAAGTAAACGTTGCTGTCGGGAACCCCAACCTGCACAGCGAGGTGACGATGATTCAGCATCATCCGGTATTCCCCGTGGATCGGCACAAAATATTTGGGACGCAAGCTGCTGATCATAAGCTTCAAATCTTCGCGGCAGCCGTGACCCGAAGTGTGGATATCGAGAATGGAGCCGTATTTAACCTCCGCTCCTGCCCGCATCAATAGATCGATGCTGCGATTGACGTTCTGGGTATTCCCAGGAATCGGCGAAGACGAGAAAATAACGGTGTCATCCGGATGAATCTGGATCGAACGGTGGGCACCCGAAGCGATGCGTGTCAGCGCCGCATTAGGTTCGCCCTGACTGCCTGTACAAATAATCAGCACCTGGTCGTCGCGATAGCGGTTAACGGCTTTAACATCAATCATCATGCCGTCCGGTACGCGAATATAACCAAGCTCTTGACCGATCACAAACACCTTCTCCATGCTGCGGCCGACGATGGCGATTTTGCGTCCAGTCCGGATGGCAGCTTCAACAACCTGCTGCAAACGATGAACGTTCGATGCAAAGGTAGCAAACAGGATCCGTCCGGGACATTCCCGGAACAGACGCAATATGGAATCGCCGACGGTGCGCTCCGACGGGGTAAACCCGTCCCGCTCGCTATTGGTGCTGTCAGCCATCAGGGCCAGGACGCCCCGCGCGCCGATATGCAGAATTTTATGCAGATTGGCAGGCTTGTCCTCCGGCGTAAAATCAAATTTAAAGTCCCCGGTATGTACGATCGGCCCGTACGGGGTTTCCACAACGACCCCGAAGGCATCCGGAATGCTGTGGGTGGTTCTGAAGAAATGAACGGAAAGATGACGGAATGAAATCGTTTCGTCTTCATGGAAGACGCGCAGATCACTCTGATCCAGCAGGCGGTGCTCTTCCAGCTTCGCTCGAACCAGGCCGATGGTCAGGGCCCCGCCGTAGATCGGCATCTGGATTTGACGAAGCACATAGGGAATAGCCCCAATATGATCTTCATGACCATGGGTCAGAAACATGCCCTTTACCTTATGTTTGTTATCAAGTAAGTAACGAATGTCCGGAATAATGTAATCGACGCCGCTCATTTCGGCATCCGGGAATTTCAGGCCGGCATCGATGATAATGATCTCATTTTTGAATTCCACACCGTACATGTTCTTGCCGATCTCGCCAAGCCCCCCCAGCGCAAAGATGCGCACGGGTGGAGCGGAAGGCCTCGGTTTTTTGGCGGGCTTGGCAGTTTGAATCTTATCTGTTAGCAGGGGTTTAGACATAATGTGAAAGAATCCTCTCTATGGTAATTAAGGCATAAGCCTGGTCATTTTATATTTCTTCTCTACTTAAGATATCAGAAAGTTCAAGCTTTTGGGAAACGCTTTTCGAAATTCATGTGCATTTCGCTCGTGACAGTCACCTATTTTTACTCACTCTTATATGATGTAGAAGAGGAGGACTGGTAATGAGCGGTTTATTGAGGTTGGACGATATGGATGCTGTCCATGGATTGCATGAGGAATGGCAGCGGAAAGCGATAACCAAGCTGACCGAGAAAATGACGGACCGTTATGCCAAATTCCCCTGCATTCCGGCTGTGCAAGGACATGCACTGAATCATTTTAGATACGGCTTTATACATCAGGGTGAATCACAGGCTGCGGCGGAACAGCTGGCTGCTCTGCTGCGCGAGTTCGGGCTCGGCTCCAGGGACTTTGGGCCTTATACTTCACTTGTCGTCATGATCGATACGGAGCATGGCCGCGATGGCCTGCAAGACGCCCAGTATTATGAGGGCTTGTTCTGGCAGCTGTTAAGTCGAACAACCGAATACGATACGGAACCTTGGCCGGCGGATCTGCCGGAGGAACCGACGGATCATCTATGGGAATTTTGTTTTGCAGGCGAGCCTTATTTTGTTTATTGTGCAACACCGGCACATGAGCTTCGCCAGAGCAGATACTTTCCCTACATGATGCTTGCTTTTACGCCTCGTTGGGTTCTGAAGCAGTTCAATGCCCGAACAAGGCAAGCAGAACACACCAAGGGATTGATTCGTCAGCGATTGGCCCAATATGATCCCGTACCGCCGCACCCTGACTTGAACCTCTACGGGGCGGAGGATAACTATGAATGGAAGCAATATTTTTTGCGGGATAACACGGAGTCACTATCGAAATGTCCGTTTGCTAGGCGGCATAAAGAGATCAATCAACGGTAAGAAATAACACGTTGCTATCATCATACCCTAAATCGGAGTCAGGGTTAACCATGCTTTCTATTTAATAGCTGCCTCATTCGCGGTAATCCGCAGTGTGACAGCTTTTTTTGCGTCGAAGTGCTGATTGGCCAGGGTATAGGATTTTGCCCCTGAATAAGTAAATTTTGTCCTTGTTGTACAAAAAATGGTCAAGTTACACTTAAAGTGCGTCATACCATTTCATCTATATGCGTTAGGAGGTGTGCAAGGTACGAGGCTTTCACCAGCTTTGAAACCGCTTTAATGAACAAAATCAATTGGCGAAGGAGTTGTTTGATGAATGACAAGGTTGTCCAGAACGATGAGAGGATGGATTCTCGGATTCATCGCCGTGCTGGTGCTTGGTATGTTCCCTGTGCACAAGGCTCAAGCCGCTGAGGCCTGTACGGAGCCTGCATGGAGCAGTTCTGCCGTGTATGGCGGGGGGAATATCGTATCCTTCAACGGTCATGCCTGGAAAGCGAAATGGTGGACACAGGGCGAGGTGCCTGGAACGACAGGACCATGGGGTGTATGGGAGGACCTAGGAAATTGCACTCCCGGGACACCGCCCGTCGATCCCCCGGTGGATCCTCCAGTAGACCCTCCTGTAGATCCTCCGCTGCCCGGTGACCGTATGTATGTCGCTTATGCGAGTACTTGGAACACCAGTATTTACGATCTGACGACCGCGAGCATTCCCAATTACATCACCCATCTCAATCTTGCATTCGTAAGGCCGGATACCACGTATACCCAGGGGTCCTACGCGTTTGATCAAGCCGTTGCGGGCTTGGAATTCGTGGAAGGGGCGACCACCCCGAACGGTCAACGAAAATTTACGTCCCAGCAGTCTCAGGATCTGCGTAACCATATCGCATCGCTCAGAGCCCGCGGAACGAAAGCGTTCTTATCGGTAGGAGGCTGGTCATACAGCCAAGGTTCGCAGTGGTCCAGATTCAATGCCAAGAACATTGTGGATTTGGCTCTCGATCTTGGCGCTGCCGGAGTCGACATTGACTGGGAATCCAGCGGCAGCAGCTGCAACAAAGGAACCGCCTCCCAGTTCAGCTGCACCAAGGATGGAGAGATCGCAGGCATTATTACGAGTCTCTATAATGAAATCCATGCAAGAAACGCGAATCTGCAGATTTCCATCGCCGGTTGGTCTACGGGCGCTTATTACGTGAAAGGAACGCCGTTTGAGGAAGGCAAGGTCCAATGGGGATCTCCTTTTGGCGGTACCATGTACCGCGTGGTTAAGGATCACGGCGGCAAGATCGACTTCATCAATCTGATGTCCTACGATGGCGGGATTTATTACGATCCGCGTGAAGGCTATGAATCGTATAAGGCAATATACAATGGACCTATCAACATGGGCATGCAAATTGCGCCGGAGGGATCCGGCGGGGCCGTCCTGCAACTGAATGCCGCACCGGGCACGGTATACGATGCCGACATGATGAACGGTCAGAATAATATCGCAACACCCTATTATAATGTAGAAACGATGGTGAACTATATGAAAAATAAGGGAAGGGCGAACGATGGATTCATGCTGTGGCAGCTCTGGAAACAGCGCGTTCACCAGCCCGCCCCGTCGGGTGCAGCGAATGAGAACAGTGCGGGCCAGTACGTATGCCGAAACCTGCCGCTTGCGGGAGATTGCAATCAGACCATACCAAGCCTGCCGAAATTATAATTTCTTCCGATACTCCGAGGGCGTGCAGTCCATGATCTTACGGAAGACCCGAACAAAATAACTGATATGCCCGAATCCGACATCGAGTGCGATGTCGGATATTTTATTGTCTGGCTGACGAAGGAGTTCAGCCGCCTGGCGAACGCGATAGGAATTCATATAATCCACGGGCGTTTGCCCGGTCATGGATTTAAAGAAACGGCAGAACTGGCCTTCGCTCATCGGGATCAGATCAGCCAGCTCACTCAGCCGGATCGGACGGTGATAATGATTCTGGATGTAGAGAATGACTTTCTTCAAACGATCCGTTCTCACCATATCCGCTGCTTCACTCCGGCTCCTGTTGACCAATCGGCCAGAGGATGCGGCCTGAAACAACATGAGAAACAGATGTCCCTTAATAGCAGCTTCATAACCGGCAGGTTTATGCTTCGACAGCCGTGTCATTTCCTTTATATGCTGAAGCAGCTGCTCATCGGTTTCGGATGTCATCCATCTTGGAAAGGTGGCTCTCCGCTCCTGAAAGGGAACAATCATTCCTTCCTGTACAAGATCGTAGCTGCTGCTGGCAAGCATGCCGACATCGAACACCATGGCGCAGAAGCTGCACCCTTGATCGCCCCGGGCATGACCTGTATGGAGATCTCCTCCATCGATAAATATCGCTTCACCCGCACGGACAGGGATATATTCCGAGTCGATCTGAAACAGAACCTCGCCTTCCAGCACGTGGAAAATTTCCGCTTCCTTATGCCAATGGGAGTCTACTACATGGGCCCCGGGGGCAAATTGATACCAGTAGGCACCAAACGGGAAGCGTTCATTCCCGTGAACGGTGCTTTCTTTTAAGGATTGGCGAAAGGATTGATCCATGATGTACCTCCTTGGAATGAATTGCCGCCTGAATGATGTCATCTTATATCAAAATTGTGCTATAAAACAATGGAATACTGTTAGATTGCCTTAAAATAGATCAGTATAATGATATTATAACGCTTACATCTTAAAGTTCAATTTTCATAATATAGAAAGGCGGATTAAAAAATGAAATTTACAGACGGCAACTGGCTTATCCGGGAAGGATATTCCGTTTCGGGGGCGGTTCAGGCTTATGATTTTGCGGTAAAAGGAGATATGTTGACTGCCTATGCCTCCACGGCCCCGATTCCGGGCAGAGGAGCAACGATTAACGCCCAGCTGATCACCGTGCAATTTCATTCTCCGGCACCCGGCGTCATCGGTGTAAAGCTGGTTCACTACGCGGGAGTAAGAGACAGAGGACCTGCATTCGAGTTGTACAAACAGGAAGGTGACCATACGGTCATTGAAGAGAACGATCAGGAGGCGGTTCTTCGCAGCGGCAATTTGAGCGTCGTGATCAAGAAAGGTCCGGAATGGTCGGTTCACTTCTATAGAGGAGAAGAACGCATTACCGGCAGCAGAGCCAAATCCATGGCACATATCGTGGAAGATGGCGGACAGACCTACATGCGCGAAGAGCTGGATCTTGGCGTAGGCGAGTGGGTATACGGGCTTGGCGAACGATTCACTTCGTTTGTGAAGAATGGCCAGGTCGTGGATATTTGGAATCAGGATGGCGGAACAAGCTCCGAGCAAGCCTATAAAAATATTCCGTTCTATCTGACGAACAAGGGCTATGGCGTGTTTGTCAACCAACCGGACCTTGTATCCTTTGAGGTGGCTTCGGAGAAAGTGAAGAAGGTGCAGTTCAGCGTGCCGGGCGAGTCACTGGAGTACTTTGTTATTGACGGGCCTGATCCGAAAGGCGTGCTGGACAAATACACGAACCTGACAGGCAAACCGGCACTGCCGCCGGCATGGACCTTTGGATTGTGGCTTTCGACTTCCTTTACAACCCAGTATGACGAAGCAACTGTCAACTCCTTTGTCGACGGTATGCTGGAACGCGATATCCCGCTGGAAGTGTTCCACTTTGACTGCTTCTGGATGAAGGGGCTCAACTGGACGGACTTCCAATGGGATGAAGAGGTGTTCCCGGATCCTGAAGGCATGCTCAAGCGTTTGAAAGAAAAAGGCTTGAAAATCTGCGTGTGGATTAATCCATATATCGCGCAGCGCTCGCGTCTTTTTGAGGAAGGCCGTGAAAAAGGCTACCTGGTGAAGAAAGCGAATGGCGATGTATGGCAGTGGAATCTGTGGCAGCCGGGTATGGCGCTGGTCGACTTCACGAATCCGGACGCATGCGAATGGTATGCAGGTTATCTGCGCGAGCTGGCAGATATGGGCGTTGATAGTTTCAAAACGGATTTCGGTGAGCGCATTCCGACGGACGTTGTGTATTTTGACGGCTCCGATCCTCATAAAATGCATAACTACTACACCCAGCTCTATAACAAAGTCGTCTTTGATGTGCTGGTTGAGAAATTCGGGAAGAATCAGGCGGCGGTATTCGCACGCTCCG
This sequence comes from Paenibacillus sp. MDMC362, assembly GCF_003269305.1. Taxonomy (NCBI): domain Bacteria; kingdom Bacillati; phylum Bacillota; class Bacilli; order Caryophanales; family Paenibacillaceae; genus Paenibacillus; species Paenibacillus sp. MDMC362. The sequence goes on from NZ_QLYT01000034.1 coordinate 97,129, forward strand.
CAACCGTTGGCGGACAGCAGTTCCCTGTTCACTGGGGCGGCGATTGCTATGCGGATTATGAATCGATGGCGGAGAGTCTGCGCGGCGGCTTGTCCCTCGGTCTCGGCGGCTTCGGCTTCTGGAGCCATGATATTGGCGGCTTCGAGAATACGGCTCCGGCGCATGTGTTCAAGCGCTGGCTGGCATTTGGCTTGCTGTCCAGCCACAGCCGTCTGCACGGCAGCAGCTCTTACCGGGTGCCATGGTCTTACGACGAAGAGGCCGTAGACGTTACGCGCTTCTTCACGAAGCTGAAGAGCCGTCTGATGCCGTATCTGTTCCATACCGCCGTACAGGCATCGGAGCAAGGGGTGCCGAGCATGCGCGCCATGTTCCTGGAATTCCCGGAGGATCCGGCCGTCGAAATGCTGGATCGTCAATACATGCTGGGAGATACCCTGCTTGTGGCACCGGTGTTCAGCGAGAACGGCGACGTGAAGTACTATCTGCCGAAGGGCCGCTGGACGCATCTGTTAACCGGAGAAACGGTGGATGGCGGAACCTGGCGCAAGGAAACGTACGATTTCCTCGGGCTGCCGTTGTTTGTACGCGGCAACTCATTCCTGGCTTTGGGCGCAAACGACACCCGTCCGGAATATGACTATGCCGACGGAGTGGAGCTTGGCTTGTATGCATTGGAGGACGGCAGCGAAGCTTCGGTCACCGTTCGCAACATGAACGGGGAAAGCGAGCTGGTTGTGCGGGCGGTCCGTGCAGGCAGCCGGATCGACTTTACGGTGGAAGGCAGCGGCAAGCCATTCTCCGTGAAGCTGCATGACACCGGAGCCGTTTCATCTGTAGAGGGCTCGGGAGTGAGCTTGCAAGAAGGCAGCATTCAAGTGGAAGCCGGACAACAAGCGGTGACTTTCACGGCAATTCTGGAAGCGTAAACTCTGGGAACGCCTGCTCGATAAGAGGGAAAAAAAAGCATAGCGAAGATGAGCCCGGACCAGCCTTATGCTGGAATCGGGCTTCTTCCATATTTTAGCTGGCCTTGAACTAACGGCAATGCTGATATAATAGGCCTGCGGCAGGTTTATTCACCAATGGTTGTAACCGTTTTCTTTTAGAAGGCTTGCCGAAGATTAAAGGACAGGAGCGAAGACGGTCCGATGTTATCCTATTTCATTCAACTTGTGAATGACATGAAAATCCGCAACAAACTGATATTGTCTTTTGTTGTCGTGGTCTTTGTCCCGGTAGCCATCGTGGGAATATTCCTTACGGGCGAGCTCCGCAAATTTGCTTTCGACAATGCGCTGGAGCAAGCTTACCAGAATGTGGACCGGGTCAAGAAACGGTCCACCGAAGTCATCAATGTGGCAGACGATTTATCTTATCGGCTATCTTACGACGAGCGTCTGAGAAACCTTGCCAGCCGGCAATATGAAAGCGTATACGATGTGTTCGTGGCTTACAGGGAGTATCCCGATTTACAGCAGGCAATTCTGATGTACAAGGAAATATCGAATATCCGTTTCTACAGCGAGAACCCCACCATGCTGAACAATTGGGAGTTTCTTTATCCCGAGGACGAAATCAAGAGAACGGAATGGTATCAGCGAGCCGAGGATAATATCGGCGTCATCTACTGGGACTATATTACGGATGAACGCGATCAGAAGGTGTATCTCAGCTTAATCAAGGGGGTTGATCTTGGAAGTAAAGACAACCGTGGCGTGCTTGTTATCAATGTCAATACAGGTATGCTGAACACGATCCTCAGCCAAGAAACGTTTGACACCATTATTGTGGACAGCAAGAACAATATTGTGGCCGCTAACCGTCCGGAGCTGTACGGGAAAACGCTAGCCGAGATTCAAGATACCAGCGGGGTTGTATACAATTTGAGCGGAAGCTATGAATCGGTTATCCATGACGAAGCCTCCAAAGTACTGATTGAACCGTTGAATACGGAATCCGGGGTTAACGGCCTGCGCATTATCTCCATATTTTCGATTGATAGCATCGTGGCGGATGCCAATCGGATCAACAAGCTGGCGATGACGGTCATCATCATCAGTCTGCTGCTGGCCGTTCTTCTGATCTATAGCTTCTCTTCATTGATCTCGAACCGGTTGCTGCGTCTCAGCAAGCATATCACGAAGGTAGGTACCGGTAACCTCGGCGTTGCCATGAGAATTGACGGCAAGGATGAGATCGGTCAGTTATCTCGCCAATTCAACTCCATGGTGGGTAACATTAACGACCTGATGAACGAAGTGCAGGTTTCCAATGAACAGAAAAGGTTAATGGAGCAGAAGCAGAACGAAATTAAATTCAAAATGATGGCCGGTCAGATCAATCCGCACTTTTTGTTTAATGCCTTAGAGTCTATTCGCATGCAGGCACATCTCAAGGGTGAGGACGAAATCGCCCGGATTGTGCGGCTGCTCGGTAAAATGATGCGAAGCAATCTTGAGATCGGCAGCGGAAAAACAACGATAAAAGACGAGATCGAAATGGTGCAGTGTTATCTGGATATTCAAAAGTTCCGCTATGAGGATCGTCTGAAATATGAACTTCTGGTGGATCCCGAAGCCGATCGGGTAAGAATCCCCCCGCTGATCATACAGCCGCTTGTGGAGAATGCGGTCATACATGGGATGGATCACAAGGAAGAAGGAACTTTCATCAGGGTGAGGGTCACGGCTAGTGAAGGGAAACTGCTCGTGATCACCGAGGATAATGGGGCGGGCATAACCCCGGAGAGATTGCAGATGATCTACGGTTATTTGAACGATACCGATGAGAAGGACGGAGGGCGGATCGGACTCCGGAATGTTCATGTCCGTCTGCAGCTTACCTACGGCCCTGATGCAGGTCTGATCATTTACAGCGAGCCGGGCATAGGAACACGTATTGAATTCAGTATCCCGACAGGAGGAGAGAGCGATGATGAAAGTATTAATCGTGGATGACGAACCCAAGCTGCGCGAAGGGCTGAAGAGCATTGTGCCATGGACCGAGCTTGGGTATCAGGTTGTTGGAACCGCAGCGAACGGAAGCGAAGCGCTGGAGAAGCACGGGACGTATGACCCGGATTTGATGCTGATTGATATCCGAATGCCGGGAATGGACGGATTGCAGCTGATCGAAGCCATCCGAAACCTGGATTCCGAGATTCATCTGCTCATCCTGAGCGGGTATGCCGATTTTGATTATGCTAAGCGGGCGATGTCCCACCGCGTGGACGGATACCTTTTGAAACCGGTGGATGAGGACGAGCTGAGCATGTATTTGCTGCAGATTAAAGAAGCCATCGAGCAGGAACAGGAGAGGAAGGCACTGAATAGGGCAGCCTCGGATATGAGCCGCGAGCAGTTCATTCAGACATGGTTCAACCCGGAGGGCAATCCCGATCCGGCAGCTTTGCGGAATATGGCCGAGCGATCAGGACTGTTATGGAACCAGTACCAAGTGCTGCTTGTTCATCATAACGGCTACGATGAATCCGTTGAGGGAGCCGACGATCGGTTGAAAAACCAGCTGATCGAAGCTTTTGAAGAGAACGGCCACGGCGCGGTCTTTACCATGAATCGACAGTTAGGCGTCCTAATGCACACGCCGGTCTTGACGGCGGGTGGGCGCAAAGAATTGCTGCAGATGGTGGAGGAAGCCGCAAGTCGGGCCGGCACGGCGATAACGGCCTCTTTGGGCCGTCAGGTCCACCGTTTGGAAGATGTGGCGAATTCGTACCGTTGTGCCAAGGAACGGATTCGCGAACGCTTCTTCTATGCTCCCGGCGAGTTGTTATTCCCTGAATCCGAGCGGTTTGCCGGCAGCATAACGGATCAAGAACGGCAGCCCTATGATCCGGTGCAGCTGATGGAACAGCTCTATTACGCCGTGGATGTGGGTAATGTGGAGGTGCTGCGGAAGCTGCTGCATGCTGCAGCGTATGCCATGGTGAATGAAGAATATACGGAGGAAAGGATGAAAAGCGCCTTCGTGGAGCTTCTGACCGGGGTGCACAACAAGCTGATGCAGCATCATACCGAGCTGCAGTCCCGCACGAAAGAATACTCCGATCGGATTGCGGCAATATTCCGCCAGCGCACGGCCTATGATTTGTGCCGCCATTCGTCCCAATTTCTGGAGGAGCTGATTTGGCAGGCCGGCAATGGCGGAAGGGACCAGGAGATGAAGCGGATCATGGATCTGATTCAGCGTAATTACAATGAGAATCTTAAACTGGAAACACTGGCCTCCGTATTTAATTACAACAGCGCCTACCTTGGGAAGATGTTCAAGAATACAACCGGAGAATACTTCAATACGTACCTCGATAAGGTCCGGATCGACAAGGCCAAGGATTTTTTGAAGCAGGGCATGAAGGTGTATCAGGTTGCGGAGAAGGTCGGGTATACGAATGTCGACTATTTTCATAGCAAGTTTAAAAAATACGTCGGTACCTCTCCATCCAATTTCCGTAAGGAGCTGGACCTGTGATCAGTCGTCACATTCTCACCTACAACTAGACTAAACATAAATACTTTCATATCGTGCCCTTTAGACGCGACTAAGGTACGCGTCTTTTTGTTTTTCCCTTTCCTTCCCCAAGGCATTATCGGGGCACTAATGCTGCAAAGCATAGAGCGGAGGGGCCGGAATCGTATCGGAGAAGCGCCAGCGGTCGCCTTTAAAGCCGGGAAACCGCCTCCCTGTATCATCCGAAGTTTCCCGGGTTTAACAGCGATCGGCGATACGATCCGGACACGGAGCGGCATAAAGGTCTTTCGCATTTACCTCCCACCGTTAATGTCTAATTTTTATATGATTTTTAAGCCAATCCTTCGGGTACTTCCCTGCCCCAGCTTGGTTTATCATCAGGATATACAAGAGAGGAGGGGTTGGTTTGAAAGCGGTAACAAAGACAGAAGGTAGCATCCAACCTGCCGCAAAGAAAAAGAAAGGCTTTTGGGCCACTTTCAAAGAGCAGAAAGTACTGTACGGAATGTCGCTTCCATTCATCGTCATTGTGTTCATTTTCAGCTACATGCCGGTATGGGGCTGGTTGATGGCATTCCAGAATTACAGGCCGGGCAAAGGAATCTTCGAGCAAAAATGGGTGGGCCTGGACCATTTCGTGACACTCTTCTCGGACGATAAGTTTTATCTGGTGTTGCGAAATACACTCGCCATGAGTTTCATGGGATTGATTGTTGGATTCACCATTCCGATCCTATTCGCAGTCTTGTTGAATGAGCTTCGTGGAAGCGTATTCAAGAGGACCGTACAGACGATATCTTATCTGCCGCATTTTGTGTCCTGGGTCGTGGTTGCCGGTATCGTGACCAAAATGCTGTCCACAGATGGAGGCGCTGTCAACCAGCTGCTGATGTGGCTGGGGTTCATTGATCAGCCCATACAGTTCATGGCTCAGGGGAACCTGTTCTGGTACATCGTAACGGGCTCCGATATATGGAAGGAAATGGGCTGGAGCGCGATCATTTATTTGGCAGCGATTTCAGGCATTGATCAGGAGCAATTCGAAGCAGCCAAGGTTGACGGCGCGAGCCGACTTCGCCAAATATGGCATATTACGCTGCCAAGCATCGCCCCTACGATTGCAATTCTAATGATCATGTCCATCGGACATCTGATCAGCATCGGCTTCGAGAAGCAGTTCTTGCTGGGTAACCCGCTGGTGGTGGATTATTCCCAAGTGCTGGATCTGTATGCGCTGAATTTTGGCCTTGGGATGGGTCGTTTCTCATTCGGTACGGCCATCGGGATGTTCAACTCCATTGTGAGTATCCTCTTGTTGCTGCTCGCTAACGGCGTATTCAAAAAATTCACGAAGCAATCGATTATGTAGGGGAGGGAAGCAGCATGGCACGAACCAAAACAGCATTCAAGCCCACGCTCTCCGACCGCGTGTTTGATATTGGTAACTTTACTTTTATGACATTGGTCATGATCGTTACTCTGTATCCGTTCCTGAATGTTCTTGCGATATCATTGAACGATTCCGTAGATACAGTGCGCGGGGGGATCTATCTCTGGCCGCGGGAGTTTACGCTTGAGAATTACGTGCAGATCTTCAAATACGACGGTTTGATAACAGGGGCCAAAATTACGATTCTCCGTACGCTGGCAGGAACATTCTTGGGCTTGCTGAGCGGCACGATGCTGGGTTACGTCCTCAGCAGGGTGGACTTTCAGGGAAGAAAGTTCATGTCGACCTTTCTTGCGCTGACGATGTACTTCTCCGGCGGAATGATTCCAGTGTTCATTCTGATCCGCGACTTAAACATGATGAATTCGTTTCTGGTCTACATCATTCCGGGAATGGTAAGCGCGTTCAATGTATTCGTTATCCGCTCTTTCATCGACAGCCTGCCGTATTCGCTGCAGGAATCGGCTAAGCTTGACGGGGCCAACGATTTCACGATCTATTACAAAATCATTCTTCCGCTCTGTAAGCCCGTATTGGCTACCATCGCCTTATTCCTGGCCGTCGGGCAGTGGAACTCATGGTTCGATACGTATCTCTATAACGGCAACGCACCCCATCTGACGACGCTTCAATTCGAGCTGATGAAAGTGCTGCAGAGCACGCAGGGACAAACCAGCGGCATGATGTCGGGTCAGAACATGGCCGAAATCGTGAAGCAGGTGTCGCCGGAATCGATCAAAATGGCGATCACGATTGTGGTTACGGTTCCCATATTGCTCGTCTATCCGTTCCTGCAGCGGTATTTTGTAAAAGGCATGACGCTTGGAGCCGTAAAAAGCTAAGCGTAAGTACGGTATCAGCAGGCAACACGTCCTGTTATACGATAGATGATTAAAAATCGGTTTAGGGGGTATAGCAATGAAACATAAGAAGAGATTGTCGCTGCTGCTAGCGATCATGATGATGGCCACATTCGTGCTTGCGGCATGCGGCAACAGCGACAGCAACAATAGCGCAAACGGCGGCGAAGAAGGCAATGGCGGCAACGATACGCAGCAGGAAGAGAAGCTCGAGCCGATGACCATGACGTATTACAGCGCGGATTCCAATGCAAACTGGGCCAACATGCAGGATGCGGTCGGCAAGAAGCTGACTGAGAAAACCGGCATTACGATCCAGGCCGAATACGCGGTGGACGGCTCCAATCAGAAGCTTCCGCTGATGGTGGCGAGCGGGGAATATCCAGACTTGGTATTTGCCAAGGGTGACGCCAATCTGTTTGTGGATTCCGGAGCGTTTATTGATCTGACAGATCTGATCGAAGAGCATGCGCCGAATATCAAGAAGGTGTATGGCGAATATATGAGCCGTCTGAAATGGAGCAATGAGGATGAGGCCATCTATGTCCTCCCGACACTTGCAGCGGTGGACCATCAGGCCCTCGATGCCGGCGGTACGTTCCAGATCCAGCATGAAGTGCTGAAAGAACTCGGTTACCCTGAACTGAAAACGGTGAAGGATTATGAGAACGCGCTGAAAGAGTATGCCGAGAAACACCCGACCATTGACGGTCAGCCGACGATTCCGCTGACGTTGAATGCGGACGGATGGAGAATCATGATCTCGGTAACGAACCCGGCGTTTATCGCGACAGGCGTATCGGATGACGGCGAGTACTATATCGACCCGGAAACAACCGAGGCGAAGCTGCACTACAAGCGCCCGGAAGAGAAAGAATATTTCCGCTGGCTGAATCATATGAACGCCGAGGGCTTGTTGGATAAAGAAACGTTCGTGCAGAAGACGGACCAATACGAAGCTAAAATCTCCTCTGGCCGTGTTCTTGGCGTCATCGATCAGGAGTGGGGCTTCGGCAATGCAACCAACGCGCTAAGATCTTCCGGTAAGGAAAACCGCACCTATGCGAGATTCCCGATCCAACTGGATGAGTCGACCAAGGATGCAACATTCCAAGACACGGGTTACGTTGCAGGATGGGGCGTAGGTATTACGACATCCGCGAAGGATCCGGTTCGAATCATCAAGTTCCTGGATTATCTGGCTTCTGAAGAAGGGCAAGTTTTGATGAATTGGGGAATCGAAGGCGAGCATTACAACGTGGTGGACGGCAAGCGCGTCATTCCGGAAGATGTTCAAGAGCGCAAAACCTATGACAACGCCAACTTCACCAAGGAAACAGGAATCGGCTTGTACAACGCCATGTTCCCTCGTTACGGCGATGGCGTGAAGGATTCGACGGGCAACTACTATACAACGAATTTCCCGGAGACAATCATAGAGAACTATACGCCATCCGCGAAGGAGACGCTGAAAGCGTACGGCGCGGAAATGTGGAAAGACCTGTGGCCGAAGCAAGAGGAATTCGAAGTGAAGCCGTGGGGCGTTGCTTACAACATTCCGGTACCGAGCGACTCCAACATCAATATCACCTACAAAAAGGTGGAAGAGATTACCCGTAAACGGATTCCGGAAGTCATTCTTGCCGATCCGGCGAAATTTGACGCGCTGTATGATCAGTTCATCAAAGAACTGAATGATGCGGGCGCCGAGAAGATGGAGCAGGAATACACCCAATTGGTACGCGAACGCGTGGAACTATGGAATAATTAAGGTAGAGGCGAATAAAAGGGGCCGGCTGTATGCGGCCCCTTTTGCCGCTATTCAAGGCAGTTGCTGCTAGGCGGCGGGCCTTAAGTTATTCGAATAAATACAACCTAAGATGAAGGATTTAAGGTGTTTTTCGAGAAGACCTTTATCAAATTGGAATAAGGGGGGATTACACTGAATTCAGTACAGCAGCAGACCTCAACATTGTGGTATCGGAAACCCGCGGCCAAGTGGGAAGAAGCGCTTCCGCTTGGAAACGGCCGTCTTGGCGCCATGGTGTTCGGGGGCGTACAGGAAGAACGCATTCAATGGAATGAAGATACGCTTTGGTCCGGGTTTCCCCGGGACACGAATAATTATGAGGCTCTCCGGCATTTGGCAACGGCAAGAGAGCTGATTGCGTCCGGAAAGTATACCGAAGCCGAACAGTTGATTGAGGGGAAGATGGTCGGCAGGAGCACGGAGTCCTTTTTGCCTTTAGGAGATCTGGTTATCAGACAGAGCGGAGTTGGGGATGATTGGACGGACTATAGGCGCGAACTGGATTTGGATACAGGGATTGCATCCACTCACTTTCGAGCCGGCGGCTCGGATGGTCGCTTCAGCAGGGAAGTATTCATCAGTGCGCCGGATCAGGTAGCGGTTATTCGTTATACGAGCACGAACGCTGGAACCATCCAATTGGAGATCGGGCTTCGTTCACCGCTGCAGCATGGTACCCGCAGCGCAGAAGACGGATCCTTGGTGTTGTATGGACACGCTCCCACCCATATTGCTGAGAATTACAGAGGTGATCACCCCGGGGCGGTGCTCTTTGAAGACGGGCTTGGCATAAGGTATGAAATGAGGCTGCTGCCTTTAACGGATAGCGGGCAGGTTACGGTGGATGACAGCGGTATACGTATTCACGGCGCAGGCTCGGTCACGCTGCTGATTGCGGCTGCCACGAATTTTGAAGGCTTCGATCGCTCTCCAGGTTCTGGAGGAACCGATCCGTCCGGTATATGCAGGAGGAGGCTTCAGGACGCGATGGGGCGTGGCTTTGAAGAATTGCGCTCACGGCATGTCCAAGACCATCAAGCCTTGTTCAGACGCGTGGACCTTCAGCTTGGCCGTTCAGAGAATGGACGTTCCATAGAAGCTTTAGCCACCGACGAGCGGATGGAAGCGTACCGGGAAGGACGGGAGGATGCTGCTCTCGAGGCGCTGATGTTTCAATTCGGAAGGTATTTGCTCATTGCCAGCTCTCGGCCAGATACACAGCCTGCACATCTGCAGGGCATATGGAACCCGCATGTACAGCCGCCATGGAACAGCGATTATACAACGAATATCAATACGGAGATGAACTACTGGCCCGCAGAGACGACGCATCTGAGCGAGTGTCATGAGCCGCTGATCCAGATGATCCGGGAGCTTAGCGTAAGCGGTGCCCGGACGGCGAAAATTCATTACGGCGCCCGTGGATGGGTTGCCCACCATAACGTGGATCTATGGCGAATGGCCAGTCCGAGCGATGGCAGGGCCATGTGGGCTTTCTGGCCAATGGGCGGCGCATGGCTGTGCCGGCATCTATGGGAGCATTACCAATTCCAGCCGAATCTTGAATATTTGCGGGAAACGGCTTATCCGCTGATGAGGGATGCGGCATTGTTTTGCCTGGATTGGCTTATTGAAGACGGGAAAGGGCATCTCGTGACCAGCCCGTCGACATCGCCGGAGAATCAGTTCCTTACCGAGGAAGGCCTGCCTTGCAGCGTGTCGGCAGGCTCCACTATGGACATGGCCATCATCCGGGATATATTCCAGAATTGCATTGAAGCATCACAGCTCCTGGACCAGGATGCTGAGCTGCGGGAGGAATGGAGGGCGGCGGCAGCGAGGCTGCTGCCTTACGCCATTGATGCCGAGGGCAAACTCATGGAATGGAGCGAGCCTTACCCGGAAGCGGAGCCCGGACATCGGCACGTATCGCATCTGTATGGGCTGTACCCCGGCTCCGACATTACCCTTCAGGATACGCCGCAGCTTGCGGAAGCCGCTTATCGTACGCTGATGTCGCGGATCGACCATGGAGGAGGGCACACGGGGTGGAGCTGCGTATGGCTGATCAACCTGTTTGCCCGACTACAGCAGCCGGACAAGGCGTATGATTATGTCCGGACGCTGATTTCCCGTTCCATGCATTCTAATCTGCTTGGAGACCATCCTCCCTTTCAGATCGATGCGAATTTTGGAGGCACGGCCGGACTTGTGGAAATGCTGCTCCAGAGCCACTTGGGCGCTATTCAGCTGCTGCCGGCGCTGCCGAAAGCGTGGGCAGCAGGATCCGCAAGAGGATTAAAGGCTCGCGGCGGGTTTATTGTGGACATGGAATGGAGCGAAGGCATCCTAACGTCTGCGCGCGTAATCTCTACGCATGGCCGTGTCTGTAGAATTAGCTGTTCCGTGCCTCTCGCCGTTACGAGGGAAGACGGGGTTGCGGTGGCGGTGGATGATCAGGGCTCATTTGGAACGGTCAGCGGAGCGATATACCTGATCACGCCAGCGACTTCCGAAGGCAGCCGCGAACACGATTGATCGTACAATGCTTTGTTGATGGCGAACTGGATACGGAATTAAGAAGCTAAAGGAGCTGAACCCTAAATGATTAACGAAAAGTTACCCAAAATGTGGTATGGCGGCGATTATAATCCCGAGCAATGGGATGCAGAAGCGTGGAAGGAAGATGACCGCATGTTTAAGCTGGCGGGCATCGATGTGGCCACCATCAATGTATTCTCCTGGGCTTTGAGCCAGCCGAATGAGGATACGTACGATTTTGCCTGGCTGGACGAGACGATCGAACGGCTGTACCGGAACGGGGTATACATCTGTCTGGCAACCAGCACAGGGGCCCATCCGGCATGGATGGCCCGTAAATACCCGGATGTGCTGCGCGTCGACTACGAGGGACGTAAGCGCAAATTCGGAGGTCGTCATAACTCCTGCCCGAACAGCCCCACTTACCGTAAATACGCCAAAGCCATGGCCGGCAAGCTGGCGGAACGTTATAAGGATCATCCTGCCGTCTTGATCTGGCACGTATCGAACGAATACGGCGGGTACTGTTACTGCGACAATTGCGCCGCGGCATTCCGAACTTGGCTTGAGCAGCACTATGGCACGCTGGATGCCGTGAACAAGGCTTGGAATACCCGTTTCTGGGGACATACCTTCTACGACTGGGAAGACATTGTCGTACCTAACGCATTAAGCGAGGAGTGGGCCGGCAACCGGACCAATTTCCAAGGCATATCCCTGGATTACCGCCGTTTCCAGTCGGACAGCCTGCTGGACTGCTATAAGCTGGAGCGGGATGAATTAAAGCGGATCACGCCAGATATTCCGGTGACCACGAATCTGATGGGCTTCTATCCGGAGCTGGATTACTTCAAGTGGGCCAAAGAGATGGATGTTGTATCCTGGGATAACTACCCGTCTCTGGATACGCCATACAGCTATACGGCCATGGCGCATGCTTTGATGCGGGGGCTGAAGGGCGGACAGCCTTTTATGCTTATGGAGCAGACGCCAAGCGTCCAGAACTGGCAGCCGTATAACTCGGCCAAGCGCCCTGGGGTTATGCGATTGTGGAGCTATCAAGCGGTCGCCCATGGCGCGGATACGGTGATGTTCTTCCAGCTGCGCCGTTCGATCGGAGCCTGCGAGAAGTATCACGGAGCGGTCATCGAACATGTGGGACATGAACATACCCGCGTATTCCGCGAGTGCGCCGAGATGGGCAAGGAGCTGCAGCAGCTGGGGGACCGAATTCTGGATGCCCGTTCCGACGCCAAAGTCGCCATCATCTACGACTGGGAGAATCGATGGGGCATTGACCTGTCGAGCGGTCCGACCGTTGCCCTCAATTACGTGAATGAGGTCCATAAATATTATGATGCTCTGCACCAGCTGCATATTCAGACCGATATGATCGGCGTGGAAGAGGACTACCGGAAATATGACGTTGTCATCGCACCTGTGATGTATATGGCAAAGCAGGGATTTGCAGAGCGCGTGGAGGCCTTTGTATCGCAAGGCGGAACCTTTGTGACAACCTTCTTCAGCGGGATCGTGAACGAGAATGATCTGGTGACGCTGGGCGGTTATCCGGGCGAGCTGCGCAAGGTGATGGGAGTTTGGGCCGAGGAGATTGATGCGCTGCTTCCGGGCAAGCAGAATCAGATGGTGCTGCGAGGCCGGAAGGGACAACTGGAGGGCACCTACGACTGCGGCATTCTATGCGACGTAATCCATGCCGAGGGAGCAGAGGTCGTTGCCGAATACGGCTCGGACTACTATCAAGGGATGCCATCGTTAACCGTGAATTCCTTCGGGCAGGGGAAGGCCTGGTATGTGGCCACAAGTCCGGAGCCTAAATTCCTGATGGACCTGATGCAAACGATATGCAATGAACATGGCATTGAGCCCGTCCTGAAGGCTCCGGAAGGCGTTGAGGTTACAAAACGCGTGAAGGAGGGCGTGGAATTCACCTTTGTACTTAATCACATGCCGGAGAGCAAACTCGTGCCATTGGAAGGGGAGACCTACGTTGACCTGCTGACGGGAGAGGAGCATCGAGATTCCTGCGAAGTGCCGGCACGCGGAGTCATGATCTTGGAGAAGCAGCTGGGGTAGAAGGAGTGCATGAAGGTTCTGCGAAGACATCAATCGCTCTGAGGGTTCACATAAAAAAGCAGAGAAAGCGGGGATTCCCATGCTCTCTCTGCTTTATTTTATATGCCCAACACGGGCTGCTTGCCTTAAGCGGCAAACCGCTGCCCAGTCTACGCTTCCTGCTCATGCAGCTTGCGGAATTCCTTCGGCGAAATGCCCTCTTGCTTCTTAAAGACAAGACTGAAATATTTCTCGTTCTTAAAGCCGACCATTTCGGAAATCGCTGCCATTTTTAAACCTGGATTTTGCAGCAGGATTTTGGCCTTGGAGATGCGGATGCGGTTCAGATGCTCCGGGATGTTAATGCCGTGCCTTTGCTTGAATTTACGCGAAATGTACTCTCGGCTTACGTGAAATCGATTTGCAATATCATACAGCGATACATCGTTCTGATAATTTTGCTCGATAAACGCCGTAATGTCATGGATCAAGTCCTGACCCGTTTGCTTTTGAGACTGCACAGCAGAGGCCAGCAGGCTCATTAATTCAATCCAATACTGCTGCCACTCGGACAGCGAGCACACATACTTGTCCGGGCTTGGCCGCTCGATGGCGGCGCTTTCCGCTTTGTACAATTTCAACAAAGCTTCAGACGACGGGTTAGCCGTTTCATGAATGACGCGATTGGCGAATCTTTCGATATCGCGGTCCCAACGCTCCAGAAATTCCGGCGTGAGAACGCCGCTTTTCCGAATAGCTGAAATGAATGACTCTACGGCTTCGGTTATGGGAGCGGGCTGGCCGCTAAGTATGGCGAGCTTCCAGGTATCCTCATATCCGCTGAACTGCACCCCTTTATGATGGTCAACGCCCGACCGGCGCTGCTCCTCCGTATCATGGATAAAGTGATTAAGCACCGTTAAATCGCGCTGATGCAGGGCAGACGAGCTTCGGGCATACAATTCCGGAATGTCTGCCGGGTATTGACCGTCGGGACTCACGCCAAAATGCATGTGGCGCGACAAGGTGCGGTGCATCCCGTTATTGATCTCTTGTAGCAGCGTGGCAAGTGTGGCAAGCTGATCCCACAGCAAAATTACCAGCTGGTGAGGTGAACCAAAGTGACGGAAGGCGATCCCGATCCGGTCCTTTTGCAGAAATTCATTGCAAATATTGAGCAGGGCAAACATGAGCAAGTCCTGATGATGGCCAAAGCGGCTATATAGCGCGTGGTCTGACTTGTCCATTTGCATGACGGCCAGTCGTATCGTCTGCGCTTGCTCCGGTACGATGCCTTCATCCTTGAGGCGATTGACCACCTGGGAATGGGCGCTTTTGTCATCGATAAGGCTGGATAACAGCTTCTCGGAATAGACCGGTCGGTACTCGTTCACCTGAACATGCTGCTGCCGCGCCGCAAGGCGCTCCCGTTCCTCGGCTTTCCAGGCGGCCGTCGCCTTGGCAACCGCTTGGTTGATAACGGCTTCTTCAATGGGCTTCAGGATATAATCCGTGCCGCTGTACCAGATGGTGTTGCGTACGAATTCGAAGTCGTCATGCCCGCTGATGACAATGAATTTGATATCCGGGTAATTTTTATGAATCCATTCCATGAGATCCACGCCGTTTTTGAGCGGCATCAGCATATCCATGAGCACGAGGCTCGGCCGAAACGACGGAATCAGCTCCATCGCCTCAAGGCCATTGGCGGCTTCCTCTATATCGGTAATCCCGTGCGTCTCCCATTGGACCAGCAGTCTTATGGCCTTACGCACGCGAGACTCGTCATCCACGATCAATGCCTTCATCCGTTTCACCTTCCACATTTATAGTCAGTACAACTCGAAAGCCATGCGGCTTGTTGTTTTCGATGCTGAACTTGGATTTTCCGCGATAATACAGTCTCAGCCTTGTCATGATGTTGATGAGTCCGATCCCGCTGCTGTCTTCCGTGTCCATTTCGGAAAGAACCTGAAGCTGTTCCAGATCCATCTCTTCCATCCGAAGCAAATGCTCCTGCAGGGTTTGAAACGGCTCATCCTGCATCCCGTTTCCGTTGTCCTCAACCGTGATCTGCACGATGGAGGCCGACAGGCGCTTACTTTTTAGCGCGATGTAATTGTTTTCCGCCAAGGGGTTCATGCCATGCTTGAAAAAGTTCTCGATCAGCGGCTGAACCAGCATTTTCGGGATCAACACCTGCAAAGTCGACTCATCCACATCGTAACGGAAGTCGAACTGATTCTCAAATCGTTCCTTCTGCAGCTCCGCGTAATCCTTGATATGATCGAGCTCCGTGGCCAAGGTGACCGGCTTGTCCGTATTGTACATGCTGTATCTCATCATACGGGCAAGAGCGGAGATCAGGGAGTAAATCCTCTTCATGCCATGCTCAAGCGCAAGGGTGCCGATGGTTTGCAGCGCATTGTTCATAAAATGCGGGTTCACCTGAGCCTGCAGCGCCCGGAGCTGGTTGGTCCGGTTTGCCAGCTTCAGCTTGTATTCCTGCAAGATGAGGTTGTTGATCGTATCCATCATGCTGCCGAACCTGCGGTGGAGGGTTCCGATTTCGTCTTTGCGGTTAGAGGAGATATCCACGCTCATTCGTCCGCTTTTGACTTGGCTCATAAGGCCCACCAATTCCCGGATCGGCGCCGTAATATAGACCGAAATCCAGATGGTGGCGGCGATGATGAGAATAAGGGACACGCCGATCAGCAAAATATTGACGAAGGCGGCTTTGTCCGCGCTGCTCAGAATATAGGAGGAAGGAATCTCCTTGATCATCGTCCAGTCGCTGATCGACGTCTTGATATTGTTGTACAGATAGATTTTGTTGTTATACTCAAAATGGCCTTCCTTCTTACCGGACTGCTTGATGGTGTCGTACCATTCCGTTTGAATCTGCTGTCCAAGCCTCTCTTCATGGCCGGCATACATGATATAACCGGCTTCATTCGTAATATACAGCTGCTCATGTTCGGGCTGGAACAGCTGATTGCTGATCCGGCTCAGGAAGTTCATATCCATGTCGATGGCGAGAATGCCTAATCGCTCGGTAGAAGGGACGCGTTCTATGACCCGGTACATCGTGAATACTTGTGTATCGGCCTCGTAAGGATAAGCTAACTGAAAGCCATACGTGTGCAGGGGATGGGGCGGCTGCAAGACCACCGTATCGTTACTAAGATCGGGAATGTCGGGATAGAGGTTGACGTCACTTGTTTTTCTGGCGATATCCTGGGCGAACAATGTGGCCTCTCTTTTGCCGTCGACATAAAGATAGACCTGTCTGGAGCCGCTGATGGCTTTTTGGATGGACTGCAGCGTGGCGGACTGCCTGCCGCTGGCATTGATATTCTCATGACTATAATAAAGGCTGCGAAAAAAATCCGGATCCGAATAAACCGTAAGGGAATTACGGTTCATGTCTTCCAAATAGCTCTCCAAATTCAACCGTCCCTGATAGAGAAGGTTCATATTTTCAACAACGGCCCGTTCCTTGAGCGAGTTGGTGGTCATGACATAGCTGATGATCATGGAGATGGTGGTCGGAATGATGGTGGCCATGATCATAAAGGTAATCAATTTTGTGCGAATGCTGTTCCAATTCCAGTTCAATAAATTCACCGCCGATCAATTTTCTATACCATTTAGTTCACATCCTGTGGTAGTCCCAGGGTCTTCATCTTAGCATAATTAAATCATAGAGAAATGGATAGAGAAACGATAGGACAAGCGGAGGGGGATTTACATGAACAGCAAGAGAACGGCTGCCTTGACGCAGCAGTTGGTTTATATCGGACCCGCGCTGCTGTTTTTCGGCATTACGATCATTATCCCATTTGTGATGGGGATGTATTACTCGTTTACCAACTGGAATGGTGTCTCGGGGAATGTCGAATGGGTCGGGCTGGACAATTTCAAACAGATTTTCACAAATGACAGCGCATTCGCACAGTCCTTCTGGTTTACTACCAAGTTTACGATCGTTGGCGTGCTTTTAACGAATCTGGTCGGTTTTTTCCTGGCCTACTTCTTAACGAAAAATATTAGGGCGCGCAACTGGCTGCGGACGATCTTCTTCATGCCGAACGTGATCGGCGGATTGCTGCTCGGCTTCATCTGGCAGTTTATCTTCATAAAGGGCTTTGCCACCGTCGGCGAGGCTACGGGGATTCCGTTCTTTAATCTTCCGTGGCTTGGGGACGAAGTGACCGGCTTCTGGGGCATAGTCATGGTCTTTGTATGGCAATCGTCAGGCTATCTGATGGTCATCTACATCGCGTCCATTACGAATGTGTCCAAGGAAGTCATGGAAGCTGCCGAGATTGATGGAGCGAACCGGTTTCAAGTGCTGAAGAGCATCATCGTTCCGCTTATCATGCCGGCGGTCACCGTATGTTTATTCCTGGCAATTTCCTGGTCCTTCAAAATGTTCGACTTGAACCTGTCCCTCACGAAGGGCGGGCCATACCGCTCCACGGAGTCACTGGCCATGAACGTGTACAATGAGGCATTCCTGAACAACCGGTATGGACTCGGGACGGCCAAGTCCCTGATCTTCTTCCTGGTCGTTGCCGTCATCACGCTCATTCAAGTCCGATTAACGAAACAGAAGGAGGTTGAAGCTTAAATGAGATCGAAGAAACCTCCTATGTCGGCCTCCACAATCGTGTTGCAGATTGTGATGGTCATTATTGCGCTGATCTTCCTGGCGCCCTTTTACTTCCTGCTGGTGAACTCGGTCAAATCGCTGGGCGATATTATGGTCGACGCGGCCAACTGGCCAACCGCCTTTCATTTTGACAACTACAGCAAGGCTTGGGAAATGACCCGCTTCCCGGAAGCATTCGCGAATTCCGTCATCATTACGGTTATCAGTAATCTCATCATTGCCATGCTGAGTGCGATGGCGGCTTACCGAATGGTTCGGTCCAATACGAGATTCAATCAAATCGTGTTCATGCTGTTCGTATCGGCCATGGTCATCCCGTTCCAATCCATTATGATTCCATTGCTGCAGGTCATTAACTTCCTGGGCGTTAACAACAGTATCGTGGGCTTGATTCTCAGTTATCTGGGACTCGGCATCCCGTTGTCGGTCTTCCTGTTCCACGGATTCGTGAAGGGCATTCCGCTTGAAATCGAAGAGGCCGCCACGGTCGACGGAGCTTCTCCGTTCAGAGTATTTGCCCGGATTGTTTTGCCGATGCTGAAACCGATGATGGTGACGGTCATCATCTTGAACTGTCTGTGGGTATGGAACGACTACCTGCTGCCGTCCTTGATTCTGCAAAGTCCGGAACTGCGGACGATTCCGCTTGCGACCTTTGCCTTCTTCGGGCAGTATTCGAAGCAATGGGATATGGCGCTGCCGGCGCTCGTGCTGGGCATTACGCCGATTATCATCTTTTTCCTGTCATTACAGAAGTACATTGTTGAAGGCGTTGCTGCCGGCTCCGTTAAGGGGTAAAGGCAGCTGGCTTCTCCCAAATCGGTTATTCCATCTTTATATATAAACAATACTAGGGGGTAGTAAAGATGAACAAAATGAAATTATCACTCGTGATGCTGCTGGCTTTCTCGCTGCTGCTTGCGGCTTGCGGCGGCAAGTCGGAGGAAGGCCAGGGCGGAAGCTCGGATGGAGCTTCCGGCGAAGTGAAGACGGTTAAGATTTTTCAATTCAAAACCGAGATCGTGGACGGCTTGAATGAACTCAAGGTTGAATTCGAGAAGGAACATCCGAACATCAAGCTGGATATTCAAACCGTGGGCGGCGGCGCCGACTATGGTGCTGCATTGAAAACCAAATTCGCATCCAACGATGCGCCAGACATATTCTCCAATGGCGGCGACGCCGAGATGGAGATGTGGATTGACCGCCTGGAGGATCTGTCCGATCAGCCTTGGGTGAACGATCTGGTGGACATGGCGAAAGAGCCGATGACCAAAGACGGTAAAGTATACGGCATGCCGATGAACCTTGAAGGATGGGGTTACATCTACAATAAAGATTTGTTTGAGCAGGCGGGCATTACCGAGCTTCCTAAAACCTATGCCCAACTGGAAGATGCCGCGAAGAAGCTGGAAGCGGCAGGCATAACACCTTTTGCTAACGCTTATCAGGAATGGTGGTTGATCGGTAACCAAGGCATTAACCCGGCGTTTGCCCAGCAGGAGGATCCGAATGCCTTTATCCAGGGCTTGAACGACGGAACGCAAAAATTCGCGGGCAATGCGAAGTTCGAAGAGTGGGCCAAGCTGATGCAGCTGACACTGGATCACGGGAACAAAAACCCGCTGACCACCGATTACAATACGGCCATTTCCCTGCTGGCTACCGGCAAAACAGCCATGATGCAGAACGGCAACTGGGCCCAAACCGAGATTGATGCCATCAATCCGGACCTGAATCTTGGCTACCTGCCGATGCCGCTTGGCGACAATGCGGAGCTGAATGACAAACTGAACGTAGGCGTACCTGCGAACCTGGTCATCAACAAGGATTCCGCGTCGAAGGAAGAAGCGAAGATCTTCCTGAACTGGTTTGTCACATCCGATATCGGTAAAGAGTACATCGTCAAAAAATTCAAATTCATCCCGGCCTTGAAGACCATCGAAGCAACGCCTGAGGATATGGGTGACCTCGGCTCCGCTGTGTGGGAGTATGTGCAGGCTGGAAAAGTACTGCCAAGACAATCCGCGAAGTTCCCTGACGGTGTAGCGCAGGAATTCTCCGGCGCGATGCAGGCCTTCTTCGCCGGCAAATCCGATGCGAACAAGATGCTTGAGGATATGCAGACATCCTGGGATAGTCTGAAAAAGTAAGGAACAGCACTCTAACTCAAGCTAGCGAATCATCATAAGAGGTATGATCCCTGTCCGACAAGACACGGGATGGTGCCTCTTTTCTTTAAGATTCAAAGTACGTCGATCGTTACGATTTTCTTAGCTAGAAGAACGATGAAGGAGGCAATTTGATGATTAATCAACGTTTTCCCAAGATATGGTACGGCGGGGACTATAATCCCGAGCAATGGGATAAGGCAACGATGGAAGAGGACCTGCGCATGTTCGAGCTGGCCGGTGTTGACGTGGCCACCCTCAATGTATTCTCATGGGCTAAAACGCAGCGCGATGAGGACAGCTATGATTTCACGTGGCTTGACGAAATTATGGACCGCTTGGCAGAGGAGCAGGTTCATGTCTGCTTGGCAACAAGTACGGGGGCGCATCCGGCCTGGATGGCCAAGAAATACCCGGACATCCTGCGTGTTGACTACGACGGGCGCAAACGCAAATTCGGCGGTCGCCATAATTCATGTCCGAACAGCCCGACATATCGCAAATATTCGGTGCTGATGGCGCGTAAGCTGGCTGAGCGTTACAAAGATCATCCGGCACTGGTCATCTGGCACGTATCGAATGAGTACGGCGGATATTGTTATTGCGACAACTGCGAGTTGCAGTTCCGCGTCTGGCTGAAAGAGCGCTACGGGTCGCTCGACAAGCTGAATGCCGCATGGAATACCGGCTTCTGGGGCCATACCTTTTACGAGTGGGACGAGATTGTGGTACCGAATGCGCTCAGCGAGGAATTCGCCGGAAACCGAACCTTCTTCCAAGGGATATCGCTGGATTACCGACGTTTCCAGTCCGACAGCCTGCTGCAATGTTACCGACTGGAACGAGATGAGCTGAAGAAGGTTACGCCGGATATTCCGGTCACGACGAATCTGATGGGTTTTTATCCCGAGCTGGATTACTTCGAGTGGGCGAAGTACATGGATGTGGTATCCTGGGACAATTATCCCGCGATCGATACGCCGGTAAGCTTTACGGCGATGGCGCATAATCTGATGCGCGGGCTGAAAAGCGGACAGCCGTTCATGCTGATGGAGCAGACTCCGAGCGTTCAGAACTGGTCACCCTACAATTCGGCTAAGCGTCCCGGCGTAATGAGGCTGTGGAGTTATCAGGCCGTAGCGCATGGCGCCGATACGGTCATGTTCTTCCAGCTCCGCCGTTCCGTCGGGGCATGCGAGAAATTCCATGGTGCATTGATCGAGCACGTGGGACATGAGCATACCCGGGTCTTTCGGGAATGTGCGGATCTGGGGCAAGAGCTGCAGCAGCTCGGAGACAAGCTGCTCGACTCCCGTTCGGACGCCAAGGTAGCGATTATGTATGATTGGGAGAATCGTTGGGCGCTGGAGCTGTCAAGCGGACCTTCCAAAGCGCTGAACTACGTGGATGAGGTTCATAAGTATTACGATGCGCTGTACCAGCTGAATATCCAGACGGATATCATCAGCGTTGAGGAGGACCTGAGCAAGTACGATGTGGTCATCGCCCCGGTGATGTATATGGTTAAGCCTGGCGTTGCCCAGCGCGTGGAGCGGTTTGTGTCCAGGGGCGGAACCTTTGTGACGACCTTCTTCAGCGGCATCGTCAATGAGAACGATCTGGTAACCCTGGGAGGTCATCCCGGCGAGCTGCGTAAGGTGATCGGCATCTGGGCCGAGGAGATCGATGCCCTGCTTCCCGGGCAGCAAAATCAGATCAACATGAAGCAGGATTGGGGATCGCTGCGTGGAAGTTATCCATGTGGAATTTTGTGTGACGTCATCCACGCGGAGACAGCGGAGGTTCTGGCGGAGTACGGATCCGACTTCTATAAAGGCACGCCTGTTCTTACGAAGAATGTCTTTGGCGAAGGTCAGGCCTATTATGTGGCGAGCAGTCCGGATTCGCAGTTCCTGCAGGGGTTTCTTGCCAATCTGTGCGAAGAACAGGGTGTGAAGCCGCTGCTGGAAACACCAGCCGGCGTTGAGGTGGCAGAGCGGGTGAAGGATGGGAACTCCTACTTGTTCATCATGAACCACAATGCCGAAGAGATGACGTTTGATGCAGGTTCTGCCAATCAATTCGATCTCCTGGGCAGCCGGCAGATTTCAGGCCATGTCACGATTCCGGGAAGGGACGTCATGATTCTGGAAAGGACGGCCGCCGTAAGGTCTTAATAAGGACCATGGAGATCTAACTCGGACCTTGTTAGGGGGCAAAAAGCAGTGAGTATACATTTTCATGAAGATCTGGGAGTGTTCCATCTCCAAAGCGATCGGTCAAGTTACGTGATTGAGCTTGTACGGGGCGTTTATCCGGCGCATGCCTATTGGGGGCGCCGGATTCGCGATAACCGCGTAGGCAATTTGCTGGAGCGCCGGGGAAGAGCATCCTTTTCGCCAACGCCGTTTCGCGAGGATGCTTCCTTTTCCCTGGACAGCTTGCCTCAGGAATACCCGGGCTACGGCAGCGGTGATTTCCGACAGCCTGCGTATCAGGTGAAGCTGGCTAACGGGACTACCGTCACCGAAGCGGAATATGTCCGTCACCGGATATACAGCGGCAAACCGAAGCTGGAAGGCTTGCCTGCCGTATATACGGAACAGGATGCCGAGGCGGATACGCTGGAGCTGGAACTGCTTGATCCGGTAAGCGGCTTGACGATTTATTTGTCTTATACGGTCATGAATGCGTTCGATGCCATCACGCGTTCCGTGTCCTTCCGGAATGACAGCAAGGAGAACATTACCCTGCTGCGGGCCATGAGCGCCAGCGTGGATATGAATCATAGCTGTTATGATCTTTTGCATCTTCATGGGGCATGGGCGAGAGAGCGCCATGTGCAGCGAAGAAGATTATCTCCCGGCATGCAGGGAATTGAGAGCCGCAGGGGTTCAAGCAGCCATAACCATAATCCGTTCCTTGCGCTGCTGTCCGAAGGCGCCGGCGAAGAGCACGGTGAAGTGTACGGCTTCAGCCTTGTATACAGCGGCAGCTTCTCCGCGCAGGTTGAGGTGGATCAATACGAAACAGCCCGGGTTACGATGGGATTGAATCCATTCGATTTTTCCTGGCTGCTGGAGCCGGGACAATCGTTCCAGACGCCGGAAGCGGTGATGGTCTTCTCGGCGGAGGGCCTAGGCGGCATGTCCAGACGCTATCATAAGATGTACCGTACAAGGCTGAGTCGGGGGCAATTCCGGGATGCCACGCGTCCGGTGCTGGTTAACAACTGGGAAGCGACCTACTTTAATTTTAATGCGGATAAAATCGAGCAGATCGCCAGCACCGGAAGGGATCTCGGTATCGAGCTGTTCGTGCTGGATGACGGATGGTTCGGCAAGCGAAATGATGATACGACTTCCCTTGGGGATTGGGTCGTTGACAAGAACAAACTGCCGGAGGGCCTTGAAGATCTCGTGAAGCGGGTTCGCAATCTGGATATGCAGTTCGGCTTGTGGTTTGAGCCGGAGATGATTTCGCCGGACAGCGATCTGTACCGCCAGCATCCGGACTGGTGCCTGCATGTGGAGGGACGCCGGCGAACGGAAGGAAGACAGCAGCTGATCCTGGATTTCTCCCGTGAGGAAGTAGGCGATGCGGTGGCCGATATGGTTCGGAGCATCCTGCAAAGTGCGCCGATTACCTATGTGAAATGGGACATGAACCGGAATATGACGGAGATCGGGTCGGCTGCGCTGCCGCCTGAGCGTCAGCGGGAAACGGCCCATCGTTATATGCTGGGGTTATATCGGGTGATGGAGCAGCTGACGACCGAGTTCCCGCATATTTTGTTTGAGAGCTGCTCCGGCGGCGGCGGACGTTATGATCCGGGGATGCTGTATTACATGCCGCAGACGTGGACAAGCGATAACTCCGATGCCGTCAGCCGTTTGAAGATTCAATACGGAACGAGCCTTGTGTATCCTCTTAGCTCCATGGGAGCCCATGTGTCCGCCGTACCGAATCATCAGGTGTTTCGGAATACTTCGCTGCGTACGAGAGGCCATGCAGCGATGTCGGGCAATTTCGGATATGAGCTTGACCTGACGGCCTTCAGTGAGCAGGAAAAGGAAGAGGTCCGCGAGCAGGTGAAACTGTACAAGGAGATTCGGCATCTGGTGCAGTTCGGGGATTTCTATCGTCTTCGGAATCCGTTCGAAGGGAACGAAGCAGCCTGGACCATCGTCTCCGAGGATCGCTCGGAAGCGGTGCTGTATTACTTCCGCATCATAAGCGAGGCGAATGAGCCGATTGTGTGGCTGCGCACGGCAGGGCTGGATCCGGAAGGGGATTATCGGTGCGTGGAGGATGGGAATATCTACGGCGGAGACCGACTGATGAACGCCGGATTGGCCATTCCCGCGATGCATGGCGATTTCCAGAGCTTCATGTGGAGATTCGAGCGAGTGTAAGCTGTTGACTCAAGCCAAGGGGGACCAATTGCGCCCCGAGCCCAAGCGTTATGTATAATATGAATCCATCATAAAGCGGATAAAGCCAAAAGAACCGTCAGAGCTCAACAACTCTGGCGGTTCTTGTTGTTTCATTCCGGCTGCTCTTTAGGTTGCGGTGATGGAATAGGTGCTCCGATCCGTAGTGAGCACCACTTGATGGTCCTGGATGTCCGCAGCCGTTAACCCGTCCAGTCCAATGACGAAGGCATCGCTTGGCAGCGGCGCTTCATGGCCTTCCGTGATGACAACGCCGGGGCCGTGCAGCAAGAGCGCATGGCGGTCTCCATAACCGTCGATGGACTGCTCTTGATGCTGCTGGTGTTCAATACGCTCCAGCTGTATTTTAATCTGATCCTGATCCTTCTCTTCTTGCTTGGATATGTGCAGAGTTTGATTGCTTTTGGATTGAAGCCAATGGGTGACCTCATCGATCGATGGATTCATTATGAACACCTTCCTTGATTTTAGGGTGGCTTCAAATAGTCTGTCCATGATGGCGTAACCTTATTTCAAATTCATGGGCTTCCTCCGTCAGAAGCCTACGAAAAATTAACGCTGATCAAGACCTCTTCATCTATTTACGTGTTAATATAGTTAAATAATATGGAACAATCGCATGATATATAAGGAGGGGCCATGAGCAAGAAGTGGTATTATGTTCTCGCCATCCTGTTCGTAACCTGCAGTTGGGTCGGGAATGTCTGGTATTATGAAGCCAACCAACTGGGAAGAACCGTATTCCTTGAGCATCATGTGGAAACAAGAGAAGGGGGAGGCCGCGTATTTGACTTGTATTACGTGGAGGACAAACGGGCGGACAAGACGTTAAGCTCCATCCGGATCGAAGGTTATCCCGAACAGATCGTAACCCCATACCCCAAATATGCAGAGTATCAGAGGCAATACTTAGGCAAAATGATGGTGAACTTAAATAAACCCGCCCCTGAGGAAGAAACGCGAGAAGAAGAACAGCTCAAGGAACCGGTTCTCGTTCGAGAGATTACCGCCTTATACTCCGATGGAACCTCGGAACAAGTGGATATCGGGGAAATTTACATATGGCCTGGCGTATATGCTCAGGAAGATCAAGATCCGGTATCGTGGACGTCCGGCGGATCCTCTTCCGATAACTCGGGTTACGAATCTGCCGTCGTGAAGCGGTCCCTTCAGTTAACGGCGTTCTCCTCTAAATTGCTGGATATCGCAAAAGAGGGGGATCTTCGAATCCATGCCGACATTTCCGGACTAATACCGGGTACTAGTTACCAGACGCAGCCTTCGGAAACGCACATCGAGTTAAGAGGAGAACCTATCGACGAGATTCAGCTTCCAGTGAAAATCAATCAAGGGGATTCCATTAGAATCAGCCATCAATTTGATATGCCATCGCTTGAAAAGCGTATGCAAGTATATCAGTTGATATTGAGAACCACCTATATGGAGGAAGGCGGGCGGCTATGGTATGGAGACACGCTGATTCCTTATCAACCAAGTCCGACGGAGCAAGAAATGACGGAATTTGTCCGGGAAAGCAGGAAGGGGTCATGAGGAGCGCTTGTTATCGCATCGTGTGGGGGCTGCTCTTTGTACTGGTCGACCTGAAGATCGAATTTGTGGATGTATTGCCGGACATGCTGGGATACCTGCTGATGGCTTCGGGATTATGGCGGCTTCAGGCGTTAAACGGCTATTTTAGGGCAGGCCATCTGTCAGCCTGGCTGCTGCTGATCTGGTCGGTTCTTTCATTATTCTGGTTTCCTGAGGTGGGGACAGGCAGCGTGCAATCGGTGAAGGGGCTGCTGATTCAACTGCCTGCCGTCTGCTTGCATATGGTATTGATTTTCGGAATCTGCCGAGGCATCCAAGCCAATTCCACAGACGCCGAATCCGGATTGGATCATAAGGCGCGCTTCCGGGGGCACTTGTTTATGGCCGCGCAGCTGTTATGGCTTATCGCCTATCCGTTCATCTTAAATCTGGATTCAGGCGATATGATCCCTGTGATTTTTGTATGCTCGATCGTTGTGCTGGCTGCCGAGATCGCGGTCCTGCTTCTCGTCAGGCTGGCCGGACGGGAATGGGCAGAGGGAACGGAATAAAGCACAAAAGACTTCTGACCGTAATTGCTAACATGAGTTTAAATCAAGTTTAACTGTTATCTTTGCTGGGATGATAAACAATCGTAACTCCCAACTGGTTATATGTTTCTTCGGTGTAGTGGTGATCCGGGCAATGCTTGATCGTGGCCATGTCTTCCTGCCTGGAAATCAGCTTCTGCTCGCAGTCAGGGCAGCGGTCCTGAAAAAGGAATTTTAGCTTATTCAACATGGTCACCATACACCTCCCTTATTTCCGATATAAATACTTGGGTTTATTATAAATCAACAACGGGGCACATTCAATAGCAATGTGCGCCGTTACGATATTAAATTGAATTGGAGATCGATCACCTTGATAGTGCAGCTTGTAGTCATGATCTTTATAGGTATCATCGGTTCTTTTTTCTCAGGACTGCTGGGAATTGGGGGAGCGATCATTAACTTTCCCTTGCTGCTATACGTTCCTTCCTGGTTTGGACTGGAGGCCTTTACCTCCAAGGAAGTGGCGTCCATCAGCATGCTGCAGGTATTTTTCGCCTCATTGTCAGGCATGATCACCAACCGGATGAGTTCGCGCGGCGGTGAGTCGTACTTTCACAAGCCATTGGTCATTCAGATGGGGATCAGCACCCTGGTTGGCAGTCTGATCGGGAGTCTTTCCTCGATGCTGATGACCAGCGGTACGATTAACGTGATCTACGGTTTTCTGGCCGTTATTGCCGTGTTATTGATGATTGTGCCGACCCGGGCAACCATGGAAAACAGGTCGGTTAGCGAGGTGACTTATCATTCAGGGATTGCGATGGGAGCCGCCTTTATCGTCGGCGGTATTGCTGGGATTGTCGGCGCTGGAGGCGCCTTTATCTTGATCCCCATCATGCTGACGATCCTTAAGATCCCGACGCGGATCACCATCGCATCATCACTCGCGATCGTCTTTCTGTCCGCGGTCGGAGGCGTTATCGGCAAAATTGCCTCGGGCGACATTCCGATCTGGCCGTCCTTGTTGGCGGTTGCGGGAAGCTTGATGGGTGCCCCCATCGGCGCCATCATCAGCCGCAAGATGAACGTCCGACTGCTGCGATACGCCTTGGCGCTTCTCATTGCGGTTACGGCCGTGAAGATCTGGATCGATATTTTAGGGTAAGTAAAGAAGTAGAACCTTATTCATTATAGGGAAGAGGAGGGGATCAAGCATGAGAACCAATCAGCTGGGATCTTCGGAATTGTATGTAAGCGAAATCGGGCTGGGCTGTATGTCACTGGGTACGGATGAGGGACAAGCCGTGAAGCTTATCCATGAAGCGCTGGACCGGGGCGTGAATTTTCTGGACACAGCGGATCTGTACGACGAAGGCCGTAACGAGGAACTGGTAGGCCAAGCGGTTCAAGGCCGGCGCGAGGATGTGATCATCGCTACCAAAGTCGGCAACCGTCGTGTACCGGGACAGGATGGCTGGGTATGGGATCCTTCCAAGGAATACATCAAATCCGCCGTTAAGGACAGCCTCCGCAGATTGGGTACGGATTATATCGATCTGTATCAGCTTCATGGGGGGACGTTAGATGATCCTATTGACGAGACGATTGAAGCTTTTGAAGAGCTGAAGTGGGAAGGGTGGATTCGATACTATGGCATTTCGTCCAACCGGCCGAACGTCATCCGCGAGTATGTCGCAAAATCCAATATCGTCAGCGTCATGAGCCAGTACAGCATTCTGGACCGGCGACCGGAGGAAGCGGTGCTCGATCTGCTTGCCGAGAACGGAATATCCGTCATTGCACGGGGACCCGTTGCCCGCGGCATCTTATCGGACCGTGGGCAAGCCAAAGCCGAGAAGGGCTATCTGGATTACAGCAAAAATGAGCTGCTTGATGTACTCAAGGAGCTTGAAGAGGTTGGCGGTGACAGGGATCTTTCCCATCTGGCTATTCGCTATGCTTTGGCCCATGCCGCAGTTGCCTGCACCATCCCTGGTGCAAGCTCGCTTGAACAGCTGCGGCATAACTTGGCGGCGGGGAAAAAGGAAGAGTTATCACCGCAGGACATCCAATCGATCCAGGCGATCAGTCGTGCCAACCAATATGAGGCCCATCGGTAACGATCGGTCAAATAAGCCTGTGAATGATCCATCCCGTTAATCTTTTGGGACATGAAATATTTACGGCCTGAAGGTTTACGGATGAACCCCGTCTATGCATGTTATAATAGCTGAATAAGAGCCTGACGTCAGGTGAATATAGATCATGCCCGCAATCCGCTTTAAGGATCACGGGCTTTTTTGTACCTTGTATATGAATTGGCGTCAAAAGATTGGAAATGCCAAACTTTTTAAGACTATGGTTCGTTCCAAGTAACGTAAACCGCGCGGCTTATGCCATAATCGTTAATGGTGAAAGGATTCTAGAATGATTACCATTGAGCATCTATCAAAAACCTATCGCAAGGGCGCTTGGGCGCTCTTGGATGTTTCTCTACAATTGGATAAAGGTATGACGGGTCTGCTAGGCCCCAACGGCGCCGGCAAAACGACGCTGATGCGCATTCTGGCAACCTTATTGACGCCGACCTCCGGGCAGGTAAGAGTGAACGGGATATCGATTGGACGGCCGGAGGAGATCCGGCAGATGATCGGGTATTTACCGCAGCATTTTCACATTTATCCGCAGCTGACCGGCCGGGATTATCTGGATTATGTGGCCGCTATGAAAGGGATCACGGAACGGAGTGCCAGGCAGAAGGAAATCTCCAGGCTGCTCGAGATGGTGAATCTCCAGGAAAAGGCTGATAAAAAAGTTCGAACTTATTCCGGGGGAATGAAGCAGCGGCTGGGTATTGCCCAAGCATTATTGGGATCGCCTGATATCTTGATCGTTGACGAACCGACATCCGGGCTGGATCCCCAGGAGCGTGTCAGGTTCCGGAATGTGTTAACCCGCTTTAGCATCGACCGGACGGTCCTGCTATCCACCCATATCGTCGCCGATATCGAGAGCAACTGCCGTCGTATCGCAGTCATGAACAATGGGAGATTGGCCATGAACGGCAGCCTGACGGAACTGCAGGCTTGCGGGAAGGGACAAGTATGGGAAGCGGTGATGAGCCCGGACGAATTTGCCTTGATTGATCCCATGTCCGTCGTGTCTACCCGAACCGTTCCGGAAGGCGTTCTCTGCCGGTTTATCGGCCAAGCGGCTCCGGTTGCAGGGGCGTTTCCCGCGGATCCGACCCTGGAGGATGGGTATCTGAGCCTGCTGCGGAGGGATCGCCATGCATAAATGGTGGAGGCATAGTCTTCTTGAGCTTCGGCTTTTGTTCGGAAATCCTTTGTTTGCCTCGCTTCCGATCATCTATGCGATTCTGTTCATCATTATGATGCTGCAGGCGGCGAGCGGCAACGGGCCGAACCATAATCTGTACACGGCCGCTTATTCCTTCCACATGCTGGGTCATACGATGACCCTGGGTCCGGCTATGTTAATTGGCATCTTGTCCATTCGCCGGGATGTCCGCCGTCGATCCTTTGAATGGAATCACAGCTTGCCGGTGTCTTTCTTTACCTTGTTGTCGTCGAAATATGTGGTCAGTTTGTTGTACTTTTCCCTGTTTACGTTGTCGACTTCGGTTATATTCTATATCCTGTCGGTTAGCCAGGGAATCGCCGGTCATATTGCGATGATGCACACCATGCAATTTGCTGTACAGTATGAGGTTTCCTATATGGTGACACTCGCGCTTGCCATGCTTCTCGGGGCAAGCATTCCGAATCGGATCGTTTATTTGATTGGCTTCTGTGCATGGATGTTCGGAACGTTTTTCATGGAAATTTATATTATCAGCGAATTAAGATGGATGCCGGCCCAAGTGTTTCACCTCAACCAGTTCTTCCTTCAATCCAATCGGTTTGAATATGAGAATTGGGGGTACGATCTGTTTGGCGAAGATTTAATGAGTTCCCGGTGGTTCGTGCTTGCCTTCACGTTCCTGCTGCTAACGGTGTGTTTGTTCTTGTTAAACCGCAAGCGCCCCACGATGCTGCTGAAAGCGGGATGGCTCGCGGTGCTGGGGGCTGTCGTATTGACGGCAGCTGCAGCGGTACCTTACGGCACGCTATGGGCGGAACGATATGCCCAAATGGATGCGAAGCTTGAAGACCCCACGGTTTCTTATATCGATGATCCTGAAGATGGATCCTTTTATCATGTTTCTTCTTATGATATCAAGCTGAAGCGGCTGCCAAACGATGAACTTCGCGTGATGGCGAAGCTAACGATACCCGCCTCCGAAATATCGGGTATGAGGCAGCTTCCGTTAACCCTGAACCGGATGTTCAAGCTTGAGCGTGTCCAACTTCAAGGTATTGACGCTCCTTATCGCAGACAGGGAGATCGGCTATCGGTAAGGATGGTCGGCGATTCCAAGAGAGGCGACATTCAAGTCGAGCTGGAATATAGAGGCAAGGTCATGGATTTTATGTCCGGGTATTCCCGTGAGGAATTTTCGGTTTACAGTGTGGGACCCGAAGTTAAACTGGATGGATTTATCGCGTGGTATCCGCTTCCGGGCCATCAGCATGTATATTTAAAGAGTGACAACGAAGACCGTCCTCCGAAATATGTTTATTTGGGCTGGGAATTCGGCCGGATGCGTTATTCTTTCGGTGAGATGAAGTTGGAGGTGGAAGGTTATCCGGTTCCCTTGTATACGGGGATGCAGGAGCTGGAACGGAGGCCCGGCTACCAGCGGTTTGAGGATAGGGCGATCGAGCAGAACATCTCCCTGTATGGAGGTCGGTTCTGGAAGGAGATCCGCCGGAATGATCTCCCGATTACCATCGTGACGACGCCATATATGGAGAAGGCATCCGCGTTGATGCTGCGGGATATGCAAAAAAAGTATGACTATTTCTCCAAGTGGGTACCCTCGTTCAACAGCAACGTCGACAAGATCTTATATTTGGGTCAAGGTTTTGATTATCCCCGGGTGGACCATCGTCTGATTCTGTCCTCGAACCAATACACATATAACTACTCGAACTTGTCGGGCGAATGGATGAACTCGATTCTGTTTGGCAACCAGGATGGGCTTAATTATTATTTTGAACATCCGGAACGAGATGTGCGCGGAAAGATCAGCAGTCTTTTCTGGTATGTGTATTATGTGGAAGAGAAAGGGCTTAGCGATAAACAGCTGAGATCCGCTTACGGAAATCTCCGGTCGGTACAGCAACTATTATTCAAGAATGGGGACGGCGATGATCCTCAAAACATAATAGGGATAAGTATGGCTCAGCAAGTCAGAAGGGCGTTGGAGGAAGGCAGAGGGGATCAGGTCAAAGAGCTGCTGGTTCATTTTTACCAGCAAGGGCTGATGCTCCCGAGCACCGAACGGAAGTCGTTCTTAAATCCGGAGAGCCCGATTACGTACAAAGAGTGGCAGCAGAAATGGGATGCCATGTTGAATGTCAAATAATGACGACTATGCACATGCACACGGTCGGTTATAATTGAGAAATAGATATAATGGGAAGATTAGAATGCACATAGAAAGGGGGGGAAGGCGCATGATTTCCGATCAGCAGCTGTCCGAACGCATGGCTGCCGGCGACCAGGAAGCTTTTGAAATGCTGGTAACGAGGTACCATGGTCCGCTGCTCAGTTATACGACCCAAAGGCTGGCCGACAGGCAAAAAGCCCAGGATATCGTTCAAGAAACGTTTATCCGGCTCATACGGCATCTGAAGCAGCACGGCACGCTGGAACATGTTCGCTCCTGGCTTTATCGCGTCGCTCTGAATATGTGCAAGGATTATTGGAAAAGCGCATCCTACAGGTCTGAAGGGCTGGCGGGTGAGGAGATGCCGGATGCATACGACCCTGCACCCGGCGCGGAGGAGCTCGTGGAAAGGCAGGAAACCTCGCTGGAGATTGCAGCATCGCTGGAGAGCCTGCCCGATATACAACAGGAAGTCATATCTCTTCGATTCTTTCATGATCTGAAGCTGCAGGAAATCGCCGACCTGGTCGACCTCCCCTTAAGTACGGTGAAAACGCATTTATATAACGGCTTGAGAAAGCTGAAGAAAACATTGTCCATGGAGCATTCCGATTTGGTTCCCGTTCATCCGTCCCGAAGGACGCGGGAGACGAGTCCCCAGGAACAGGTAAGGAACCGCTCCAAGTCGGAAGAGCCGGATTCGCAGAGCAAAGTAAAAGAAAGTGAGGTGTATCTCCATGGATCATCCATTCGATAATGAATTGAGAAGACTCGAAGACGAGCTTCGCGGCCCGCTTAGACGCGCTGCTCTTCCATCGCCGTCACCGGATGAGACGGCGCAGCTCATTGCGTCTC
Organism: Paenibacillus sp. MDMC362; assembly: GCF_003269305.1. Taxonomy (NCBI): domain Bacteria; kingdom Bacillati; phylum Bacillota; class Bacilli; order Caryophanales; family Paenibacillaceae; genus Paenibacillus; species Paenibacillus sp. MDMC362. The sequence continues at coordinate 130,114 of NZ_QLYT01000034.1, forward strand.
TTCAGGGAGAGTTCAATCAGCTCAGGATTGAGCCCGAGTCCCCCAAGCTGGATTTTAATCCGCAGGTCGACCCGCCCTCATTAAAACAGATTCTCCGGAGCCAGATCCGATTGAATCAAAGATCCATTCTGCTCACGGCAGGCGCGGTATTCTGCATGTTGGTTCTGCTGATCGATCCGGAGTATCCATTGGATCAGTTTGCCGGATTGCCCGGCGGCATTTTTCCGTTGATTACCCCGCTGCTGCTGATTGTTTCAATGCTGTTCAGCAGCCGAACCTGGGATAAAGGGATGCGGGCCGTGGAGACCCTGACCCCATACCCGCCGGCTCTTGTGTTGTATACCCGCCTGCTGCTTGTGACCGGTATCGTCATCGGAATGGCCTTGCTGAGTACCCTCGCGCTCGGGCTGCGATCCATCCAGGCGGAAACCTCCCGCTTTTTATTCGGGCCCTTTATCCTGGAGTGGATGGGGATTCTGCTGGTGACGGGTGGTGCTGCGATGTATATGCTGTTTCGCAAAGGCATGGTCGTCTCACTGATCTCGGCCGTTCTGGTCTACGGCATGTGGATCGTGATTCAAGGACAAATCGTGGATCACGGCGTTTCGATGAGCGGCAAAATGATGACGGACATGGCATTGCTTGTTATCGGAGTGATTCTGCTCGTCTCTTCCTACGGACGCAGCTTGAAGCTGAACGGAGCCTGGAGAATGGCCAATGATTAGGCTGGAAGGACTGGAACGACAGGCGGGTACGTACCGGCTTGAAATCGACAAAGCGGAGATTCAATCCGGCCTGAACCTTATCGTCGGGGCGAACGGCGCCGGGAAAACCACCCTGATCGAACTGCTGACCACGCTGCAGGCACCCGATGCAGGCGAGATCCTGTACAGCGGGCGCAGGGCAGGGGATCATTTGCCGCTAATCCGCAGCCAAATCGGTTATGTCCCGGCGGATATCGAGCTGTATGGAGATATGAAGGTCGGCAAGCTGCTGACCTATATGGCAGAATTAAAGGGGGTCTATAACCCGGAGGCCATTGACAGGCTGATGGCGGACTTTCGGCTGGAGCCCTTCCGCAAGAGCAAGGTCAAGAATTTGTCGCAAGGGGTGCAGCGGCGCATTGCCGTCGTACAGGCGCTGCTGGCTTCTCCTTCTTTTCTATTCCTCGATGAGCCGTTAAACGGTATGGACGCCGAGGAACGCAAATTCCTTATCACATACCTGACTAAGTACGCCAGGGGCCGAATGGTGATCGTGGCCGCCCACGAGCTGAACGAATGGGAGGAGGCGGCCGATACCGTGATATGGATACACCGCGGTCGCATCCGGTATATCGGTTCACCGACCCAGTGGAAGCTGAATGTGGCATCCAGCGTCTGGGAAGGCGAGATCGATCTGGAAGCCTTCGAGCGGATACCGCAAGAGCTGCTGATTCATTTTCAAATGACGGAACAGCACATGAGAGTAAGGCTGATGGGGAAAAAGCAGCCGGGTCCCGAATTTGTGGAGAAGGCGCCTACGCTGGAGGATACCTTTTTCCTACATATGAACGCCTTAGCCAGACGCGGCTGAGTATAGCTTGGATCATGAAAAATCATCGCCATCATTCGGGCGATGATTTTTGCGTTTTCATCCGTTTAAAGCCGCCTACTTGGTCATTTTTCCGCTCTTATGCCTCCAATTATAAATCAACGAAGCAACCATGGTGGAAGGCCAAAACCATCCTTGCGTATTGTAATGGAGCTGTTCCTCTTGAAATGACATGTTGTTGTAATACGTTTCCTGATCAACCCCCTGCCTCCGGGGATCTTTCTTTAACGCTGCAATATACCGGTACTGTACGGGGATCATGATCAGGAATGCGGCGACCAGAACGCTCGCAATAATCCACATCGCAGAACTCATTCGTACACGCTCCTTTGGTTTATCGTATATGGAAAGCCATATTAATATACACTACGTATAAAACTCGGCATGGATTCAAATATTTACCATATGAACGCCCGTCATGCCGACTTTATCTATCGAAAGCCAATCATCCGTTTCAGAACAGGGTAAGGAAGGGTAGGCACGGTGCGCGTATTCGCTGAACAGCGGCGTAATTGTGGCATGAATGGATGATGGAGAAGGGAGCGAGTTGAATGGGAACCGTAAGTAATCAAGGAATGGAGAAGGTGGCTTTGGTAACGGGTGCAGGCGCCGGAATCGGACGAGGGATTGCCAAGGTTCTGGCTGAAAAAGGATATCGGCTGGCGATGACCTACAATTCGAGCAAAGAAGGAATCGTGGATGTAGCTGAGGACATCGGCCATACCTACGGCAAAGAGCCGCTTATTATTCAGAGCGATTTGACCGTTCGAAGTGAAGCGGAGAATACGATACGAAAGACGATAGAGGAGCTTGGCCGGATCGATCTGTTGGTGAACAATGCGGGGATGGGCCTATATGACGAGCTGACAGAGATTGAAGAGGACGCGCTGGACATGACGGTTCACCTCGATTTTCGAGCGCCGATGCTGCTCAGCAAATATGCGGTTCGGGAGATGATCGCCCAAGGAATTCCGGGCAATATCATCTTCATCACGTCCTCCCGGGGAGAGAGAGCCTATCCCAAGGACAGCATTTACGGCGGCATGAAGGCAGCGCTTATACGTGCCGCACAATCGCTGGCGCTCGAGTGGGCTCCGCATGGCATCCGCGTAAACTGCGTGGCACCGGGTGCAACCGTTCACAAGCCGGACCAATCGGCAGAGGACGAGCCGCTGGGAAGGCTCGGAACGCCGTCGGACATCGGGGAAGCGATTGCCTGGCTCTGCTCGGATGCGGCATCCTATATTACCGGCATTAACCTCCGAATAGACGGCGGTTTAATCTTGCCGGGCATGCCGGAGGATACGTCCCCGGAAGCCGGATATGGATGGGGCAGAGTGTATAAGGAGGACGAGGAGTAAGGGTGACTTCCGAGTGTATGCAGAATAAATTATAATATTCCGATAAATTTAGTGGGTTATCTCTCTTTTCAAACGAGAGAAAGTATGAGAGAATGGGAGAAATTATGAAATCATCATACTTTCCATATGAAGAAAAGGGAGGAAACACCCATGTCAGAAGAACGCCAATTTTCCATTGAAACCTTAGCGGTTCATGCCGGTCAGGAGCTTGACCCGACCACATTATCCCGCGCTGTCCCTCTGTATCAGACGACTTCCTACGGGTTCAAAGACAGCGAGCATGCGGCGAATCTGTTTGCGCTTAAAGAATTCGGCAACATCTACACGCGTATTATGAACCCGACCACGGATGTGTTTGAGAAGCGGATTGCAGCGCTCGAGGGCGGTGCCGGCGCACTGGCGACATCTTCCGGGCAGGCAGCCATCACCTTCTCCATTCTGAACATTGCGGGCGCAGGCGATGAAATTGTTTCTTCCTCGAGTTTGTATGGCGGTACTTATAATTTATTTTCCAATACGCTCGCGAAGCTGGGGATCAAGGTGCATTTCGTGGATTCCACGGATCCTGAGAATTTCCGCAAAGCGATCAATGACAAGACGAAGGCCGTGTTTGCCGAAACGATCGGCAATCCGCAGGGGAATGTGCTGGATGTGGAAGCCGTTGCGGCCATCGCGCACGAGAGCGGCATTCCGCTTATCGTCGACAATACTTTCCCTAGTCCGTATCTGCTGCGCCCGATTGAATATGGAGCGGATATCGTCGTTCATTCCGCGACCAAATTCATCGGCGGCCACGGGACCTCCATCGGCGGGGTCATTGTCGATAGCGGTAAATTCGACTGGACGGCTAATGACAAGTTCCCGGGATTGACGCAGCCGGATCCAAGCTATCATGGCGTCGTCTATACAGAGGCAGTAGGCCCGATCGCTTATATTATCAAAGCGCGCGTGCAGCTGCTGCGGGATATCGGCGCATCGCTGTCCCCGTTCAATTCCTGGCTGCTGCTGCAAGGGCTGGAAACGCTGCATCTCCGGGTGGAGCGCCATAGCGAGAATGCGCTGAAGGTTGCCAAGTACTTGGAGAGTCACGAAGCGGTAGAATGGGTGAGCTATGCAGGGCTGCCGAGTCACCCTTCGCATGAGCTGGCGAAGAAGTACCTGCCGAAGGGACAAGGCGCTATCCTGACCTTCGGTATCAAAGGCGGGGCAGCGGCAGGTCAGAAGGTGATCGAGAATGTGAAGCTGTTCTCCCACTTGGCCAACGTCGGGGATTCCAAGTCGCTTATCATTCATCCGGCCAGCACGACGCATCAGCAGCTGACGGAAGACGAGCAGCTTTCGGCGGGCGTCAATCCGGAACTGCTGCGTCTGTCGATCGGGACCGAGTCTATCGATGATATCTTGTACGATCTGGGTCAAGCCATCGCGGCAAGTCAGGAGTAAAGGCTGACTGATGGATTTCAAATAAAACTCAGAGCACTTTCCTGTATATGGAGGAAGGTGCTCCTTTTATGTTGTCGCAAGGCCGCTAAGAGGTTGTATCAATGCTGTCGAGCCATGGATGACCCGATGGAAACTGCGTCCGCAGCGCTTGGGCAAGCCACCCTGCAGCCTGTCGATCGAGGAAGGGCAGGACCTTCCTGAAATCCCGTTCGTCTTTTTCACGGATGTTCTTGCTTCCTCCTTTATACAGGAGCTGTATCTCCGGTTTCAGATAGGGAATTCCTTGGTCTGTTATTAAGGATATATCTTGGAGCGGTCTTCGGATGCACGGTTCTCTGCGATAAACCCAGCTGTCCACTTCGACCTCCACCAACATGATCTGGAATGAGAATGGGGCTTCCTCATTCCGGCTTACCCATACATCGCCAACCGAGTGCAAATATTCGCCTTCCTCCCAGAGGGATAAGGTTCCTTGATCCGCTTTGTACAGCGTCCATTCTTTGGCTAATGCTGCGTAAATGGCGGCCTGCTCTTCGCGCAGGATCAGGATATCGATATCGCCGTGTTCCCTGGTCTGCTCCTCCAAATATAAATCCAATGCCCAACCTCCGGCGATGTACCAACGAGCAGGGATTTCAGCAAAAATTCCGGCGGCTTCCGATACGCTGATTGGTTCCCAATGGTCATAATCGGTTCTCATGTTCTACGCTCCTTTTTTCCGGGATGGATTCATTCCTCCATTGTATAGGTTTTATCCAGTCCTTGAAATGAGGATAAACAGATAGCATCCGCACCCTCGCGCAGTTATCCGGTATAAGGAGAGCAGGGTGCTTGGTTTGTTCCGTCTTGTTATTTTTCAGCCGGTGTTTATTCCGTGGGCTGTATATTTCCAATTGTTTCATAATAATCTGTAAGGAGGCGTTTATCCAATTCAAGGTGAAAGGGAGTAGAAGGATAACCATGACGGAAAGGCAATGGGGAGCACGCAGCGAATTGGGAGAGCGTCGATTTGAAGATCAAGAGTTCATCGGAGTTGAAGAGATTACGGCAAACGAGATTTCTCCCGAGACGGATCTGCTGAAGCATTTTGCAATGGCAGGAGGAGTCACCCATGAGGAGGTATTGCTGTTATTGGCATCGCCTGACGATATTGAAGAAGCCCTCAGGGTTTCCGGGATTCGTCATAACGGCACGGACAGACCTTCCTTGACCCGACTGCTGGGGTGGAGTGACAGGAACCGAAGACTGAAAGTCATGAGCCGATCCGCAGACCCTGAATCCATAACACGAGATATCAGTCAAGGTGCTCAGGGAATCGGGCTGATACGCGGGGAGGATGCTGTGGAGCATGGCCTGCTGCAGGAGGTTTACACGGCGTGGTTGAATTCGCGGAGCGCAGAGAAGAGCGCCCTGTTGAGGCGGAGACTCATCATGCTGTGGAAGACCTATTGGGTGTCGGTGTTTCAGGCGGCGGCTGGAGCTAGGTGTGCGGTCAGCTTGCTGCACGATGCCCGGCTTTTCAACACCATGGAGTTGCGTGAAGCGCAGGATGCTCAGCTGGAGTCCTTGTTCCGGGCTATGGAGCAGTGCAGCGAGGAAGGCGTAGATTGCCAATTAGAGCTCCTGGCTGTACGTCCGGCACACGCGGATGACTTCATATCGATCCATAATTTTATCGAAGAAGTGGCAGAGCAGACCCTTATGGATCAAAGACGTTTTGTGCGTATTCGTTACGGGGCGCTTCTCAGAGAAGGGATGAATCCAGCAACGGCAGCGGAAATTGCCCGTTTGGCCGATGTGATTGTATTCGATTCGGAGGGGACGGAGAATTCCGGTTCGTCGGATGAGGCAGGACACAGGGTCACGGCTTTCTCCGAGATGATCCATCGAATTAAGCGAACGAAGCCGCAATTAACGCTCCGGATCAATGGGGTGGCTACCACGGATTTGCGGATGGTTTACCGACAGGGCATACACGAGGTGTGCTGTCAGTCCTCAGAGATTGCAGCCATTCGAATAACCGGTGCGAGGCTGGAGATGCGCCGCAGATGTTCTATGATTGTCGAGTAATGGAATGTGAGCGCTTTACAAAATAGGTGATGGATTAATAAGAAGTCCTTGCGGAGAGAACGCAAGGGCTTTTTTACGTGTAGAGGTTCGTCTTCAATATCAGGGAACGTTAATAGGTACTCTTCAGTATTTAAAAAATGTGAAAAATATGGTTTACAAATGAGGATGAAGTGAGTATGATACTTATAAAGTTGTACGAAGGAAAATAAATTGTATAAGTTCAAAAATGATTCTCATTCTCATTTAGCATGCTGCTCCGGCGAAGCCGGGGCAGCATGCGTCATTTTAAGGGTAGTAATAATGGATCTCATTCTCAACTAGGAAGGTGATTGGTTATGCAATGGATACAAAGTCAAACGACGACTGGACGCATATCGACAATAGAAAATGGAGCCGATCCACGTGAGCCGCGGCAGCCTGGGAAGTGGGATATACGCAGTCTGCTGAGCAACGCGGAGGTCGTGGCTGCGCTGGGCAGCGGCCTGCTGATGCTGGTGGCTTGGCTGACCAGTCAATGGTCTGAGCCGCTCTCCGTTGTATTGTATGTGATATCCTATGCCGTCGGCGGATGGGTGAAAGCGAAAGAAGGTGTGGAGACCCTTCTGAAGGAGCGCGATCTGGATGTGAATCTGCTGATGATTGCTGCCGCTATGGGAGCTGCAGCGATCGGGTACTGGAATGAAGGCGCGATGCTGATCTTCATCTTTGCCCTCAGCGGCGCGCTTGAGAGTTATACCATGGAGAGAAGCCGCAAGGATATCTCGTCCTTGATGGAGCTGCAGCCGGAAACGGCCCTTCGCATTGAGAAGGGAGAGATGGTATCGGTATCCATCAACAAGCTTGAGATCGGCGATCTGATTCTGGTAAAGCCGGGCGAGCTTATTCCGGCAGACGGCAAAATTTATCGCGGCAGCTCCTCTGTCAACCAGGCTTCGATTACCGGGGAATCCGTACCGGTCGATAAGTCCGTAGGCGATGAAGTGTTCACAGGCACCTTAAACGGGGAAGGCGTATTGTACATTGAGGTTACCCAGTCGGCGGAATCCACGTTGTTTGCCAAGATTATCAAGCTGGTGGAAGAAGCGGAGAACGACGTACCGGAATCGCAGCGGTTCATCAAGCGGTTCGAATCGATGTATGCCCGTGTCGTTGTCATTGCGACCGTGGCGCTGATTGTTCTGGCTACTCCCGTTCTGGGATGGGATTGGGATACTACCTTCTATAAAGCGATGGTGTTTCTCGTAGTTGCCTCCCCTTGTGCGCTGGTATCCTCCATCATGCCTGCGATGCTGTCGGCGATTTCCAATCGCGCCAGAAAAGGCGTATTGTTCAAAGGCGGCGCCCATATCGAGAATATGGCGCGTACGGCGGTTGTCGCTTTTGATAAGACAGGTACTTTGACGCTCGGTACGCCAGTGGTTACGGATTTTATTGCTGGCGAAGGCTGGGATCGGCATGAACTGCTGGGCATCAGTGCTTCTATCGAAAGAATGTCGAAGCATCCTCTGGCCTTGGCGATTGTCCAATCGGCTGAGAAAGAGGGGGCCGCGCTGCAGCAGGTAGAGAACGGACAGTCCATAACTGGATGGGGTATGCAGGCGGAAGTGGAAGGAATCACTTGGAAAATAGGAAAAAGCGATATTTTGGATCATCCGGCTACAGATCAGCATTCCGGTGCAGCTTCCGCGCAAAAGGAGTTGAGCACGCTTGAAGAGAATCGCCAGCACTGGCTGTCCATCCGGAATATGCTGGAATCCGAAGGCAAGACCGTTTCCGTGATCCTGAAGGGAGATCATATCGCGGGCATGATCGCTCTGCAGGATGCGGTCCGGCCTCAAGCGGCAACGGCCGTTAAGCGGCTGCAGCAGCTGGGCATCAAGGTAGCGATGCTGACGGGGGACCGCAAGGCGACGGCCGACGTGATTGCGAAGCAGAGCGGCGTAGACATGGTGTTCTCCGATTTGCTGCCGGAAGATAAAGTTACACATATTAAGGAGCTTCGGGCCCGTTACGGCCATGTGGTCATGGTTGGGGACGGAGTGAACGACGCACCGGCACTGGCTACTGCGACCGTCGGCATCGGCATGGGCGTTTCGGGAAGCGGAACGGCGCTGGAGGTAGCGGATGCGGTGCTTATGAATGACAATATCGATGAAATTGCCGGCACCGTCAAGGTTGCACGCCGGGTTCAGCGTATCGTGAAGCAAAATATGATCTTTGCCATCACCGTGATTTTGACGCTGATTGCAGCCAATTTCATTCAAGGCGTTACGCTGCCGCTGGGTGTCATCGGTCACGAAGGAAGCACCATTCTGGTAATACTGAACGGGCTTCGTCTGCTGCGTACTAACCGTTAATCGATCGGTCATCGCTAATCCATGCTCGTATAATGATAAAAGTCCCCTTCTTTTCATTCGTGAGAAGAAGGGGATTCTTGTTTGTTAACTCTCAAGTTTTTTCATCAAATATTCATCTTCCTTTCGTTAAAAGAGCGGGGGAGTCCTGTCGTGCCCTTAAATTCATATAACCCCCTCTCTGGTACGATTGTTTGCGAAGTAAACGCTGCGAGGCCCAAAAAAATCGCCGACTTCTTAGGAGAAAGAAGCACATTTTCAAAAAAAATTGGTTTTCATTTCGATTTATGAAGAATAGATTAACAATATTTTGGAATGGGGTGTGATGTGACATATTGACATACGCCTCCGATATAACCATAATTAATATTAATTTATAATGATTATAATTAAGCGTTCCATATATAGGAGGGAAACGATATGTACAAATCCGTTATTATAGGCACAGGCCCTGCAGGCCTTACGGCTGCAATCTATTTGGCTCGCGCCAACCTGAGCCCGCTCGTCATTGAAGGTCCGCAACCTGGCGGACAGCTGACCACCACAACCGAAGTTGAGAATTTTCCGGGTTTTCCCGAAGGCATCATGGGTCCTGAGCTGATGGACAATATGCGTCAGCAGGCTGAACGTTTTGGCGCAGAATTTCGTACAGGCTGGGTGAACAGCGTGGAATTCGGAGAGCGTCCGTTCAAGCTGGACGTAGACGGTATGGGCGAGGTAGTTGCCGAAACGCTGATTATCTCTACGGGCGCAACGGCCAAATATCTCGGCATTCCTGGAGAACAGGATAATGTAGGACGCGGTGTAAGTACCTGCGCAACATGCGACGGATTCTTCTTCCGCGGCAAAGAGATCGTTGTTGTCGGCGGCGGCGATTCCGCGCTGGAGGAAGCGAACTTCCTGACCCGCTTTGCATCCAAAGTAACACTGGTACACCGTCGGGAGGAGCTTCGTGCATCGAAGATCATGCAGGACCGCGCCCGTGCTAACGAGAAAATCGAATGGGCCCTGAACCGCACGCCGCAGGAAGTCATCGCGGACGAGACAGGCGTCAAAGGGATCAAAGTGCTCAATAATGAAACTGGCGAAGAGGAGACGATCACAGTCAGCGGCGTATTCGTGGCGATCGGTCATCATCCAAACACCGGTTTCCTCGGCGGAAACATTACAACGGATCCGAACGGTTATATCGTAACGACCCCGGGAACATCCGAGACGAATATCCAAGGCGTATTTGCTTGCGGCGACGTGCAGGATACCCGTTACAGACAAGCGATCACCGCGGCAGGAAGCGGCTGTATGGCAGCTATGGATGCGGAGAAATATATCGAGAGCTTGGAACACAACGCTGTTGTGTTGTAAACTGATAGATAGAGATCGAACGGGCTTTAAGCAGAGCCTAATCATGAGTAGAGGAGACTGATCAACCATGGAAAATGTGATTGTATATACTTCGAACAACTGCCCGCACTGCAAACAAGTAAAAGGCTTCTTGTCCGATCAAGGCATCGAATTTGAAGAGCGCAACATCGAACAAAACGACGAATTCGCGCAGCAAGTATGGGATATGGGCGTTCGTGCAGTACCGCTCACGATCATTGGCGAGCACCGCATTCTCGGCATGAATAAGCTCCAGTTCAACAAAGCGTTGAACCCCGAAGCTTAATCTAGTCAGCATTATGGCAAGCCTATTGCTTGCTTATGATAAAAAGCTCCTTCCCCGATTTCCGGGAAGGAGCTTTTTTTGTTGCCGAGATATGCTGCTGATGTTCACTCAGATCGTGTTCACTTGCTAAAAAACAGACTCATGATGATCTGGAATACGACGTATACACCTACGCCGGAGCCGAGGAGAATGAAGCCGGCTTTTTTCTTGCCTTGAAAAAAACGCATGATGGCGAGACTGAACAAAGGTGCGATAACTAGGAGAAACAGCAATACGGTCACAAACATTTCCGCCGATATTTCCGCAGTGCTTACATAGGTCATTTGAGCGTTTCCTCTCCCTTTAGTATAACGATCACACGGCATCTCCGCGAAGGGAACCGTGATTTAAATTACAGGACGAGATTAATTATAGCGGAAAATCGCGGGATTTTCCTTAATATGCAGGGTGTTAATTACGACAAAATATCGTCAATTTTAATGAATCGGCATGGAGACCCGTACCGGCCCCAGAAACTGCGAGATGGCGGAGTAAGCCGCGCCGATCAGGGTGGAGCGGCTGCCCAGCTCGGCAAACCGGATCTCCATCAGCTCACGGTGGTAGGGGAGCGTTCGCTGGGCAACGACCTGTCGCAGCGTCTCCTCAATCCAAGCCCGTGCGTCGGACAGCGGACCGCCGATAATGACCGATTGCGGATTGAATCCGTTGACAAGATTGGTAATGCCGATACCGAGATAACGTCCAAGCTCTTCAAAATGCCGGATAGTCTCCTCATGGCCACGCGCTGCATGCTGAATCAACTCGGATGTTCGCCTGGACGGGAGAGCGGCGCCTTTGCTGTCGTAGGATTTCTCCGAGGCATACAGCTCCCAGCAGCCGCGGTTGCCGCAGGTGCATTCCAGTCCATCGGCATCGATGGACATATGGCCGCTCTCGCCAGCGTATCCGCGGGCCCCCTTATAGAGCTCGCCATTGATGATGATGCCGGAGCCGATACCGCTGCCGGCACTGATATAGAGGAGATGGCGGGCGTCCCGGCCAGCTCCGAAGCGCAGCTCGCCCTGGGCACCCGCGTTTGCTTCATTGTCGATGGTTACGGGAAGTCCGAGCTCGTCCTCTAGCTGCTTCTGCAGCGGCACCATGTCCCATCCCAGGTTGGGAGCGAAGAGGACGGTGCCGTCACCGTCCACCATCCCAGGGACGCCTACGCCGATCCCGATGATCCCGTACGGGGAGGGAGGGGCCTGCCGCATCAGGCCATGAATCAGACCAACCATCAGCCGCGTCACCGATTCCACGTCATGCCCTACCAGGGCGGTATCTTCTTCGGCAAGGATCTTGCCTTCCAGATCTGTAAGCACGGCGGTCATTTGCTTGACGCGCAGCTCCACGCCGACGGCATAACCGGCTTGTCCGTTAAACAGCAGCAGCTGCGGCTTCCTGCCGCCGCTGGATTCACCGGGTCCGATCTCCTGGACCAGGTGGTTGCTGCACAGCTCCTGTACGAGATTGGAGACGGTGGCCTTGTTCAGTCCGGTTAGCTTGGAGACTTTCGCTCGGGAGACAGGGGCGTGCTGACGTATCGTATCGAGGATAATCGAGGTATTTATTTTTTTGACCAGAGCCTGGTCACCGGTAATATTCGCCATGTGTATTCATCCTTTTAGTCTTGCTTCCTGATCATGATAAGTTTTGGAGACTTGATATGCTCATAGTCTAGGGGCAAAGCCCGGAAATTGCAACAGCCCGTAACGCTGCCCGGGTGCAAGTTAATCTTTTGTCTGGGAGTTTCCATCGTCGTAACATTTGAATGTGAAATTGCAGGGATTCTAGGCAGTGAGCCAAACAGAGATGTGTTGATCTTTTATAGAGATAATCCTAACAGCAAGTGTCACCGGTTTTTGAAAAAGTTGTAAGGCAATAACTTTGTTTAACCAATAGACAAAGTAGAAATCCTGTGTTAGGATAACCTTGTAAGCGTTAACCACACCTTAACAAGGTATAGGAGGATTTATTCATGGCCTATTTTAACAACATTAGCAAAGTCGAGTACGAAGGCAGCCAATCAACCAACCCTTATGCTTTTAAATTTTATAATCCGACAGAAGTAGTAGCCGGCAAAACGATGGAAGAGCATCTCCGTTTCGCCATGGCTTACTGGCATACATTGACTGCAGGCGGTTCGGATCCTTTCGGCGCTGACACTGCGGTTCGCCCTTGGGGCAGCTACTCCGGCATGGACCTCGCCAAAGCACGCGTTGAGGCGGGCTTTGAGTTCATGGAGAAAATGAATCTTCCGTATTTCTGCTTCCACGATGTGGACATTGCCCCGGAAGGCAGCAGCCTGCGCGAGTTCTACAGCAACATCGATACGATCGTGGATTCGATTGAAGACCACATGAAATCCACTGGCAAGAAATTGCTCTGGAACACGGCGAACATGTTCACGAACCCACGCTTCATGCATGGTGCGGGCACTACATGCAACGCGGACGTATACGCTCATGCGGCAGCACAAGTGAAGAAAGGCCTTGAAGTCGGCAAACGCCTCGGCGCCGAGAACTACGTGTTCTGGGGAGGCCGCGAAGGTTATGAGACCCTGCTCAACACGGATATGGGCCTTGAACTGGATAATCTGGCACGCCTGTTCCATATGGCGGTTGATTATGCGAAGGAAATCGGCTTTGACGCCCAATTCCTGATCGAGCCTAAACCGAAGGAGCCAACCAAGCACCAATATGATTTTGATGCGGCTACAACAATTGCATTCCTGCAGAAATACGGCCTCGACAAGCACTTTAAACTGAATCTCGAAGCCAACCACGCCACGCTCGCCGGTCATACCTTCGAACACGAGCTTCGCGTAGCACGCATCAACGGCATGCTCGGTTCCCTCGATGCGAACCAAGGCGATATGCTCATCGGATGGGATACGGACGAATTCCCGGTTAACATCTACGATGCGACATTGACGCTGTACGAAGTGCTGATGAACGGCGGTCTCGGCCGCGGCGGCGTGAACTTCGATGCGAAGGTTCGCCGCCCGTCCTTCGAGCCGGAAGATCTGTTCCATGCGCACATCGCGGGTATGGACACTTACGCCAAAGGCTTGAAAGTGGCAGCGAAGCTGATCGAAGACCGCGTATTCGAGGACTTCATCGCGAAGCGCTACAGCAGCTTTAACGAAGGCATCGGCGCAGACGTCGTATCCGGCAAGGCTACACTGGCTTCCCTTGCAGAGTACGCCCTGAACAACGAGTCCCCGCGCAAGAACGAATCCGGACGTCAAGAAATGCTGAAAGCGATTCTGAATCAGTACATTCTTGCAAATTAATCGATACTCTCTTTAGCGCTTGTACCATGAAATCCAAACCTTCACCGGCTCCCTCCAGGGAAGCCGGTGTACTTATTTCAATCAGGAAACTATAGCGAGCTATGGTCGACAGCCATCCAAGCATACCTCGGATCACGCATCATGCGCCCGGGTGAATTGCCAACGATGTTTTCATGTTCGGTTCATGAGGAGACGAAGGAGGATATAGATGAGTTACGTTATCGGAGTTGATTTGGGGACCAGTGCTGTGAAGACCGTGCTGGTGGACCCAAGCGGCAAGGTTGTCGCCGAGCATTCGGAGTCGTATCCGCTGAGCCAGCCGAAGCCGGGTTACAGCGAGCAGCGACCGGAGGATTGGGTGGACAAAACGGTATTGTCGTTACGGGAATTAATGACCAGAAACAACATTGACCCATCCAAGGTTGAGGGGTTAAGCTTCTCCGGTCAGATGCATGGTCTGGTCTTGGTAGACGGTGAGGGTGCAGTGCTGCGGCCGGCCATCCTGTGGAATGACACGCGCACAACGGCGCAATGCCGTCGAATCGAGGAGACTCTGCAGGAGAAGCTGCTAGGGATTGCACGCAATCGCGCGCTGGAAGGGTTCACTCTGCCCAAGATTCTATGGGTGCAGGAGTTTGAACCGGAGCTGCTCGAACAGGCTGCCTTGTTCCTGCTGCCTAAGGATTATGTGCGTTTCCGCCTGACCGGGCAATACGCAATGGACTATTCCGATGCAGCCGGAACGCTGCTGCTGGATGTGGCGGGCAAGTCTTGGAGCACCGACATTTTGGATGCCTTCCAGCTGCCGCACACCCTATGCCCGCCGCTGGTCGAATCCTTCGATCAGTGCGGCACCTTGCTCCCTGAGATCGCCGAGCAAGCCGCTCTGCTGCCAAATACGAAGGTATTTGCTGGCGGTGCGGACAACGCCTGCGGCGCCATCGGCGCAGGCATTCTCGAAGAAGGGCAGACGATGTGCAGCATTGGTACATCGGGCGTGGTACTCTCCTATGAGGAGCGTCGCGAGGTGGATTTTGAAGGCAAGGTCCATTTCTTTAATCATGGCGAGAAAGATGCTTACTATATCATGGGCGTGACCCTGGCTGCGGGATACAGCCTGACCTGGTTCAAGGATACCTTTGCGCCGGATGTCTCCTTTGACGCGCTGTTAAGCGATATCGGAAGCATCCCGGTTGGCAGCGGAGGTCTGCTGTTCACGCCGTATATCGTCGGTGAACGCACACCGCATCCGGATGCTACCATTCGCGGCAGTTTTATCGGAATGGACGCGGGACATAAGCTGCCTCACTTTGCACGTTCGGTGCTCGAGGGAATCACGTTCTCTCTCCGTGAATCCATCGATATCCTTCGCTCATCCGGCAAGCGGATCGACCGCGTCATTTCCATCGGGGGCGGCGCCAAGAACGAAACGTGGCTGCAAATGCAGGCGGACGTGTTCAACGCTGAAATCGTGAAGCTGGAGAGCGAACAGGGCCCGGCTATGGGCGCGGCGATGCTCGCAGCCTACGGCTGCGGCTGGTTCCCAAGCCTTCAGGACTGCGCGAAGGCGTTTTTGCGGCCGGCACGCTCGTATTCTCCCAATCCGCAGACGGTTCAAGCTTATGACCAATTGTTTGGACTCTATCAAAGCGTATATGGAGCAACGCGTGAACTAAGCGCTGAACTGTCCGAATTCCGGGGATAACCCTATAGAAGAGCAGGTCGGGAAAACAGGTTTCCCGGCCTGCTTTTTTTGCGTGAACGCGTTGGACCGCATATACTTGAAGCAGGTTGAAGTTGCAGCTCATGCGATTTAGAGACGTGCCGGAAGTGTAAATAGAAATGGGGGGAAGATCATGAAATTGACAGCTGAGCTCAAACGCGAGAAAATTGTTGCCATCGTGCGGGGCATTACGAGAGAACAGGCGGACTTCGTAGGAGAAGGGTTGACCCAAGGCGGAATTCGGTTCATGGAAGTGACGATGAATACGAAAGACGCTTTACATATGATCCAGGATTGGCGTTCTCGGTATGATGGTGCCGTATATCTAGGCGCGGGAACCGTGCTTGATGTGGAGATGGCGAAGGAGGCGGTCTCCGCCGGAGCGCAATTTCTGATCTCGCCGAACACGGATCTTTCCGTTATCGAATATGCTTTGGAGCAAGGAATTGATGTATGGCCTGGGGCGATGACGCCGACGGAGATCGTTGCGGCGTACGCGGCCGGCGCCGAGATCGTGAAGCTGTTTCCCATGGCCAGCCTGGGCTTGTCATTTATCCGGGAGCTTCAGGGCCCGCTGAGTCACATTCCGCTGCTTGCCACGGGCGGAGTTACGCTGGATAATCTTTCGGATTATTTTAATGCAGGTGCAGTTGCGGTAGGTTTAGGCAGCGCGCTGCTTCCGAAGGATGCGCTCGCGTCCGGAAATACGGAGGAGATCAGGCGTCGTACCGCGGCTTTTGTTGAAGCTGCCCAGCTTGGTTAGCGTGTGTTCAATAGGGTACTCCCTTTCGTAAGAAGCGGGATCGAAATAGTTACACTTCGTTCATCCTTAATCATGTTGGTTATGTTTTGGAAGCTTGCTACATAAGGAATATATAGACAAGTTATGGTATTATTTAGGTAGCTTGGTTATGTCATTGCTGCCGTGTACAGTCACTTGTTAAGGATATCTTCATGTGTAAGTAAGGCATGGTTAGGTTCAAGTAATGGAAGGGAGCGAATCAAGTGAATCCATCAGGTAAGAAGAAGGTAAGGGTAAAAAAGACCGTGTGTGCGGTTACGGCTACAGCAATGTTATGTTTGGCGCAGCCGGTATGGGGAGACAATTCCGTTCCGGGCAGCGGAGTCGCTGTATCTGATACGGTAACTGCCGTGACTAGCAGCGATAACGCCGGTTCGGAAAGCGTAACGGATAACGAAATACCGAAGGGTGCTAAAATTTCGTCCAAGCAGGCGGAAGACATCATCAAGAAGGCTTTCCCGGAGCTAAAGAACGTGAACGTATCGAATGTGCAGTTCTTGGAGAATGATGGCATGAGATCGAGCGCGCTTGCTTGGGATCTGCAAATGGTGTTGACTAAAGGGAACTCAAGCTCCGGCTTTAATGCCCAGGTCAATGCGGTCACGGGTGAACTTATTAACATTTATATCCCTCGTTCCTTGTTGAGCCAAGGCAGCGACAAACCGGTGATAACCCGTGAAGCAGCCAAGGAGAAGGCGCTGAAATGGATCGGCAGCCATGTATCGGATCTGAAGGCCAGCGAGCTTAAGGAGAATGAGGCTTATCTCGGGATGCAGACGGCGCTATTCAGTCCGCCGCGGTTTGATTTTTATTTCCAGACCTCGGTGAACGGAATTGAATCGGATGTGAACAGCATTTCGATCACGCTGGACGGACAGGGCAATACCATTAACTATTCCCGCAATCAAGTCAATGAAGAGTTTCCTTCATCCACACCGAAATTGAATGAGGCCTCCATCCGTAAATTGTTTGAGGATCAGTTCCAGGTCTCCTTGGCTTATGTCCCTGATCATTTATATAACAACGCCAAAGGCAATTATTTCTTAGGTTACATACCTAATGATCAATCAGCGAATTCACTGGATGCGAATACAGGCAAGTTCATTAGTTTTACTGGGGAAGAAAGTGAGTTTACTTCGATTGAGAATGGCACGATTCCGTCGTCCAAAGAGATCTTCAAGCCAATCACGGCTCCATTCGCTGGCGGAGACGCAGCGGCCAGATGGGTGGAATCGCAGATCAAACTCCCGTCCGGCTTGAAGACAGAATCCAAGTCACTGGGTACCAGATGGAACAATAATGAGATCAAGACGTGGAATATAAGATGGGGCGAGAACCATCTTTCCGCCATGGGCGGAGGGGAGATGGTATCCGCAGAGGTGGACGCCAAGACCGGACAGATTTACTCCTACAACCGATATCGTTTTGACCGGACCGATGCTCCGGAAGTGAAGAGCCCGATTTCGCAGCAGGCTGCGCAGGATCTCGCATTCGAGACGGTTAGCAAGCTGGTGCCGAATGCTGCCGAGGAATGGAAGCTGGCATCGGTTGATAAAATGGGCAAAGACACTAAAACCCTTAACTATCAATTTTCATTTCAGCGTTACATCGGTGATATTCGCGTCATGGGTGATTCCCTGAACCTCACGATTGAGGCCGACGGGCAAATCCAGGGCTTTAGTGTGAATTCCGAAGCTGTCCTGTCCAAGCTGCCAACGGATGCAAAGCCGGCCGTCAGTGCGGAGCAGGCAAGAGCCAAATATCTGGAGGAAATTGGGCTGAAGCTGAAATACGGTTACTACGGCGGTTATGCAACGAATGGCAATGAGATTATGAAGCCTTTCATTAAGCTGATTTATTATCCGACACACAAAAAGGCGGTTTATGGCGGCATTGCGGTACCGCTTGATGCCAAGAGCGGGGAATGGCGCGATATTACCCCGGAGATGAGCCGCAAGGATATTCCGGCGGTTACCGATGCGGCGGGACATGTTGCGGAAGCGGCTCTTAAGGAGCTGGTGAAATATCGGGTGTTGGTTCCGGACAAGGACGGAAAGGTATATCCGGATCGCCAAATTACCCTTGGCGAATGGTATCAGCTGGTGGCGGCTTCGGTGAGTCCGTCCTACGAGCAGGTGTATGGAAGATCTACCATGGATCCATACGCGGGTTTGCAGCCGGATCATCCGTATTATCAGGCCATTCAGGTGCTGATCGGACAGAACTGGATTCCTTATGATCCGGAAAGCCCGCTGCAGTTGGACCGTAAGCTGACAAGGGATGAATTGGCAAGCTCGCTGACCCGTATTCTGAATTACGAGAAGCTGTCCAAAGCCTTTATCCTTCCAACCGATGTGCAGGGAATATCGGATGTCGACGCCATCACTAACAAAGGCGCAGCCCTGATCGCCCTCAAGCTGGGGCTTCTCCCGGCGGTCGATGGCAAGTTCTTGCCGGAGCGCGAGGTGACGCGAGCGGAAGCTGCAGAGGTACTCGTCCGCATGTCGAAGCTGGCGGGACGCAGCGATTCTTTCCTGTCCTCATTTTATTGGTAGCATTTGATATTCGTGCCCGGTCGACAAAACTAGAACCCTTAAGCCCTGATGTTATGTGTTACAATAATGGTGCATACGGATGAGGAAGATGAAGGGCGGGTGTACCGATGAAACGAAGCCGAGGAACAATCGTTAAATTACTGTTCATAGGGTCTTTGGCGGTAACCGTTGCAGCAGTACCTGAACCAGCTAATCTCAGTGATGTCTATGCAACCTCCAACAAAGCGGTCGTGAAGTCGGTCAATGGGATTCAACAGAAACTGCTGACAGCGATGAGCGACAGGCAATCGACGGTGCGTTTTGTTTACCAGGGGGAGACCCAATCGCTGAAATCGCAGCTTAAAGATGCACTTGATCAGGCGATGGCCAGTGATCCTTATATTCACTACACCATCGCTAGTTATAGTTACGACTATCGTGGGACATCCAGTTCCGCCAATGTTACCGTTCGGTTGAGTTACCGCGAGACTGCGGAGCAGACGAATTACGTGAACCAAAATGCCGACAACATTTTGAAGCAGATCATCAAGCCGGGCATGAATGATCATGAGAAGGTGAAAGCCATCCACGATTGGGTTGTCCGGAACTTGAAGTATGATACCACGCTTACGAAATATACGGCCTATGACGGACTCTACACCGGAAGCACGGTATGCCAGGGTTATTCCCTATTAACGCATAAACTGCTAAAGGGAGCAGGGATCCAGAACAAAATTGTAGAGGGCACGGCTTATGCCTCCGATAATCCGAAGGGCCAGCTTCATGCATGGAATCTGGTTCTTCTGGACGGAAAATGGTACCATCTGGACACGACGTGGAACGATCCGGTGCCGGATCGCGACAACGAGGTATCCTATACGTACTATCTCCGTACGGATGAACAGATGGGCCGCGATCATACCTGGGTGAAATCCTATCCGAAGGCGAGCACGCTTTACCGCAACACGCTGGCCGGGCTAGCTGCGAAGGATCGTTCGAGAACCGAAGTATACGAACAATTGAAGCGGGATTTGGAATATCAGCTCTATGATGCCCGTTCCATCGTTAGCTCCTACACACAGCTCCAACCACTGGTTAAAGCTGCTAAGGCCGAAGGCAGCCAGAAGCTGGTGTTCCGGTTTGACGGCAGCGAGCGAGAGCTTGTAAGTGTGCTCCAGCAAGTGCAGATGAAGAGCAATCTCGGCTCCATCAAATACTATCATCATGCGTTTGAGAACACCGGTGATCTGAGAGTGCAGATCATTTGGTAATGTGTCCGTATCCCCAAAAAAAGCAGCTTCCGTTCCCAAGTATGGGAGGGAAGCTGCTTTTGGTATGTCCCGGTTTAACTTATTTAACATTCGTGCTCAAATCGCACTCGTCCAACGGCACGAGGCGGCTCTTCCTAATCAAGCGGTAGCCGAACCAGATGGAGAGGAACAACGGAATGCTGACATAAGTGGCAATGATCGTTAACCAATCGATCTCCCCGCTGAAATTGCCTTGACCGATAATGGCAACAAGACAGAGCAGGAAGGCGAAGATGGGACCGAAGGGGAACCAGCGTGCACGGAACGGCAGCTCCTTCAGGTCTTTACCTTGGGCGACATAAGCTTTGCGGAAGCGATAATGACTCACGGCAATGGCCAGCCAGTTAATAAATCCGCACATTCCGGAGGCATTCAGGAGCCACACGTAGACTACGCCATCGCCGAAGAAGGACGCCAGGAAGGCCAGCATGCCTACGGCGGAGGTTACGATTAGAGCCGCAACCGGTACGCCGCGGCTGTTCAGCCGGCTCAGCCATCTCGGAGCCATTCCCTGCTTCGCCATGGCATACAGGACGCGAGTCGAGGCATACATCCCGGAGTTGCCAGCCGACAGCACGGAGCTGAGAATGACCGCATTCATTACGGAAGCCGCAAACGCAAGGCCGGCTTTCTCAAACACCAAGGTGAATGGGCTGACGCCGATATTGTCGACCCCGGATTGAAGCAAGCTCGGATGGGTGTAAGGAATCAGCATGCCGATAACAAAAATAGCGAAAATATAGAAAATCAGGATGCGCCAGAAAACTTGACGAATGGCTTTGGGCACATGTTTTCTCGGATTTTCGCTCTCGCCGGCCGCGACCCCGATCAGCTCGGTTCCCTGGAAGGAGAAGCCTGCTGCCATAAACACGCCGACCAGCGCGAAGAACCCGCCGTGTACCGGCCCGTCGCCTAGACTAAAGTTGGTGAATCCAACGGCTTCACCGCCAAGAATACCGAAGATCATCATGACCCCGATGACGAGGAAGATAATGACGGTTGCCACCTTAATGATAGCAAACCAATATTCCGATTCGCCGTATCCTTTGGCGGATAGAACGTTTAAGCCGAACATAATCGCCAGGAACAGAAGACTCCACAGAAATGACGGGCTGTCCGGGAACCAGAATTTAATAATAACCGTCGCCGCTGCGAGTTCGGCGGCGATGGTAACGGCCCAGTTGTACCAGAAGTTCCAGCCGACGGCAAATCCGAAGGCGGGGCTGACAAACCGGGAGGCGTAGGTGCTGAATGAGCCGGAATCCGGAAGATACGTAGCGAGTTCGCCCAGGCTGGTCATCAGAAAGTAAACCATGAGGCCAACCGCGGCATAGGCGATAAGCGCTCCGCCCGGGCCGGCAGAGGCGATGGCCGTTCCGCTTGCCAGGAAGAGGCCGGTACCGATCGATCCGCCAAGGGCGATCATGGTCATATGACGGGCTTTAAAGCTCTGCTTTAGCGAAGCAGCCGGTGCTTTTTTACGATTCAAGATCGAACACTCCTTCTATACATTAAGAAATGATATTTACAATATACCCTGTTAGAACAAAAAGACCGCAGGTCCTATACCTGCGGTCTTTATCGTATCCGCATCATACCCTCCATGAAGATAGCACAACACGGGGAAATCCCCGTGACAGTTCCGTCTCTTTCGACAACGGCCCCAGCACAGGATACAAGAGTATACCCTGCACTTCGGCATTCATGCCTTTCACTGTGCTTCACCGGCTTCTCTTCGCCTCGGCACAACTACTGATCATGTCTGCAACCTCTACCTCATCTTGGAATGATGAGGCTATCTGTATATTCAATTCTAACAAGAGAGTCCTAGTATAAATCACATTCCATGTTAGAAGCAATGGTTAAATTTTACGGTTCTAAGGCAGTCCCGCAGATGCAATTACGATTGATTCCGTTTGGCCATTTGCTGCCATACGGTTCCGGCTGCTTCTTCGCCGGATTCGATGCGCTCCAGTGCCATTCGTGCCTGCAGACTAACCTCGAATTCCGGATCATTGGCAGCCTCCTCCAGAGCGGAGCGGGCTTCCTCAGTGCCTACTTCATACAGGAAGCGGGCTGCACGCCAGCGAACGATCTTGCTGCTGTCTTTGAGCGATTCGATCATGACCGGGGTAGCGGCAGCATCGCCGATATCGGACAGCGTATCGCCTGCGGTACGGCGAACGGCCGGTGTTTCGTCGCGCATGGCTTCATACAGGAGCTCCATCGCTTCAGGGGTGCGCAGATCGCCCAAGTACACAACGACGAGCCGGCGGATCTGCATCTTCGGATCCCGAAGCGCTTGGCGGAGAAGCGGAATGTGTTTCTCCGTTGGCTCCAGTGCATCCAGCGCGGCATAACGGACGCGCCAGTCCTCATCCTGCAGCGCGGCTTCTGTTTCCTCGTCGGTCAGCTTTCGGCGCTGCTCGACGAAATCCTCGTCGCTGGCACCGTGGGCAATCGCCTGGGCAACGACCTTATCGAGGCGCTCCTGCGGGAAGGCAGCTTCAAGCTCCTGCTCTACGTCAAGGGCGATGCCTTCCAGCTGGCCGTAGCGCACGCCGTACTCCTTGAGCTTGCGCTCCTTGATGAGCGTTGTGGTTCCGACGGCGGCAACCGCTTTGGCGAAGCGCTCCGACAGACCGATGCGTTCTTCCTGATTCCCGCTTTTAACACGGATTTGCATCGGTATATTCCGAAAATACTGGACGAACACTTGAGCCTCACCAAAAGCAAAATCCTCCGCATTTTCTTGGAGCCCGGCGGCAAGCCCCTCCTGACCGAATATTTCCTGAACGGCGCCTAGAATGGAAGGCCAATCGGCGTTGCCCTTGCGGTCAAGCGCGATGAAATCAAGGGTATGAAAAACGCTCTTTACGCCCGGGATATGGAGCAGCTGCCTGATCCAAGGGGGAGCCGACCGTTCGTTATCCAGTGTATATGTTCTTCGAATCCCGGGCTCCAGCGTTTCGTCAAGACGAAGCATCATGGAGTTCGGGCTCGGGGTTGGTTCAATAAATGTAATTTTCATGGGTTTATCTCGCCTCCTTATCCTCTTATTGTACCTCTTTTCCATGCCGGAAAAAACATCATGGCAAGGATTCAAACAAAATGACCGGACTTTGGATAAAAAGAGGAAAGGTTTGTAAAACTTATAATGATGGGATTGTAAGCAATGGGGTTTTCAAAGAATCACTTGTTAGAGGGCCGCACTCTTGCAGATGGACTGAAATACTTAAAGTGCGTGTTCAAAAAGGTCGATTTTCAGTTGGATGAAGCTAGGGACTGAGAAGCGGAGCGTACGTTTTGGGTACGTGAGCACTGGAAGGCCCGGCTGAATTCAAGATTCGATGCCGAGCTACTTCCTGATTCGCTTCGTGTTAGATATAGAATTTATGAGTTATCAGTGGAACTGAT